>NBLY01000011.1 GCA_002084665.1 Desulfobacteraceae bacterium 4572_35.2 | reverse complement strand
CAACCTATGAGGTTGCTCGGTTATTGTATGTCGCCGTGACGAGGGCAAAGCGGCATCTTTATCTTTCTGGCCATGCTGACTTTGATCAAGATGATGTGCCACGACCAGCAAAAGGCTCACTGCTGGAAAAATTATGGCCAGCTGTTGAGTCTCATTTTGATGGTATTGGTGCGCTAGATTGTCATCCTGAACGGGGTGCTCCTAATCTTTTACATCGATTACCTGTAGCGACAGTGGTTGATCGCTGTGAAGTACTTTGTCGAGCTCAGGAGACGCTGGGCAAGGGCGAGTTAGGGCAGAGTAGACATGTGGGACAAATACCTTTAGCCGAAAATCGCAAAGCCGCTATCATTGGCACCGTAACGCACAGTTGGCTGGAGCGGTTAGCGAAACAAGGTGTTGATAGCGTAGTGGGTGATGGCGTTAGAGCGTGCGCACCATTGATTGCGGCGCAGCTTAGAGCACAGGGAGTTGATGAGGCGGTCATTGGTGCTGCGGTTGAACATATTATAATAATGCTGGAGCGCACGGTTAATAGTGAACGCGGCCAATGGATACTTGCTGGTCATGAACAGGCTGAGTGTGAATTGGCATTGACTGGTTACGATCAAGGGGAACTGGTTAATTTTATTGTTGATCGAACGTTTGTCGATCAAGGTGTGCGTTGGATTATTGATTATAAGACTTCAAAACCGTTAGCTCATCAGTCTGAGTCAGCTTTCTATGCTGAACAGTGTCAACGGTATCGGCAGCAGTTGCAGCAGTATGCTCTGTTTTTAGAACAGTTTGATCCAGTCCACCCTTGCCGCTGTGCGCTTTATTTCCCCGCTTTTGCTGGTTGGTGTGAGTTGCATGATGTCGATACGCAACGTAGTTCAGGTCAAGGTGAGTTGTTTTGATCTGTGTTTTAAAATTGATTTACCATAAATGGAGTGTGAGATGGCAAAGGGAAAGAATTTTAGTGCAGTAGCGAAAACATGGGATGAAAAACCGCAACGGCTTGAACTCGCGGTAGCGGTTGCAGCGGCGATTAGAGAGAATATTCCATTAGATCGACAGATGGAAGCACTAGAATTCGGCAGTGGAACGGGATTAGTTACATTCCATCTGCAGCAACAATTAAAGCATGTGACAGCAATGGATAGTGCCGCAGGTATGTTGGCCGTTGTTGAGGAGAAGGCTTTGGCTGCCAATGTAGATAATGTGAGTACTCAACATAATGACACCACAATCCCATCTCTTGCTCGCGAAGGTTATGGTTTTATTTTCAGTTCAATGGTGTTGCACCATGTCTGTAATATTGATTCAACTCTAAAAGCATTAATTGCAGGTTTAAAAACAGGTGGTGTCTTAGCTCTTGCAGATCTGGTTATGGAAGATGGTAGCTTTCATGATAACGATCAAGTTGTTGAACATCATGGTGTCGATCCTGCGTGGCTCATTGATCAACTTTATGAGATGGGGTTGACAAACGCACGGTCAGTTATTGCTCACCGTATTGTTAAGCAGCGAGGGTTGAAACGGCACACCTATCCAGTTTTTCTTGTATGGGCCTATAAAGAGTAGTCAGATCACGAGGGTAATTATTGGCGAAAATGGATATGAACTTGACCTGTATCTACCATCCGCTTAAGCCACTTTCTTGTTATTTCCTTAATTAAAATTCGTGTAACAGGTAGTAAGAGGCTGAAGCCAATCAGGTCGGTAACGAACCCTGGCGTTAAAAGGGTGATGCCTCCAGCTAGAATCATAGCACCATCTAATAGTTCCTCTGTCGGCATCTCGCCATTTTGTAGCGCCAGCTGAATTTTTTTAGCTGTATCGCTGCCTTGGGTGCGTGCTAGGTAAGCACCGGCAATGCCAGTCAGAAATATCAAACTAATGGTTGGCCATAAACCTATGAGCTCACCAGCCTCTAAAAGCACGTAGATCTCAATGATTGGGATGGAAATGAAGAGTATTAGGAGTCTTATGAACATTTTCGCCTCTTTGGTGTGTGTGTTTTAATTTAAATATACCCTAGAGGGTATAGAATCATACGATTTTCAAAATGAAATCATCAAATCAAGCTAACTATGTGAAATTATATGGTTAATAATGTTGCCTAAAAAATGTGCAAAATGATGAGAGGTGATTTTGACGCTGAATCAAGGACATCATTAACAGCTTTACCAACAGGTTATCAACAGTTTTTGTGAGTAAAATGCTAAGTGCCTTAAAGTGTGTCAGTTTTTTTTTGTCAAGGAATATATCTAACGTTTATCTGTTTTTTTATTGTTAGTTTTGATGTTTTTGGCATGTGACAGCAATGACGCATTATTTAGCCTTTTAGAGTGAATGATTAAATTAAGCCCAACATATTCTTGTTGGCATTGCTTGGTATTAAGTGTTCTCGTTGCAGTCTTGTCTATATATTAATTACTTATTGTTTATTTATCAAGGCGGTGATTGTTGATTTTGTTATGGGTTTTAGCTTGACAAAAAGAGGGCAATATTTATACTGACCGCTTTCTCTAATCTTAGGTTCGTACAATGCAATTGACTGTAAGTGAAATAAAAGAGTGTGGCGCGGAGTTGCAAATTGAAGAATCTGCATCACATTTTCCCGTGTTGGCAGATTTGGAACAGAGTGGTGAATGTACTTTTCGTTCTCCTATAATTGTGACGTTGCGTGTTCACAAGATTAGCGGCATGGTTGAACTTGAGGGGCGTATTGCTACTGAGGTTGAGATACCATGTAAGCGTTGCTTGATTCCAACTCAGCGAACAATTAATGCAAGTTTCAATCAGACCTATGTGGATGAACTACCACAGGTTTCTGGTGATGATGGTGAAGAACTTGAACTATCTGCTGCTGAGATGGGGCTTGAATTGTTCAGCGATGATTGTATTGATCTTACTGAAGAGATTCAGCAACAAGTTCTTCTGCTTTTACCCGATCATCCACTTTGTGTTGAGCAGTGCAAGGGCTTGTGTTTTGATTGTGGTGTTAACCTCAATAGCGCACAATGTAATTGTGCTGATGCAAAGGTTAGTATTAACTTTGCTGTGCTTAAAGATTTTAAGGTTGAAAAATAGAGTCAAATCGGTTTACTTTTGTCCGGTTGTTGATGCTGGGTCATCAATAGCAATATATAGCCATGATCATTGTTGATAAATAATCAATGGCGTCACATTTTAAAATAGATACAGAATAAGGAGATTCAGTCCATGGCAGTGCCAAAGAAAAAGACTTCAAAATCAAGACGTGATATGCGTCGTGCTCATGATTCATTGACCGCACCAGGTATGTCAGTTTGCCCCCAGTGTGATGAGCCTAAGCAACCTCATCGTGCTTGTGGTAGCTGTGGTTTTTATAAAGAGCGTAATGTTCTCGGAACTGAGGACTAGGTTTCTTTGATGAAATCAATTGTTGTTGCAGTTGATGCCATGGGTAGCGATAATGCTCCTGCCGTAGAGGTGGAGGGTGCTGTTGGCGCTGCTCGTAAATGGGGTATGCCAATTGTTCTTGTTGGTGATTCAGATCGGATCACCAACGAGTTGTCAAAGTTTGATGTCTCAGGTTTACATATCAGTATTCATCATGCATCTGAAGTTGTCGGCATGCATGATTCGGCTTCCGATGCGATTCGACGGAAAAAAGATTCATCGATTCGTGTTGCTTACGATTTGGTGAAAGCTGGTGATGCTCATGCTGTTGTCAGTGCTGGTAATTCTGGTGCGACAATGGCTGCTGGAATGTTTGTTGCTAAAAGAATTAACGGCATAGAGCGACCTGCGATTGCGACAATAATGCCAAATTTAGAAGGGCAGACGCTTATTTTAGATGTTGGCGGTAATGTCGATTGCAAAGCTATCCACCTTGAACATTTTGCCGTCATGGGGGATGTTTATGCTCGTCAGCTTATGGGGATGAATGCACCACGTGTAGGCTTATTGTCTAATGGTGCTGAAGAGAAAAAAGGTAATGCCCTGACAAGAGAAACCCATCTACGTCTTCAACAGTATCCATTTAACTATATTGGTTATGTTGAGGGCCGTGATATTTATAGTGGTGCTGTAGATGTTGTAGTGTGCGATGGCTTTGTTGGAAATGTGGTATTAAAGGTGTCGGAAGGTTTGGCCGATTCAATTAGTCAGATGTTGCGAAAGGAGTTGAAATCCCGCTTTTTAGCAAAACTTGGTTACCTTTTGGCGCGGCCTGCTTTTCGAGCTTTTAAGAAAAAAGTTGATTATGCTGAGTACGGTGGCGCCCCATTGCTTGGGATTCAAGAAACAAGCATCATCTGTCATGGTGGTTCGAATGTCAAAGCACTAACCAATGCCATTGGTCAAGCTGCTAATAGCGTCGATAAAGAGATGATTTATGAACTGGTACAACAATTGAATAGTTTAAAGTCTCTTGGAAATATCGATAGTCCTTCGTTAGACTCTGTTTAATTGTGTTTAAGAAAATTAAAGGGGATACTCAGTGAAAAAAGCACGGATCATAGGTACAGGTTCATATTTGCCAGAGAAAGTGTTGACTAACTTCGATCTGGAAAAAATGGTCGATACAACAAATGAATGGATCTCAGCGCGCACCGGTATTGAAGAGCGTCGAATTGCGGCAGATAATGAAATGACCTCTGATATTGCAGTCATTGCTGCCCAGCGCGCCATGGAAATGGCGGGCGTTACGGCAGATGAGATTGATCTTGTTGTTGTTGGTACAATCACTGGTGATTTCCCTTGGCCATCCACAGCATGTTTAGTGCAAGATAAGCTCGGTGCTGTTAATGCTGCTGCGTGGGATGTTTCCGCTGCATGCAGTGGCTTTGTTTATGCGTTGACCTCAGCAACACAATACTTGCAAACTGGTGCCGCTAAGCGAGCTTTGGTTATTGGTGCTGAAATTCTTAGTCGTATTATTGATTGGCAAGATCGTAACACCTGTATCTTATTTGGTGATGGTGCTGGTGCGGTAGTCCTTGAAGCTCAAGATGGCGATAATGGAATTTTATCCACGCATCTTCACTCAGATGGTTCCTATTGGGAGTTGCTGTATCAACCAGGTTTTGGTGCAAAACATCCTGCAACTGTTTCAGGGATCGAACAACGTCTCCCTTTCTTGCACATGGCTGGTAATGAAGTGTACAAGATGGCTGTTCGCTCACTCTACGATGTTGCCGTTGAGGCTCTTGATGCAAACAACATGACCACCGATGATGTTAAACTTCTTTTCCCTCATCAGGCTAATCGGCGGATTTTAGATGCTGTTAAGAAGCGTTTGAAGCTACGTGACGATCAAATGTATGTCAACGTTGATAAGTGTGGAAATACCTCTGGTGCGTCTATTCCTATTGCACTTGATGAAGCGAATCGCAAGGGAATTTTAAACGAGGGCGATATTCTTGTTCTTGATGCCTTTGGTGGTGGCTTTACATGGGGTGCTTGTCTCCTGCGTTGGTAAGTTAAATTAATTTTCAACTGTTACGGTTGTTTGATTTTAAAAGGTATCGTCAATGTTAGCATTTGTGTTTCCAGGGCAAGGCGCTCAGCATGCTGGGATGGGAAAAGAATTAGCACAAAACTTTTCAGTAGCTCGTCATATCTTTGAAGAAGCAAATGATACGCTCGGTTTTGATCTGGCAAAGATGTGTTTTGAAGGACCAGACCAAGACCTTAAGTTGACCGCTAATACTCAGCCCGCTATTTTGACTATGAGTATTGCAGCTTTACGTGTTTTAGAGCAAGAAACAGATCTGCAGGCTGACTTTGTTGCTGGACATTCACTTGGTGAGTATTCAGCACTTGTTGCATCGGGAGCTATGGCGTTTAAAGATGCTGTCTATACTGTTCGTCAGCGTGGAACCTTTATGCAACAAGCTGTACCTGTTGGAACAGGTGCTATGGCCGCAGTGCTAGGAATTGATACAGAACTTTTACAACAGTTATGTGTTCAAGGTCAGCAAGGTGAGATTGTGTCGGCAGCAAATTTTAACAGTCCCGGTCAAGTTGTTATTGCTGGAAACACCACTGCGGTTGATCGAGTTATTGCATTAGCTAAGGAAAATGGTGTTAGAAAAGCTATGCTCCTTCCTGTGAGTGCTCCATTCCACTGTGCCTTGATGATTCCAGCTGGAGAGCAACTCAAAGCAGTTTTAGATGCGATTCCACTCTCTAGTATTGATATCCCTGTTGTGACAAATGTTGAAGCAACTATTAATAGTGACAGTTCCCGTATCAAAGAGTTATTGATATCCCAAGTAAGTGCACCTGTGCGTTGGGATGAATCAGTTCGATACATGTTAGATAATGGTGTTGATCGCTTTATCGAAATTGGTCCAGGTAAAGTTCTCAGTGGCTTAATTCGTCGTATTGAGCGGAAAACACCTGTTGCTAATGTTGAAAATATTGCCTCATTGCAGGCACTGTAACGGATTAACTTGTTGAGGAGTTTTAAGGATGATGTTAACTGATCGAGTTGCTATTGTTACCGGTGCTTCAAGAGGAATTGGCCGCAATATTGCTGAGCATTTGGCTTCCTGTGGAGCAAAAATTGTCGCAGTAAGTCGTAAGTCTGAAGATACAGCGGATCTTGTTGCTCAAATTAAACAGCACGGTGGCGACGCTATTTCTGTTCAAGCTGATGTCGGTCAAACTGCCGATGTCAAAATGATCGTTTCAGCAGCGCAACAAGCCTTTGGACAAATCGATATATTGGTTAATAATGCCGGAATAACACGTGATACGTTGATGGCGCGGATGAAGGAAGATGATTGGGATACTGTCCTTGACATTAACCTAAAAGGTGCTTTTCTTTGTACTCAAGCGGTCGCCAAAGTGATGTCGAAACAGCGCTATGGCCGAATCATCAATATCACCTCAGTAGTTGGTCAAATGGGTAATATCGGACAAGCTAATTATTGTGCCAGTAAGGGTGGATTAATGGGTTTGACTCGCTCAAATGCCCGCGAGTTCTCTCGTAGAAATATTACTGTTAATGCAGTAGCACCTGGGTTTATTGAAACGGATATGACTTCAGAGTTATCAGAAAAGGTTCGTAATGAGATGTCGGCGCAAATACCATTAGGTCGATTCGGCTCACCACAAGATGTTGCGGCAGCTGTTGCTTTTTTAGCTTCCGATCAGGCTGGTTATATTACCGGTCATGAGCTGTCAGTAAATGGCGGTATGTATATGTAATTACTTTCCCAAAGCACTATATTTGGATAATGGCACCAAACACTTCAGCTACTATGCTGTTAACACATTCATGGAGGAAACATCATGGCTTCAACCGAAGATAGAGTACAAAAAATTGTTGCAGAACAACTGGGTGTAGAGGAAGATCAAGTGACATCAGAAGCTTCATTTATGGATGATCTTGGCGCGGATTCTCTTGATACTGTAGAATTGGTAATGGCTCTTGAAGAAGAGTTTGATATTGAGATTTCTGATGAAGATGCTGAAAAAATTCAAACCGTAAAAGACGCGGTAACATACGTCAGCAGCAATTCTTGATCTTTGTATAAATAATCGTGAAGGAGGATTTACATGTCACAATGTAATCCTCCTTCTGTTTTAAATATTGCTTTTATCATTCCAGAGTTCAGTTGTTGACTGAATTCTGGAATGGTTTTGAAGTACGCCTTCAAAGTTATCCTGCTAACTCATTAATTTAAAGGACATTATCATGCGTAGAGTTGTTGTGACGGGTGTTGGTGCGGTTTCTTCATTGGGGACTGGCGTTGAAAAAAACTGGTCTGCTTTGACAGAAGGAAAATCTGGCATTGATTTGATCACGCGCTTTGATGCTTCTGAACTTCCCGCACAGACCGCTGGTGAAGTTAAAGATTTTGATCCAACAGAGTTTATGCCTAAAAAAGAGGTCAAAAAGATGGATCTCTTTATTCAGTATTCCCTAGCTGCCGCTCAAATGGCTATGGAAGATTCCGGTCTTCAAATCACTGATGAAAATGCAGAACGAGTTGGTGTCCTTGTCGGTTCTGGTTTAGGTGGATTACCAGCCATTGAAAAATATCATGATGTGTTGAATAAAAGCGGCTATAAGCGTGTATCGCCGTTCTTTATTCCAATGTTGATCATCAATCTCGCTCCGGGGCAAATATCGATCCGTTACGGAGCAAAAGGTCCCAATCTTTCTTCCGTATCCGCTTGTGCAACGGGAACACATTCTATTGGTGATGCTTACCATATGATCAAACGTGGTGATGCCGATGCGATGATCGCTGGTGGTACAGAGTCAACCATAACACCACTAGGTATTTCAGGGTTCTGTGTTATGAAAGCTCTTTCGACTCGCAATGATGATCCTACCGCGGCAAGTCGTCCCTTTGATAAAGATCGCGATGGTTTTGTCATGGGTGAGGGTGCTGGTATTGTTATCTTGGAAGAGTATGAATCAGCGGTAAAACGCGGTGCTAAAATTTATGGTGAAATCTGTGGTTATGGTCTCACTTCCGATGCTTATCACCTTACTGCTCCAGCTCCAGGTGGAGAAGGTGCAGCACGTTGTATAAAGATGGCATTAAATAATTCCGGCATTAATGTCGATGAGATTGACTATATCAATGCTCATGGAACATCGACCCCTTTTAATGACATGTACGAAACAATGGCTATCAAGTCGGCATTAGGTGATCACGCTAATAAAGTAATGATTAGTTCTACCAAAAGTATGACAGGTCATGCACTTGGTGCCGCTGGGGCTCTTGAAGCTGTTTATTGTTTAAAAGCGATGGAGACAAGTGTTATCCCGCCAACAATAAATCTTCACGCTCCATCGCCTGAATGCGATCTTGATTATGTACCTCATACTGCTCGTCAAGCTAAGGTTAATGTTGCGATGTCAAATTCATTAGGTTTTGGTGGAACAAACGCCACGTTACTTTTCAAAAAGATATAGGTTTGATGATATGTTAATTGCCAGTGATCATGGTGGATTAGAACTGAAGCAGATTATCGTTAAGTTTCTTCTGTCACGCGGGATTGAAGTGAATGATCTCGGTGTTCATGCAGATGATTCTGTTGATTACCCAGACTATGCAGCTCTTGTTGCAACTCCTATCTCTAATGGTGATGAAACAGAGGGGATACTGGTGTGTGGAACAGGTATAGGAATGTCGATTGCTGCTAACAAGTTTTCCGGTGTTCGCGCTGCTTTGGTTCATGATGAGTTTACTGCTCAAATGGCTCGCGAACATAACAATGCCAATATACTTGTGCTTGGTGGTCGTGTATTAAAACCTGAATTAGCGTGTCGCATGGTTGAAGTGTGGCTCAATAGCCAATTTGAAGGCGGCAGACACCAGAACCGGTTGAATAAAATTATCCAACTCGGCTCAGAGGTTGATTCTGATAAATAGTTACAATATAAATGGGTAGGCACTTTTGTCTGCCCATTGTTTTTACTTGGATAGAATTGATACATTGACCAATGATAGACGGTCTGAGTAGCAATTATTTACCTTAATTTAGATTACTATGATATCGGAGGTTTCTATGAAGAACCTAGCTCAAGTTGATCCAGAAATCGCTCAAAATATAATCGATGAAACAGAGCGTCAAGAATATAATCTTGAATTTATTGCATCTGAAAACTTTGTTAGTGAAGCTGTCCTTGAAGCTCAAGGATCCGTGTTAACTAATAAGTATGCAGAAGGTTATCCCGGTAAGCGTTATTATGGTGGTTGCGAAGTTGTTGATATAGCAGAACAGTTAGCTATTGATCGTGCAAAGGAATTGTTTGGTGCAGAACATGTGAACGTTCAGCCTCATTCAGGTTCGCAGGCAAATATGGCTGTTTATCTCACCGCATGTCAGGCTGGTGATACTGTACTAGGTATGAATCTGGCTCATGGTGGTCATTTAACCCATGGTTCATCTGTAAATTTTTCCGGTAAGCTCTACAATATTGTTCCTTATGGGGTGAAAAAAGAAACCGGTATCATCGATTATGATGAAGTTGAATCGTTGGCATTAGAGCATAAACCGAAATTGATTGTCGTTGGCGCAAGTGCTTATCCTCGTACCATCGATTTTGCAGCTTTTCGTCAAATCGCTGATAAAGTTGGCGCACCGATCATGGTTGATATGGCTCACATTGCTGGACTTGTAGCCGCTGGAGAACATCCAAATCCAGTGCCTTATGCTGAATTCGTTACTACGACAACTCACAAAACATTGCGTGGTCCGCGTGGTGGCATGATCTTATGTCGTGAAGAATATGCTAAAAAAATCAATAGTAGTATTTTTCCTGGCTGTCAAGGTGGTCCGTTGATGCATGCCATTGCTGCAAAGGCTGTTTCTTTTAGAGAAGCACTGGCACCTGAATTTAAGACCTATGCGCAACAGGTTGTTAGAAATGCCAAAGCTCTTGCCGCTGGCCTGCTAGAGCGTGGTTATAATCTTGTTTCAGGTGGTACTGATAACCATTTGATCCTCGTTGACCTCAGTGGCACAGATATAACGGGTAAGGTTGCTGAAGCGGCTTTAGAGAAGGCTGGCATTACGGTTAATAAGAATGCGGTTCCTTTTGATACTCGTTCACCATTTGTAACTAGTGGTTTCCGTATTGGGACTCCGGCAACAACAACTCGTGGTTTAAAAGAGCCTGAGATGGCTAAAGTTGCCGAGTGGATCGACCGTACTCTGAATAATTTAGAAAATGAAGAGGTGTTGGCAATAATTCGTGCAGAAGTAAAAGAGTTGTGCTTGCAGTTCCCTCTGTATGCGGACCGGTTAAAATAACGTGGACCGCCCATCGTGGGAAAAATATTTTATGGATATTGCTTGCTTGGTGGCCAGTCGTTCGACCTGTCTGCGCCGCCAAGTTGGCGCTGTCATTGTTAAAGATAAAAATGTTCTGACCACAGGTTATAATGGCACGCCATCTGGCATTCGGCACTGTAGTGAAACTGGTTGTTTGCGTGAGCAGTTGAATATCCCTTCGGGTGAAAGACACGAGCTCTGTCGTGGCTTGCATGCTGAACAAAATGCTATTATTCAAGCAGCAAAACACGGTGTCAATATTGCGGATAGCACTCTTTATTGTACTAATGCACCGTGTGTCATCTGCGCTAAGATGTTGATTAATGCTGGAATTAAAAAAATTGTATACATGGATGGTTATCCTGATGAGCTTGCGGCATCCAGCAACTACTACTACGTAAGATTTATGTAATACATAGTTCGTACTTATTATTTGCTTAAGTGAAAGTTGTCACTATGAAATGCCCTTTTTGCACCTGTATCGATACCCGTGTTGTGGATTCTCGTCTAGGGAAAGAGGGCAACAATATTCGTCGTCGTCGTGAATGTTCAGAGTGTGACCGTCGCTTTACCACTTATGAGCGAATTGAAGATACTCTCCCTTTAGTCATTAAAAAGGATGGCCGACGAGAGCCTTTTGATCGTCAAAAGATCATCGGTGGCATGCAACGGGCATGTGAAAAAAGACCTGTGTCAATTGCAACAATAGAAAAGCTTGTTGAACTGATGGAACTGTCGTTTCAAGAGAGTCCAGAGCGTGAGATTCCCGCTAGTCGTATTGGTGAAATCGTAATGCAGGAACTCCATGAACTTGATGAGGTAGCCTATGTCCGTTTTGCCTCTGTTTATCGTCAGTTCAAAGATATTAACGAGTTCATGAAAGAGTTGAAGGATATTCTTGGCGGACAAACTCCAAGCTTGCCTAAGGAATAATTTACCTTGTTTTTATCTTCCCACAATGATCACGCTGAATGTTGCCATTCTGCTTTCATGCGTCAAGCACTCGAATTAGCCCGACAGGGGGTGGGTAGAACAGCTCCGAATCCTGCTGTCGGCTCGGTAGTGGTGGTTGATGGACAAGTGGTTGGCCGTGGCTTTCATCCCCAGGCGGGGCAACCTCATGCTGAAATTTTTGCATTACGTGATGCAGGTGATCTGTGTAAAGGGGCTGATATTTATGTCACCCTTGAACCATGTTCACATCAGGGTAAAACTGGCCCTTGTTGCGAAGCGATTATTGCTGCTCAGATATCTCGGGTGTTTGTCGGCGTTGAAGATCCAAATCCACTGGTGAGTGGCCGTGGTCTTGAGCGTTTAAGATCCGCAGGTATTGAGGTTACTGTCGGTGTCTGTGCACAAGAGTGTCGTCACCTCTTGGCCCCTTTTGTGAAACATATTACGACGGGCAAACCGTTAGTGATTCTTAAAGCTGGATTAACACTAGACGGTTTTTTAGCAACCTCCACAGGTGATTCACAATGGATCACCAACGAGAAAAGTCGTCAACATGTTCATCACGTACGTGATCGCGTTGATGCAATTATGGTTGGTGTTGGTACTGTGTTACAGGATGATCCTCGCTTAACGACCCGATTATCGCACGCTGGTCGAGATCCTATCCGGATCGTGGTTGACTCACAGTTGCGGATTCCGTTGGATGCAACAATTTTGCATCTCGATTCATCAGCTAAAACATTTATTGCGACAACAGGGTTGGCTAGCCATGATAAAATTGAACAATTAAAAGAAAATCCTACCGTTGAAGTACTTGTTCTACCGTGTGACGATAATCAGGTTGATCTTGAATCATTGTTGATTAAACTTGGCGAGAAAAATATTCAAAGTGTGCTTGTCGAGGGTGGCGCTATTTTAAATCGTTCACTTTTTGTTAAAAAACTGATCGACCGCGTTATGATCTATTTAGCACCAAAGTTAATTGGTGGCAATGATGCTAAAGGGTTGTTTGCTGGTAAAGGTGTGACTAAACTGTCGGAAGCACTAGAGCTGAAAGAGGTTAGAACGCAGAACTTCGGTGATGATATTTTGTTTGAAGGTGAGGTTGTATCATGTTTACCGGTCTAATTGAGGATGTTGGTACTGTCCGCTCCCTGCGTCAGAGTAGTGGTGGTGCTCGGCTTGAAATTTCTACTCAATTACCTTTAAGTGAAGTGGATCTTGGTGACAGTATTGCTGTGAACGGGATCTGTCTCACCGTTGTCGGGTTGGGCAGTGGGTCATTTGTTGCCGATGTCTCTCCTGAGACTTTGTCGAGTTCTAGCCTTGCGCAATTATCCCCCGCTTCATCGGTTAATTTAGAGCGGGCGTTACGTTTATCAGATCGCTTAGGTGGACATTTAGTTAGTGGTCACGTTGATGACATCGCAGAGGTTATCAGTCGTCAGAACGATGGCAACGCAACACTCTTCACATTTCGTGCTGCTGAAAATACGCTACGTTATGTTGTTGAGAAGGGTTCAATCACCATTGATGGTGTTAGTTTAACGGTGAATTTGGTCACTCAAGAGACCTTTGGTGTGTCGATTATTCCGCATAGTTTGGTTAAAACGACACTCAATAATATTAAAATTGGTTGTAAGGTAAACATTGAAACGGATATTATCGCTCGTTATGTTGAAAAGTTGATGATGGGTCGCATTAGCCCTTCAACTGGATCATTGACTATGGAGCATCTTGCTCAAAATGGATTTGTTTAATTCTTATAGTATTCTATCGTTTCCAGCACATTAATATTGCTGGTTATGGAAAGGTTATAGATTGTGACAATAGCTAAAATTGAAGCAGCACTAGAGGATATGCGCCAAGGTAAAATGGTGATTCTGGTTGATGATGAAGATCGTGAAAATGAAGGTGATTTGACCATGGCAGCTGAAATGGTTACTGCTGAAGCGATCAACTTCATGGCTAAAGAGGGTCGTGGACTTATCTGTCTCTCTTTAACTGAAGATCGTGCCGATTTTCTCGATCTACCGATGATGGTTACAGATAATACCTCATCATTTGGCACCGGTTTTACTGTATCGATTGAAGCGAAGCGTGGTGTGACAACGGGTATCTCCGCAGCCGATCGAGCACAGACCATTCGTGTGGCCGTTGATGATGATTCAATTGCTGCTGATTTAGCTCGTCCCGGTCACGTTTTTCCCTTACGCGCCCGTAAGGGTGGTGTCTTAGTTCGTACCGGACAAACCGAAGGTTCTGTTGATCTCGCTCGTCTTGCGGGGCTTAAACCTGCTGGAGTCATTTGTGAAGTGATGAATGATGATGGCACCATGTCGCGTATGCCTGACTTGCAAAAGTTTGCCCAAAAGCATGACCTGAAAATTGTCTCAGTCGCTGATCTTGTTGAATATCGGATGCGTAAAGAGCTTTTAGTTCATCGCGCTGCTGAAACGGAGGTTCCTACCCATTTTGGTGGTGATTTTAAAATGATTGTCTATGAAAATGATGTCGATGATGCACAGCATATTGCTTTGATCAAAGGCGATATCACATCAGACACCCCCGTTTTGGTACGTGTTCACTCTGAATGCTTAACAGGTGATGTCTTTGGTTCACAACGCTGTGATTGCGGTCAGCAACTTCAAGCTGCGATGGCTCAAATTGATGCGACTGGTGCAGGTGTCGTTGTTTATATGCGCCAAGAGGGGCGCGGCATTGGCCTAGTGAATAAGATCAAGGCCTATGCTTTACAGGATTGTGGTCATGACACCGTTGAGGCAAATGAAGCGCTTGGCTTTAAGGCTGATCTACGTGATTACGGTATCGGTGCTCAAATTTTAGCAGATCTTGGCTTGAAAAATATCCGCCTGATGACGAATAATCCAAAAAAGATTATCGGTTTGGAAGGGTACGGTCTTAAAGTTGTTGAACGTGTTTCAATTGAGATGTCAGCGACTAAAGTCAATGAACGCTATCTGAAAACCAAAAAAGAAAAAATGGGCCACTTGCTCGAAAATATTTAATTACAATAAATAGTTAGGAGTTATACGCATGGTAAATAACATTTCAGGTCAGCTCGATGCTACGGGACATAAAGTAGCCATTGTGGTCGGTCGCTTTAATAGCTTTATCGGTGAGCGCCTCGTTGAAGGGGCTATTGATGCCTTAGTTCGACATGGTGCTCGTGATGCCGACATTGATGTTGTCAGGGTTCCAGGGGCATTTGAAATTCCTCTTGCTACTCAAAAATTGGCTACTGGTGCAAAAAAGTATGACTCGATCATCTGTCTTGGCGCTGTTATCCGTGGTGCAACTCCCCATTTTGATTATGTGAGCAACGAAGTAACAAAAGGGGTGGCATCGGTAAGTCTTGCTACAGGTGTACCGGTTGCATTTGGTGTCTTAACAACAGATACTATCGAGCAAGCGATCGAAAGAGCTGGCACCAAAGCTGGCAATAAAGGTTTTGAAGCCGCAACCACAGCCATCGAGATGGTTAACCTTTTTAAGAGCCTAAACTGATGAGTCTTGGGTCACGACGTAACGGGCGTGAGTATGCGGTAAAAGTGTTGTATAGCCTCTACGATCAGGAGGAGCCGCTTGAGAAAGTTCTGAGTGATTTCTGGCTAAATTTTCGCTTTAGTGCCGATGTCTTAGGCGAACCAGAGGAAGTAGATAGCTCTTTGCCCGCTGATGTCATTGAGTTCACTGAGCAATTAGTCACCGGTGTTTACGAAAATCTTGAAGAGATCGATAAGGTGTTGATTTCAACATCGAAAAACTGGGCTCTTGATCGTATGCCTCGTTTAGATTTATCACTGATGCGCATGGCGAGTTACGAGTTGATGTCGATGCCTCAAACTCCTGCTGGGGTGGTTATCAATGAAGCTATAGAGATTGCAAAACGCTATGGGACAAAAGATACGCCATCTTTCTTAAACGGTGTACTCGATAAAGTGGCTAAACAAGTTAAATCTAATTCCTAGATTGAGGGTGAGATGAAAGAGCTAAAAGTAGGGTTACTCGGTTTTGGTACCATTGGCACTGGTGTAGTGAGAATGTTTCAACAAAACACTGAACTCATCTCACAGCGTCTTGGTGCAAAACTCGTGTTAGCATCCATTGCCGACCTTGATGTGACAACTGATCGTGGTGTTGTCCTCGACGAAGGTGTTTTGATCAATGATGCAAATAGTGTCCTGACCAATCCTGATATTGATATTATTATTGAACTTATCGGTGGTTACGAACCTGCGCGAACCTTTGTCATTAAGGCGTTAGAGCATGGCAAACATGTTGTCACAGCCAATAAAGCTCTTATGGCAATTCATGGTGAAGAGTTGCTGCAGATTGCTGATAAAAATGGTGTAAGTATTCTTCTTGAAGCTGCTGTTGGCGGGGGTATTCCTGTTTTGGCGGCCATACGGGAAAACTTGGGCGGCAATGAGTTTAGTGATGTCTCAGGTATTCTTAATGGTACCTGTAATTACATTCTGACTCGTATGACCGAAGAGGGTGAAGATTTTGGTGCCGTGTTGTCTGATGCACAAAAATTAGGTTATGCTGAAGCTGATCCAACCTTTGATGTCGAGGGGATTGATACCGCACATAAATTATCAATTTTAATTTCGATGTGCTTCGGTACATGGGTTGATTTTGATAAGATATACACTGAGGGTATTACACGAATCACTTCATTAGATATCCACTATGCGCGTCAATTTGGTTATCAGATTAAGTTGCTCGCTATTGGCAAAAAAGAGGATGGTGTTATTGAGGCACGGGTACATCCGACTATGATTCCTGATAGTTATCCTCTTTCTGATGTTAAGGGTGTGTTGAACGCTGTCCGCCTTCAAGGTGATTTTGTCGGCCCTGTGATGTTGAATGGCAGCGGTGCCGGTATGGATGCAACGGCAAGTGCTGTTTTGGGCGATGTCATTAGTTTGTCACGTTCCATTACCGGTGGTAGTAAGACGATGACGCCGCCACTGGGCTACCAGACCGACAAGATTGTGACACTACCTATTCGTGAAATGGCAGATATCTCAAGTCATTACTATATTCGCTTTATGGCTGAAGATCGTCCTGGGGTGCTCGCCCAAATTGCAACACTGTTAGGTGAGTCAGATATCAGTATTCGTTCGATGGTGCAACCAGAAAGACAACTCGGTGGTTGTGTACCGATTATCATCATGACACATGGCGCTAAAGAGAGTGATATTCGTTATGCTTTGGACAAAATCGATGCATTAGATACTATAAAAGAGCAAAGTCTTTTTTCTTCTACAAAGGATCCTCATGTTCGAACTTTTAGCTCGTAAAACAGCTTGTTACAAAAACGACCTTTTATCTGGTTTAACTGTTTCCTTGGCACTGGTACCTGAAGCCGTAGCCTTTGCTTTTGTCGCTGGTGTGCCACCATTGGTTGGTATGTATGCAGCCTTTATCGTTGGTCTCATTACTTCCGTAGCTGGAGGTCGTCCTGGTATGATCTCTGGAGCGACAGGTGCACTGGCCGTTGTTATGGTTGACCTTGTTGCCCGCTATGGTATTGAATATCTGTTTGCTACCGTGGTGCTGATGGGGATTATCCAAATTAGTGCAGGGGTTCTCAAAATCGGAAAATTTGTCCGACTTATCCCCCATCCCGTTATGCTTGGCTTTGTTAACGGTCTTGCTATCATTATATTCCTTGCTCAACTCGGTCAATTTAAAATTAAAGATGCCGCAGGCAATATGCAATGGCTCCAAGGGGGGAGTTTATA
>NBLY01000113.1 GCA_002084665.1 Desulfobacteraceae bacterium 4572_35.2 | reverse complement strand
TTTAAACTTTTAAATCAAGTTCGTGAGGTCTCGCCCTCACACTGCGACGTACTTTTTTCCAAGGCCCCAAAAAAGTAAGCAAAAAATGGCCTAAAGTTCACGCTTGCAGCGGGCCGCACTCTACCTACAATGAGTCTTTTTCCCTCTTGCCAATCAGCGCGGTTCGTCGGCCTCTCGACCTCCAAATCGGTTCAATTACGTCATAAAGGCATAGAGGTTATTGGTACTGTGTGCCTCTCTACTTTTTCTTGCCCCGGATCATTGCTGATCCGGGGCGAAACGTTCAGCCTTTAAACTTTATCACCAGCCAAATCAGCCTTAAATAGCTTGTCACTACCTTTAGCGGCACAAAACTCACCACACATGGTGCATGTCTTTTCATCTTCCGGTACGCGGGAATCACGAATCTTCTTCGCTTCTTCAGGGATCAGTGATAACTCAAACTGCTTGTCCCAATCGAGGTCGCGACGGGCTTTACTCATCTGCTTATCACGTTCGCGCCCTTTTTCAGGGTACTTGTTCATGTCGCCGATGTAGGTGGCAACGCGAGCAGCGTGAACGCCCATGCGTACATCTTCTTCGTTTGGCAGGGCCAAGTGCTCTGCTGGGGTGATGTAGCAGATCAGGTCGGCACCGTAACGGGCAGACTGAGCTGAGCCGATAGCGGAACTGATGTGATCAAAACCTGGAACGATATCGGTAGAGATAGGTCCGAGCATGTAGTATGGCGCTTCGTTACTCATTCGCTTTTGGACAATGATGTTCGCTTCAACTTCGTCGAGTGGCATGTGGCCGGGGCCTTCGACGAGCATTTGGCAACCCATCTCGCGGCCGAGTTGTGCCAGCTCACAGTTGATGATTAACTCTTGCATTTGCGCGCGATCATGGCTGTCGTGAATGGCACCAGCGCGTAGGCCGTTACCGAGCGACAGGCAAACATCGTATTTTTTTAAGATGTTGATGACGCGGTCAAAGTGCTCATAGAGTGGGTTCTCTTTGTTGTTTTTCTCCATCCACGACACCATGGTGGTGCCACCTTTGGAAACCAAACCACCGTAGCGGTAGTTTTGCTTTCGTAGGCGTTCGATAGTGTAACGGTTGATACCACAGTGAACCGCCATAAATGCCCGGTCTAAATTACCGCCGACAGACAGCTCCATTAGGGTGTCAGTTCCCGCTTCTTGAGCGACTTTGGCTTTACGAACTTCGGCTTCGTAATCGATGATATCGGACGAGGTGCCGATGGATGCGTTAACTTTAGTACGCAGACCTTTACCGATACCAACGGCTTTTGGCTTGCTGTTGGTGTTGTAAGGGATAACGATCTTGCCAGCGGCAACCATGTCGCGGATGTGTTCAGGGGTGAATCCTTCAGCTTTAGCAACAGCTTCCATCTGTGGACTAATTAGTCCTTTTACGGCTTGTTCAACTTGAGTGAGCATGTGATGTTTCTCCTTATTATGCGCTAAAATAGCGGTTAGAAAAGTTTAAATATTTTGAGGCTGACTGACTGCGGCCTCCTGTTCCCTCGCCAAGGCGTAATTGTAGATCGAGTAATGGTTGTTTGTTTAGGTGTTCTAAGGCGATATGGTGACCCTGCTCAACACTGCGGTGACCGGCAATCATGTAGTCTTTACTGGCGGGGCACAGGCTGGCTGCGATGAGTGCGCCAGCGGTGGAGATGATGCCGTCAATCACTACCTTTTGTGCTGCGGCACCAAGAATCAATCCGGCAATGGCACCAATTTCAAAACCACCCACCTTGGCTAAAACATCAAGGCCATCGTCTGGGTTCGGTTGGTTGAGTTTCAATGCATTTTCGAGAGTGGCAATTTTTGCGTCGAGCTGTGCATCGTCAAGGCCAGTACCACGGCCAGTTACGTCGGCAATGGTGCGCTGACACAAGGTGGCGATGATGGCACTCGATGGGCTGGTGTTACCAATGCCCATATCGCCAGTACCAAAGAGATCAGTGGTTTCAGCAAGTTGCTGCGCGACCTCGATTCCTGCTTCAAGCGATTGAAGCGCTTGCTCGCCTGTCATGGCTGGCCCTTCAGCAAAGTTAGCCGTACCGAACGCCACTTTTTTTGCAATAATTTTACCACTGGCTTCAAGCTCACTTAAGTCACCAGCAACACCGGCATCGACCACAACCACTTTGGCACCAACTTGGCGCGCTAGGGCGTTAATGCTGGCTGCTTCGTTAACAAAATTACGCACCATCTCAACGGTAACCGCTTGGGGAAATTTACTCACCCCAGCGGCAACAATGCCGTGGTCGCCAGCCATCACCGCAATGGATTTGCGTTTGACTGTCGGCCGCATACTGCTGGTCATTGCGGCTAAATCTTCGGCAAGATCCATCATCTGACCAAGTGCCCAATGGGGGATAGCCAGTTGATTCAAGCGTTCGTGGGCTGTTTGGCGCATGGCCGTATCACTGGGGACGATTCGATTGATGGTTATGTCGAGTAATGATTGTTTTTGCCCTGTCATGATGGTGAGTTCTCCTTTAAAAAAAGTGGCAGCCCTGAAACCATAAACACCACCTCATCGGCTTGGCCAGCAAGGGTTTGATTGCAGCGGCCAACTAAATCGCGGTAGCGGCGTGAGCTAGCATCGGCAGGAACAATGCCCATCCCCAGTTCATTGGTAACGAAAATAATAGTTCGATCTCCTGCCTTGCACGCTTCAATAACCTGTTGGCAACAGCGAGTTATCTGCACTTCGCTTATGGTTTGATCTTGGCAGTCGGCCTCGTAAAGAAGATTGTTGATCCACAAGGTGAGGCAATCAACAAGAACGACAGCGCTGTCAGCGGTATCCATTAAGGCTTGGGCTAAGTCCAGCGGCTCCTCAACGGTTAGCCAGCCTTTGCCTGCGCGTCGTTGCTGATGCAAGGCGATGCGGCCGTCCATTTCGGCATCAATAATTGGGCAGGTGGCAATATAGCTGCGCTTACCCGTTAAGGTTTCAGCGCGTTGTTCAGCGTACCGGCTCTTGCCACTGCGGCAACCGCCACTGATGTATATAATCCTGTTTCTAGAGTTGTCAGTCATTATAAAGTCCTGTTAAAACGGCATGTTGGTCTCGTATTGTTAAAGTGACAAAAGAGCCCCTGTTGATCTCGAACTTTAAGTAGTCTTGGTTAGTAAAACCGAGTAGTTGGCATAGTAGTGCGCGAATTACTCCGCCGTGAGTTACTAAGGCAAGGTGGCCAGAATTGTTATGGATCTGCTGCGCAATCTCGGTAACCCGCTGTTGAAAATGGTGCTGTGATTCACCGTCAGGAAAGCAAAAATCATCGGAATATTTTGCCCATTGGTCGACCAAGTCAGGATCGCTAGCGCAAATTTGTTTAAACGTTAGCCCCTCCCAGCGCCCGAAGTTCACCTCGTTTAGTTGAGCCTTGATGGTGCAAGGGCGTATTAATTGTTCGGTTATTGGAGCTACGGTCTGTTGAGCGCGTAGTGCCGGACTACACCATAGACAGTCAATGTTTTGATCTGTCAGACGCTCAGCAAGCTTTCTCGCTTGAGACTGCCCTTCATTGCTCAACGGCACATCTAAATGGCCGACATAGCACCCATCGAGGTCTGATTCTAAGGCACCATGGCGAATGAGAGTGATTTGTTTGTGCTTCAATGAAGTACCCCCCAGGCCAAAAAAAAATCCCCGCAACCTATTTTAAATAGGTTGCGGGGATTCCGTATTTAATCCACGCATTTGTTCTAACATCTCATACCACGGAGACGAGCGAACAAATTAATCGGCCATGTATCTGACTTACGTTAGTCGGTATGACTAACGATTACAGTGGCGGGTCCGTGACGGATTTACACCGTCTTCCACGATTCCGATTTATTTTTTTAGCGACTGACTATAACAAAAGTAAGACGATTGTGTTGTTAGTATTTTCATAACAGCACAAAATGTTTTGTAAACGCAGTAGCATGTCGTGATGCAAAGGGTGAACCAAAACTGTTTACGTTGTGTAGAAAATGGTTAACCTCTTGTTTGGGCAGGGTTTTATGTTGTTGTGTTTAAGTGCGCTGTTGAGAGGCTGGTGTTTCAAGATGGTACAAATGTTTTTTTTGTTGTGAAGTTTTGTTGAAGTGTCGCTGCTGACTGACAACTTTGGCGGAGTAGAATCGTGTTGAATCGAAGAGGTTTGTTGTTATTTTTTATCATTGACTAAAAAGGTCATGATCGCATATTGTGATGAAATGACTAAAAGTACTCGCTTCATACACCTTGTTTTTATCTTCAGCTTTATACTGATCATGCTGGTTGGTCAGACCAGTGGCTATAGTTACGTGTGGTGTTTTGGTATTGATGGTCACACCGTTATTGAGCCAGCGCATGATTCGGCTTGTGATGAACATAAATCACAGCATGATGTGTTGAGCAGCGAGTTTACCGTTGATCATTGTGGCCCTTGTTTAGATCTACTGCCCAGCAGTAGTTACGCTTCGAATCGGTTGCGCGATGTTTCAATGTCCCTCGACACTCTTGTTTTGGCTCCATCTGTTGATGAGTCGTTTCTCCGTGTGGCCTCCTTGCCATTACAACCACAGAGCGTTGGCGCAGATTTTGTGCCACGCATCCGTGATCAGATACTCCACCACCGCACGATTGTTCTGCTGAATTAACCTACGATCCATCCTCTAGTTTTTCCCACATTAGTGACAAGATTTTGTCGCACTATATTGAATAAATAATCATAAAGTGGAGGTGCAACGATGCCTAAACAGGCTAAGTTTGCTTTTGTTGCGTGCGTTGTTTGTCTATCCTTCTCACTCCCTTGCTTTGCCGTTGAACAGCACGGTGCAAACGCTGAGGGTGCCATTGAGGCTACGACAGCAGCGCATAACGCAACTGAAAATCAACAGTACAACACCATAAGTCCATCACCTGTCGTCACTTTCATCACCATCGATAACGCACTCCAGTGGATGTTGGCTGAAAATGAACAACTTAAAGCGCAGCAGCACGCTGTGCTGGCCACAGACGCGGAAGGGCAACAGTTCGCAGTGCGACCCAACCCCGAACTCGCTGTTGAAGTGGAAGAGTTTGGCGGTAGCGGTGACTATTTGGGGTGCGATTCGATGCAGGCGACCGTGTCGCTAAGTCAAGTTGTGGAGCTCGGCGGTAAGCGCGCGCGGCGCCAACAACTGGCCGAGCACAGCAACGCCGTGTGGCCGAGCAACAGCTCGCGGTGACACGTTCCGACCTTATCAGTGAAACCAAAGAGCGCTTTACTGCGGTGTTGGTGGCTAATAAGCAGTTAAAGCTGGCACAAAACCAGCTCGATCAAGCCGCAGCAGTGCTATCCATTGTAAATGAAGCGGTCGCTGCGGGTAAAAAAGCACCGATTGAAGCATTGCGATTTAAGTCGTTGGCGACTCAAGCTCAAATCCGTTATCAGACTGCACTCACCACTTTAGACAATAGCCGTGTGGTGTTAGCCAGCAGTTGGAATGGCAAAGCAGATGATTTCGGTGAGGTGATTGGCAACCTGCGGGTGATGCCAAAATTGCCTAAGTGGGACGTAATAGAGCAACAGCTCGATCACTCACCGCTGTTGATCTTGCGTCACCAGCAACATCAATTAGCGCAAGCTGAATTGGCACTCCAAAAAGCCAATCGAGTCAATAATCTCACTGTTGAACTCGGCTTGAAAAATGATCGATCTAACGATGATACGGCGTTATTAGCAGGACTGAGTATGCCCTTATCGTTGTTTGATCGCAACAAGAGTGGCGTTGCCGCAGCCAGCCTACGTGCATCACAAGCGCAGGCACAGGGCAATGCTCTACGCCAGCAACAACGGCAACAAGTGATCACCACCTACCGTAGCGCAACGCTGATTCGTCAAGAGATTGAGGCATTAACCTCCGACTTGATCCCCGCTGCACAAACGGTATTCGAAGCGATCTCTTATGGTTACACTCAAGGAAAATTTGGTGTGATTGAGGTGCTCGATGCACAGGGCCGCTTGTTCGATAGTGAAGATCGCTACATCGAAGCGTTGACCCGCTATCATCAACAATTTAGTGAACTTGGTCGCTTGTTGGGCAATGAGTTTACTGAAAATAAAGGATAAAATTATGAAAAAAATTACTCATCTCAGGAAAGTGATCCTCATGCTGGTCATGACCATAACGCAGCAGAGTTCGACTCGCATGATGATGAAAATGAGCATGCTGACGAGGATGCTGATGCCCATGCCAGCCACGGTCATGCAGTTGATCCCAATGAGTTTTGCGCTGAGCACAATATGTTAGAGAGCGAAGATGCCCTCTGCCAAGCCGGACACATTACCGATCTAGCGTGTGGTAAAGGGATGTTGGTACGCTTGTTTGATGGCGAAGTGGCTGCTAAAACTGGCATTGCAACGGCTCACCCCGTTGCGGCTATCAGTGG
>NBLY01000112.1 GCA_002084665.1 Desulfobacteraceae bacterium 4572_35.2 | reverse complement strand
TTGCTTTTTCCTATCCGCGCTGCTCGTTGCAGCGAGAAAGAGTTATACAGAACTCAAAGGACACTGTCAATCACCAAAAAGCTTTATTTCAAATAAAAATTTCAACTACATTTAATGCGTAACAAACAACAGCTACCAAGCCGCAAAACTGAAGATCACATTGAACCAATTTCACGACTTGGCCACAATCACATAGCCTCTATAATGTAGTAATTCTTTTTACCTTTTTGTATCAGAAGGTAGGATCCATTAATCAGATCTTCACTGGTAACAACATATTCCTGATCTGCCAGCTTAGCCTTATTCAAGCTAAGCCCATTCCCCTTTATGGTGCGACGCAAATCGCCCTTAGATGGAAAAACCGCAGTTTCAGCAGCGAGCAATTCGACAACCGGCACCCCCTCATCGAGCTTGCTACGGTCGATTTCAAAAGTCGGCACGCCTTCAAACACCGACAGGAAAGTTTCCTTATCTAGCTTCGACAAACTTTGGGTGGTCGCCTTACCAAACAGAATCTGCGATGCCTCAACAGACATATTGTACTCATCTTCACTATGAACCATACAGGTAACCTCTTTTGCGAGGCGTTTCTGCAATGGCCTTAAATTTGGTGCAACATCTTGCTCCTGAATCAACGCTTCCACTTCGTTCTGATTTAGGAGAGTAAAAATTTTGATATACTTCTCAGCATCGGCATCGGAAACATTGAGCCAAAACTGGTAAAATTTGTAAGGTGTCGTCAGCTTCGGATCGAGCCAAACATTACCACTTTCTGTTTTACCAAACTTGCCACCATCTGCTTTAGTGATAAGTGGACATGTCAAAGCAAAAGCCTCACCTGACTCCTTGCGGCGAATGAGTTCGGTGCCCGTGGTAATATTCCCCCACTGATCCGAACCACCCATCTGCAACTTGCAGCCCATTTCGCGATACAGGTGTAAAAAATCGGTTCCCTGAACTAGCTGATAAGTAAACTCAGTGAAAGACAATCCCATCTTCGACTCTTCACCTAGACGTTTTTTAACGCTATCCTTAGCCATCATATAGTTGACAGTAATATGCTTACCGATGTCACGGATAAATTCTAGAAAACTAAATTCTTTCATCCAGTCGTAATTATTGACCAGCTCGGCAGCATTGGCAGCACCTGATTCAAAATCAAGAAACTTAGCTAACTGCTCTTTCAAACACGATTCATTATGACGGAGGGTCTGCTCATCAAGCAGATTGCGCTCATCCGATTTCCCCGACGGATCACCGATCATTCCCGTTGCACCACCAACAAGTGCTATCGGCTTATGGCCAGAGATCTGAAAGTGCTTGAGCATCATCACGCTCACCAAATGGCCGATATGGAGCGAATCTGCAGTTGGGTCAATCCCAACGTAAGCTGCGGTCATCTCTTTTTGC
This sequence comes from Desulfobacteraceae bacterium 4572_35.2, assembly GCA_002084665.1. GTDB lineage: Bacteria > Desulfobacterota > Desulfuromonadia > Desulfuromonadales > Desulfuromonadaceae > Desulfuromonas. The sequence goes on along the minus strand of NBLY01000112.1, from coordinate 13,729 downwards.
AGCTGCTCATCCAATCCGGGCGTAATGTCGTGGATCATGCCACGCCAAGTCAATTCTTCGATAAAATTCATTTTAAATCCCTACATTTAATCAATTTGATCTTGTCATAACCGCACAGGCAGCCAGACATGCACCTAATTAGCCAACTCCATAATCCGTTCAACACTACGAGCTCGACCGCTAGCATCATCGACATCAACCAACACCCCACAGAGTACTGGATCCTTTTTGGCCACTTCAAAGCGTGCTGGCATCTGGGTCACAAACTTCTCAACAGCAATCTCCTTACGGATACCAATCACCGAATCTCGGCTGCCAGTCATCCCAGCATCAGTCTGGTAGGCGGTGCCACCAGGAAGAATATGTTCGTCAGCCGTTGGCACGTGGGTATGAGTACCGACAACCATAGAAACACGGCCATCAAGATAATGCCCCAAGGCCATCTTCTCACTGCTAGCCTCAGCATGAAAGTCAACAAACACAACAGACACATCGTCGGGCAATGATTCCAAATAGGCATCTGCCGTACGGAAGGGGCAATCGAGGGGATTCATAAAAACACGCCCTTCAAGGTTGATCACCGCGATCTTTGTGCCGATATTTGTTTCATATATACCCAAACCACGGCCTGGGGTACCTGCGGGGTAGTTTCCCGGGCGCAGCACATCTTGATGACGATCAAGGCTGGGGATAAAATCTTTTTTATCCCAGATATGATTACCAGAAGTTATAACGTGAACACCTAGCTTACGGAACTCGCGGACAATCTCATCCGTCAGGCCAAAACCACCAGCAGCGTTTTCACCGTTGACAATAATAAAGTCAACATCGTGATCACCAACAAGACGGTCGATGTTTCGTGACAAAATCTGCCGACCAGCACGGCCAACAACATCACCTATAAATAATATTTTCACAGCGTTTCCTTGCGAGAGCTATTTGGCATAACCGATGGCACGAGTTTCTCGAATCACATTGACTTTAATTTGACCGGGATAGGTCATCTCGCCCTCAATTTTCTGGGCAATATCACGAGCAAGGACATGCGAATGGGCATCTGAAACCTTATCACTGCTCACCATTACACGAATTTCACGACCCGCTTGAATTGCGTAACAACATTCAACCCCTACAAACGATGTACCAATCCGCTCCAACTCCTCGAGCCGCTTAACATATGTTTCAAGCATCTCACGTCGAGCACCTGGGCGCGCTCCAGAAAGAGCATCGGCAGCCTGAACAAGAACAGCGAGAACCGTTGATGGCTTCTCCTCTTCGTGGTGGGCGGCAATCGCATGGACGATCTCTGCTGACTCACCGTACTTACGCGCAAGATCGGCACCGATCATGGCATGGGATCCTTCAACTTCATGATCGACCGCTTTACCTAGGTCATGCAACAGGCCAGCGCGTTTTGCCTGCTTAACATTTATGCCAAGCTCTGAAGCCATCACCCCACATAAAAATGCAACCTCAAGTGAATGCTTTAAGATATTTTGACCATATGAAGTACGATATTTTAACCGACCGATCAACTTAACCACTTCAGCATGAATACCGTGAACACCAACATCAAACGTTGCCTGTTCACCCGACTCACGAATAGACTGATTAACATCCTCTTCTGCCTTCTGAACAATCTCTTCAATACGGGCAGGATGGATACGACCGTCGGTCACCAATTTTTCCAACGCTAACCGGGCAACCTCACGGCGGACAGGATTAAAGCCAGAAATAATAACCGCCTCGGGCGTATCATCAATAATTAAATCAATGCCTGTCGCAGCTTCGATTGCACGAATATTGCGCCCTTCGCGGCCAATAATACGCCCCTTCATCTCATCTGAAGGTAACGCCACCACACTCACTGTTTTTTCAGCAACATAGTCACCAGCATAGCGCTGAATAGCTAACGACAAGATCTCTTTCGCTTTTTTGTCAGCGGTTTCACGGGCTTCATCTTCAATTTGCTTAATACCCCGTGCCGCATCGTGACGCGCTTGACTCTCCATTGTCGACATCAGGTGCTGACGCGCTTCTTCAGCTGTCATACTAGCAACACGTTCCAACTGCTCAGCCTGATGAAGAGCCAGCTCTTCAACTTCTGCCTCGCGATCATGAATCGATGATTCTTGCCGTGCCAGTTGCTTCTCACGCGCCTGGGCGTGCCAGTTGCTTCTCACGCGCCTGGGCATCGATATCACGCTCCTCAAGAACCCTTGAAGTTCGCGGCGCAACTCGCGCGCTTCCCCTTCCCACTCAGCCTTGGCCTTGAGCACGGTATCTTTTGCTTGCAGTTCAGCTTCCTTACGAAGTGTCTCCACCTCCTTTTTGCCATTTTCAATCAACTGAGCAGAAAGCTGCTCAGCACTACCCATCTGTGATTCATCAAGGCGGCGACGTGCATATGCTCCAAGAACTGCACCACCTGCCAACGCTATTAAAATAAGGACAATTCCTATTTCTATACTCACGTAAACCTCCTGCGCTAACGCATAAAGAGTTATAAGTTAACACCACTGTCAAAACTTAACACTTCTTGGTCGGTCACCAACCAGTCGAGGCTGACATCATGAACTTCACGCGGAATACTATCATCCAACTGAAACGCATAAGCCAAGCCAACCAGTCGACATGACAATGGTCGACCTTCTAAAGCCTGATCGTAATACCCTTTTCCAAAACCAATTCGAAAACCATCGCGATCAAACGCAACCCCCGGAACAACAATCAAATCAATACAACACACAGGAACAACCTTCGGCCCTACGGGCTCTAACACACCAAAGGTACCTGAACAAAAATCTCTGGGCGACTCAACTTCAACAAAAACCATCTGATCGCCATCAATACGTGGAAAAACAATCCGCTTACCTAAAGAGATCGCCGCTTCAAATAGATGCTGGGTGTCAACTTCATTACGGATCGACGAGTAAAGTGCGATCAGCTTGGCCTCAACAAACCATGGTTGCCGAACGAGCATTGACTGCGCTCGACTGCTCAAGTCAGCCCTTTGCTGCGCCGTCAACTGTTCACGCCGCGTAATTTGCGAACACCGAATTCGCCCTTTTGGCATAAACATCCCCAAATGAAGCAACGCACGTCGCGGTGCAACCAACAGTAAATAAAGGCAAAATATTCAACGGAAAGCGAAAACAAGAATGGAGAGATGGCAACCCGCACGAAAGATACGCACAAAACCGTTACCAACCAAAGACATGGGAGCCTTGTGAGAGCTCAATGGAAAGCGAAAAAGAATGTTGACAAGCCAAGCACAGTGACGCTGAACGTTCACCAAACCTATTCAATTTATATTAATCCGTTCGCCATGTCCCGATCTTGCAATCGTAAACTAGTGGCTTTCACAACACGACAGTACTAGCGGTCAACTGTTAATGCTGCGGATAATTTATCGTCCAACCTGAGTAATTCGTCTATAACTTGTTGCGATTCATCAACATGATTTTTGAGTTCGAGGTACGATCCAGCAACGTTCAAAAAAGCTAAAACAGCTGCGTTCATCGTATTTGCGGTCGCACCACTCGCCAGAATTTCGGCAATTCTCGCATCGACAAAGGCGGCAACCTTCTGCACCTCATCTAATGGGCGAGAACTTCGAATCGAGTATTGCTGCCCCAGTATCGTCACTTGAACGCTTTGTTTCAAGAGGTCTCCTGATCGAGTGAATCAAGTCGGCTCAATATTCGGTCTATCTCTTGACCGATAAAATCTTTTTCCTGAACGAGAAGATTTTTCTCCTCATTCAGGCGTTGACAATCATTTTTTAACTGCTGCTTTTGCTGCACCAGTTGATCTATTTTTTGCTCAAGGCGGACTAAAATATCCAAATCCATAGCTATTTATCCGATATTAGCATGAGAGTATGTAAAGCTCTATCAAATGTCAAGAAGCTTAATGATTTTCAAAGAGTGCATCAACAAACATTTGTGGATCAAACGGTCGCAAATCATCAATCCCCTCGCCGATACCGACAAAACGAACAGGAAGGCCAAGCTCAGCTCCAATCGCGACAGCCATCCCCCCCTTTGCAGTACCATCGAGTTTAGTAATGGCAATACCGGTAATTCCGATCGCCTCTTTAAACAGGCGTGCCTGAACGAGAGCATTCTGTCCCGTCGTTGCATCAAGAACTAAAAGTGTTTCGTGAGGAGCCTGCGGGATCTCTCTTCCCATGACACGATGAATTTTCTTCATCTCCTCCATTAAGTTAACTTTGGTATGTAAGCGACCAGCGGTATCGAGGATAAGGATATCTGCATTACGTGCCACTGCGGCCTTAACAGAATCAAATGCCACCGCCGCAGGATCAGAGCCCTCTTCATGACGGATAACCGTCACCCCTGTCCGCTCGCCCCACACCGCTAATTGATCGGCAGCTGCAGCGCGAAATGTGTCGGCAGCGCCCAAAATAACTTTTTTACCCTGCTGAGTATATTGTTGCGCTAATTTGCCAATGGTGGTGGTTTTACCGACGCCATTCACACCTTCAAGGTCATCAAACGGAGAATCTCCTCCTTGAGGATAATTGTTAACTGTGCAGCACCTTCTATCTTTTCATCTGCGACGCGCTGCTTGAATGCGTCAAGCAAGAGCTGGGTTGTTCTCATACCAAAATCTGCGGTAAAGCTGGGTTGTTCTCATACCAAAATCTGCGGTAATGAGAATCTCTTCAAGCTCTTCAAGGAAATCTGCATCGACGGTAGATGAGGAACTAAACAGGGCATCGACACGACCCAGCAGAGCGCTTTGTGTTTTGGACAGCCCTGCCTTCATCCGCTCAAAAAGCGACAGCTCTGGCTCTTCAACTGTGGCAATTTCAGGCTGCGCATCCGTCGCCAGCTCCAGCGGAGCAGAATCGGCAATGAGTTCCTCATCGCCCTTTTCAACCTCAGCTTTTTTCTGCGGCCGGATCCGGCGGCGGATCATGCGCCAGACAAGGAACAGGATCAACAGGGTAACGACAGCATAACAACAGCCATAGGCCACCATCAGGCGCTGCGACTCAGGAACACCCATTTGCCCTAATAGATTTAAGATAGCCTGCAGCAACTGCTCACCGACAACGGACAAATACGCCAATCCTTCGCCAGCCATTTGTGCTATCACAGCGTAAGCTACGCTTCGTGCTCAATTAATACAGATTAAGCAATTTCAGTCTGCAACAAACGAACACATCGATGAGCGATGGTACAAATTTCAGCACGATGGCCCTCCTGTGCTGCAACAACCGCGAGATAATACTCTGGTGTGATCGGAAAGACAAACCAATCTGCACCATCTGTTCGAATGACAACCTCTTCGACAGCACCAGCCTGCTCGCGATCGACGATACCACACAGTCGCCTGAGCACAATGCCTAAATGGGCTCCGAGGATCTTCAGGTCATCATCACCCAATTCAGAAGACAACCAATCAACGGCTTCCCCCTCCCAATCGGCGATAATAACACTACAAACACCGAGCTTGGTTTCAACGAGTTCAGCTAAAACTTTTTTAAACGGCATAATATTTGTTGTATCCCACTCTGGCCCACCCTAAAGTTCGAGCCAATACGAAAAAAAAATAACGATAAACGACAACACTTATCTTGATGAACGGTAATTCTTCAGCATCCCATCTGTTGGGCTCGCGATCCCCACAGCAAGGATATTTGTCGCCATGAACGGCGACAATAAAGTCCCAAGGATTTCCACACTTACAAACAATCGGTGTCCCTTGATATTGGGATTGCGAGACCTGCACGCTGAATAGTCACAATAAACCTATCACTGCAGTTTTGAAACGAAATCACCAATGCGTACCGCAACAAGGTTCGAAACCCCAGGATCCTCCATTGTGACACCAAAAAGGGTATCAGCGATCTCCATCGTTCGAGTATTATGGGTGATGATCATAAATTGCGATGCGCTTGACATCTCTTGAACCATTTCGTTAAAACGACCGATATTTGCATCATCAAGCGGCGCATCAACCTCATCAAGAATACAGAAAGGGGATGGTTTTATCAAAAATATTGCAAAAATCAAGGCAACAGCCGTCAGCGCCTTCTCACCGCCAGACAACAAACTAACATTTTGTAACTTTTTCCCCGGCGGTTGGGCGACAATCTCAATCCCACTTTCCAACAGATCGCCCTCATCAGTCAGCGACAGAGAAGCCTCGCCACCAACGAACAATCGCGGAAAAACTTGTTGAAACTTCGCATTCACCTGCTCAAATGCCTCTTTAAAACGACGACGGGTGGTACGATTAATCTGACTAATCGCCGCGTGAAGATCATCGATAGATCGCTGTAAATCATCGCGTTGGTCCGTCAAAAAGGTATAACGCTCCTCAAGGGCGTTAAACTCTTCAATCGCCATCAAGTTGACCTCGCCATAAGTACCAAGACGCTCACGTAATCGCGCCAGTTTATTTTCACCATCGGCAGGGATTTGTTTAGCGGCGATGAGATCAAGATGTTCATCGCTAACACTAAAATCAATATGATATTTATCCACCATCGCTTGGCGCAGATGATCTCGATCAATGTGACATTGCTGTGCCGACATCTTGACAACGCTATGCTGTTCATGTTGACTCTGTGCGTTCACGCGGCTCAGCTTAATCGCCTGCTCACCCTCTTCAACAGTTACTGCCGCCGTATCAACTTGCTCTTTTAGAGCGTCGAGTTGCTCCTTATCGTGTTGACGGTAGGCCATCAACACCTGTAACCGCTGATCGTGGTCATCTCGCTGAGCGACAAGCTCAAGTTGCTGCTTTTCCAGCTCGGCGAGTTGTTGCCGCAACTGTTTCTTACGCCGCTGCTGAGCAAGTGCCGCACCCCGTTGTCGTTCAAGCTCTTGCTCAAACGAACGCGCGCGCTCGCCCAGCTGTGCAATCTGTACCTGAATTTGCGTCAACTGTTGTTGTTCCTGCTTCAAAAGATCGACACACTGTTGCCAGCGCAGCTCTAACTCCTTAACCTGAACCTCATTGTCAACATTGTTTTGCTTTAGTTGCTGAACAGCGGTCAATGCACGCTGTTTTTCGCTAAGCAACACGTCCTCCTCGTCGCCCCCTTGTTCTAGTTCAAGAGTCAAAAGCTCACTGCGTTCACACCAACGATCAAGCTCCCGTTGGCAACGTACTTGTTCACGAACCAATTCCTCAGAGTTCATCTGTCGACGGTGCTGTGTCTTCTCAAGTTCATGAATCTCAGTCTGTCGTAGCGCAACATTAGCGGCTAAGGCTGCCTCCTCTGTCGTAATTTTCATCAACTGATCTTTGAAAGCAATAACTTGCTCCCTTAGTTCATCTAAGCGGCGTTTGTTTTTCAACACTTGATGCGTTTCTGTCGTGCCATCACCACGCACAAAACGGCCATGCCAATCGAGTTGCTCCCCTTGACGAGTCACGAGGGTAACGCCAGCAGGAAGATTTTCTGCCATAAAGGGAGATAAGCTTTCAACACAAAAGCAACCGCGCATCAATGTCGTCCAAAAAGGGGCCATGGTCGCCGAGGTGTTAATTAAATCAATCAAGGCAACCCCGTAGGGCAAGCCGTGTAATTGGTCGCCAAGAACGGCAGCAACGGCTTTATCGTAGCCATCGGCAACTTGAAGATCGTCAGCTAAAGTATTGCCAAATAGCTGACCTAATTCAGGGTGATCCAGAACCTCTTTTATCCCGTCATGACAACCAACTCGCGTCGCAGTGAGCTCCTCAAGGGAGTCGACATGTGAACTACAGCGCAGATAACGGTTACGGCACTGCTCTAATTCCACACGAAGTTGTTGCAATGTCGTTTGCTGGCGGCGCTGCTGATCTTGCAACATTTGCCGCTCTAGCTCGCCATCAACATGAAGCTTTTTAACCTGCACCAGCTGTTGCTCACAGCTCTGCTGATCATCGCTCACCTGTTGCTGGCGTTCAGCGACAGTCAGCTGTTCAGCGCAATAACGCTCTTTACGTTCCACTAACAGCTCCAGCCGTTGGCGAGCATGGTCGTATTGCCCCTGTTGGCGCAAACGCTCGCCATGATTCTCCAGTAACGAGCGTCTGAACTCGTCTAAATCGCGCCGAAGAAGCTGCTCCTGATCATTACGTTGCGCCACCTGATCGTGTAAGATACGCTGATCCCGCTCCAACTGCTGATGTTGTCGTTCGACATCAACTTTAAGCTTTTCTACTCTCTCAATTTCAACCAGCCGTTGACCATCATGCTTGCGTGTCAACTCAAGCTCAGTAGTTAATTCATCAAACTTGGACTTTCAACACGTTGCAATTCCGCTTCCCGTTGAAAGAGTTGAGCTTGCAGCCTTGATGCACCATCTTCGGCCTCAGCCAAAGACAAACGCTGCCGTTCAAGAGTTAATTCCATTTGGCCTATATTGGCATCCGCAGCAACAACAACTGCCTCAATTTTCCATCAAATAGAGCAGCCTGCTCATCGAGTTCACGCCAGCGCTGACAGCTCAACGATAGGTCGAGTTCTTTAATCTGGTGGCGCAAATCACGAAAACGCTGGGCCTTACTCGCCTGCCTTCTCAAACCATTGAGCTGACCCTCGACCTCAGCGATCACATCATTTAATCGCATGAGATTTTGCCGAGTCATCTCAATCTTACGTAATGCGGCCCGCTTGCGAACCTTGTACTTTGTGACCCCAGCAACCTCCTCAATCAACACTCGCCGCTCTTCGGGGCGAGCATGGAGGATTGTACCGATTTTACCCTGCTCAATGATCGAATAAGCACGGGCCCCAACGCCGGTATCCATAAACAGTTCGGCAATATCTTTCAGACGGCAAGGGGTTTTATTCATTAGATATTCGCTGTCGCCATTACGGTACAAGCGCCGAGTTACCATCACCTCGGTATAATCATTTAACGCCGATTCGGGAGAATTACCCGGATTCGAAAACACCATGGTAACCTCAGCCATTCCATGAGCACGCCGTTTTTCGCTGCCACCAAAAATAATATCTTCCATCGCCTGACCACGTAGATTCTTAGCATTTTGTTCCCCCATGCCCCAACGAATAGCATCGATAATATTACTTTTACCGCAACCATTTGGACCTAAAATAGCCGTGATACCATGCTCAAAATTGAGCACAGTTTTATCGACAAACGATTTAAAGCCAATTATTTCGATCCGCTGAATCTGCATAGTGATAGGGGGGGGGTGGTCATCCTCAGGCTATAGTTAATCAACACATAGTAACTTCACAATTTACCACAGATTTACGCACAAATTAAACTTACAATTAATCAGTGCGGGTAAAAACAGCGCATGATAGAATTAAAAATAGAGTCAAAAAGTAACACCTTTTCAATTAAATCATAACTTTACCCGAGTCGACCTGAACCATCTCTTCACATCGACCCTATGAAGGACTTAGACCATGCGGCGGCGTATCACTCTAATACTTTTAGCCATTAACATAGCAGTCACGGTACAAAACCCTGTTCTTGGCTTCCATCCTACCCCAACCCTTGACATTGAAAATATTCAGCTCAATGTGGTCGACAAAAATCTGAATATTAGCATCAAAAAGCTTCATGTTGGCGTTTCATGGCAAAATATATTGAGGGGAGAGTTCCACATCGCTCACCTCGATATCATTCAACCCGACATTGATTGGCTGATGACACCCCCAGCGGGCAAATCTCCTAGCCATGGTAGCCCGTTGACGACGTTCAACACCCTCAGTTCAACACTTGACCAGGTACGTATCATCGACGGCTCACTGCGCCTGCATACAGCCCATATACAAAATCTTCACAGCTCCCAGTTTGCCAGCCAAAGCCCTTACCACGCAGATGGACCCATCGATATCCAACTTAACATTGACGGCCAATTATGCTCTGGCATGAACATACAAACCGCCATCGTGCCCAGCGACAATCAACCGCTATTTATCGTCGGCTCAAACGTTAACCAGCCTCTTCATTCGCTCACCATTAGCACTTCAATGCGCTGTAACAGTAACCAGTTGCAGTTTGACGAGATTAGCGCTAACTACAATGGCCTAACCGTGGCAGGGGCGCTATCGCTTGAAGACTGGCAAACACAACCACGGCTACATACCAATCTTCATACGGGTGACATCGCCTTGAATCAAGCGCAACAGTGGCTGCCCGAGTCACTAACAAAACAGATTCCAGCACAATTAGAACAGGCAACAGTTCGCTGTCAAAAACTGATCGTTGATGGCCCCCTCGCCGGTCTCAATCTTAACCATGTTCTCGAAACTCAAATCACTATTAAACAGCCAGAATTAGCGTTTCAAGAGATTCATGGCCGCAATGTTAGCGCCAACATCCTGTGGCAAGATAACCAACTTGAACTCAGCACCACCGCGCTGACATACCAACACAATAAGATTTCGCTTCAGGGGCCACTTCAAATCAAGATGGCTCAACAACAGAATAACATGTGGCTGGTCACGGCAGACATTAGCCGCTGGTCAATTAATCTGGCTGAAGCACTAAAGAAAACGGCCAAACAGGCGGGCAGGGTTACATTTCAATTACAACCAGCCGACAGAACAGATCACAGCTGGGCTATCGATCATGGTGAACTGCAACTACCCGGCTATCGCCTCTTATTTTCAGCCGACCATAGCGCTAATGACCTCTTACTTGTTGATCTTGAGTTACCCCAATATCAGCTCGAAACAATTAGTCAAGAGATCCCCCTTTTGACTCAGATGGAGTTAAAAGGGGAAATTTCGGCCAGTTATCACATCGAAAAAAAATCAGGCCAACCAGCAACAGGGTCAGGCCAAGTACAACTAAACGACTGCGCTATCTCTCCGACCTTTACCATTGCTCCAATCCACCACATCAACGGCATAATTGCTATTGAAAATTTCAGTGCACAAGCACCAAAACTCACCCTCGTCCTTGGCGATTCAGCCATGACCGCTAGTGCCAGCATCAAAGACTTGCGCCATCCTGTCGCCGAAATCCATGCTATGGGTGATGGCGTTAGCGCCAGAGATCTGGTCTTTAATTCGGCCAAGATGCGCCTGAACAATTTGGATGGTCGTATTGCCATTCACGCTAAAGGGATTGACTTCATAGATGCCAGCGTTGACCTAGAACAGGGGACCCATGCCACAGTGAATGGCTCACTGCTTTTCAAAGGGCCACTGCTTGAGCTCGATATTGATGCACCGTACGCCAACATTAACGAAATCATTGCCCTGTGGAGCGATCAGGAAGCAAAGCCCCACAAAACTAGATCACACCAAAGCTCCTTAAAAAAAGATTTTATCAACATCAAAGCTTACGTAGAGCAAGGGGTTATCAGCGGCTTTGAATTTCAACAAGCTCGCGGCACCATCCACTACAAAACGGGCCAACTGCGCGTTGAGCCGCTGCACTTTCAAGCAGACAAGGGAACAGGATCTGGAACCGTCACCGTCACACGTAATTCAAACACCACCAATGGCTCGCAGCTTAAAATTAGCGGAACTCTTTTCGACATCAACTCCGACAAGGGATATCAACAATTACTTGGTCAAGTTGGTCTGGTGACAGGAACCCTCAACGGTAACTTCACCATTCAAGGCCCTATCGGTTCTAAATTCCTTGATGGCAGTCAGGGTAACGTTGCTCTCGACATTAAGAACGGCGTATTGCGCCAATTTAAAACCCTCTCTAAGGCGTTTTCGATCCTCAATGTCGCCCAACTTTTCTCCCTAAAGCTACCCGACATGGACAAAGAGGGGATGCCTTTTCGCAACTTAACTGGCACTATCACCTTTGACCGTGGTGTTTTACACAGTGAAAATCTGGTAATCAACAGCCCCGCCATGGGAGTGTCGGTCATTGGCGATCACAACTTGATCAATCACAATGTCGATCTCATTATGGCAATTAAACCCCTCGGCACCGTTGATACGATTGTCAAACACATTCCAATCGCTGGATGGATTTTAGCGGGAGAGGAACAGGCCGTTATCACCACCCACTTCAAAGTTTCGCGACAAAAATTTTCAATATTTTTAAACGTACCCTTAAGCTACCCGGCACCCTGATAACCGATCCAAAAAAGATTTTTATCAATCCAAAAGATTAAGCCGACGATGATGGTCTCGCAAAAAAGAATTAGATGGCTAAGCAAAAACTTCGTTCCCCAAGGCGTAGTGGTTGTTCAAGGGTGAAGGCATACAGGTTGTATGTCGAAGTCTTGAACAAACGCTGCAACGCAGGTGAGCGGACTTTTTGCGACGCCATCAACGAATAATTTATGGTAAAAAAATCGCAGAATTTGATGATTTAGTTCACTCTAGGAGCACAGCATGTTCAATCTATCCGAAAAAGGGCGGGGAATCCGCGCTATGTTTGATGATATTGCCCCACGCTACGATCTGTTAAACCGTCTTCTTTCTCTGGGGATCGACCGTCGCTGGCGCCGCTTTGCCGTCGGTCAGCTGCGCATACCACCAAACGGCATGGTATTAGATGTGGCAACGGGAACAGGTGATGTCGCTCTCGAAATTGCGTCGCGAACACCTGACTCGGTAAAGATTATTGGCGAGGATTTCACCCAAGGGATGCTCCTCAAAGGAGCTGAAAAAATTGCCGCATCACAATATCGCGAGCGGATCATGCTGGTCAATGCCCCATGTGAAGCCATCCCTCACCCAGCAGAACTTTTTGATGGCGTAACCATCGCCTTTGGTATTCGCAATGTTGTCGATCGTCAACAAGGGTTAGCTGAGATGTGTCGGGTGCTTAAACCTGGCGGCCGGGCGGTGATTTTAGAATTTTCAACACCAGCGAACCCGCTGTTCAAAGCCATCTACACCACCTACTTTCACAAAATCCTGCCATTTATCGGTGGACTCATTTCTCAGCGCAGTGCCTATAAATATCTGCCCGATTCTGTTGCAGAGTTTCCACCACAACCTAAGTTTAAGCAGATGATGACCGATGCTGGCTTTACAGAAGTACGCCACCACGACCTTACTTTTGGCATTGCCACGGTTTATGTCGGCGTTTGCCCGTAACCGGATACCCGCAACATGGCCTGTTTGGTTCATGTCGGTATGCGATCAAGGGCGCAAATCAAACGTTGCATACAACACCTATAAACACAAAACGTAGGGGCACAGCGTGCTGTGCCCCTACAGATTTCAACCTCAACGGAACATATTGAACACTATCAAGTGGCCGACAAACAGATGGTTGCCGCGCTCGCTAACCTCGCAGCGTGTTAGCACGCCTATCCTAAAATCATCACGGCTGCTGACGCTTATTTACCCGATAAACAAACGACAACACTTCCGCCACCGCCTGATATAATTCAACGGGAATCTCCATTCCGACTGGAATTTTAGCCAGCAGCTCAGCCAAATCAGCATCTTGGGTAATTTCCAAACCAGCCTCCCGTGCGGCCTTAATAATCTGTTCGGCTATCTGCCCTTTACCGCTGGCCAAAACAACCGGAGCATCGCCCTGCTCCTTATCGTACTTTACGGCAATCGCTTTTTTTTGTTTATCAAACTCAGCCACAATCAAACCCTCGCATCAAACAGTGGAGGTTGTTGACCTGTTTGCGATTGCAGGCGCTCCAATAAGGTAAGCGCCGGGTCCTGCGCACCTGTCGTCACCTGAATAGAGCGAATTGAAAACGGCTGCAACGACTCATGCAACTCATCACAATACTCCTCAACAAGCTCCACCGTCGCCTCATCTTGACACTTAATACG
>NBLY01000111.1 GCA_002084665.1 Desulfobacteraceae bacterium 4572_35.2 | reverse complement strand
TGCAGAATTTACGGTAACTGATCTCTGGGTATTTGATCGCCTTGAGCAGTTCAGCTCTAAAGAGAGTGCTTGGGAAGAGATCCCGCATGGCGGGGCTATAGCCATCGTAGGACAAGAGACGGTTAATCACACCATCATCAATCAAGGCATCGATAAACTGCAGCTCTGGATCCTTGATATAACTGGATGAACGCTTATCATTGCAGAGCTTTATGATTTTATCGCTGTTGACCATACTGATAAACTGACCCATTTCATCCAAGGAAATAATGCCCTTGGCGGGAAGTTGTGCCTCTATCGCTTTTAGAACCTTGCCGGCAAGTTCCTTTTTCTCCTTTTTGGTGAGACGTTTCCAGTTGGGAAATTCATTTTTAAGTTGTTTTCGTATCATTAGCTTGATATTTTTATGCTGCATAAGAAGCCTTTGTTTTGGTTGGTATTTCCCCAGCAATGTTTACCGTACTATCATAAAGGCTTTTCATGCTTAAGTAACTAATATTATTTAGCATTTATGCAATCGTTTCAACACCCTTCACTTGGGCCAGTATTGTTTATTGATACCGCTGGTATCGATGATAAAGGGACACTGGGCACTCAACGCATCGAGAAAACCCATAAAACCTTAGAACGCACCGACTTAGGAATAATCGTTACCAGTGCTGGACACTGGGGAGAATTCGAACAACAACTTGTCGATCAATTAACCGGCCTTAAACGCAGCGTAGTGGTGGTGTTTACAACAACAAGGCCTCACTGAGTTACGCGCAACAATCGTCAAACTCGGCAGCGATGATCACCTGTACCAGCCGCAGTTGCTAACCGGTCTGGCCCCAACAGGCGGACTCGCATTACTGGTAGTTCCTATCGACCTAGAAGCACCAAAAGGGCGATTGATCCTACCGCAAGTGCAAACCATCCGCACTATCCTCGACCAAGATTCATGGTGCATTGTCGTAAAAGAAAATGCGCTACAGGCCGCCCTCGACCGGCTTAACCAACCACCAGACCTAGTAATCACTGATTCTCAAGCGTTTAGTGAAGTGAGTGTAATTGTTCCAGACAGTGTCCCGCTGACTTCGTTCTCAATTCTGTTTTCCCGTCTCAAGGGTGACCTGTCATTACTAGTGAACGGAACCCGTCAGATTGACCAGCTACGTCCTGGACAACAGGTGCTTATGTGCGAATCGTGCAGCCACCATCCCCTCGAAGACGATATCGGTCGCGAAAAAATCCCACGTTGGCTACAGCAGTATATTGGCGGTGAGCTACAATTCAGTCATGTTCGTGGCCACGACTTTCCAGAAGACCTTTCCCCCTATCAGCTAGTGGTACAGTGCGGTGCCTGCATGTGGAATCGCCGCGAAATGTTGACACGTATTGAGCGCTGCCAACAAGCTGGGGTAGCCATCAGCAATTACGGCCTAACCATCGCTTTTGCCAAAGTGATCTTTCCGCGGGCTCTGCAACCATTTAACCTTTAATACAACCTGTGTCCCTAAGAGTATGGCGATTCATCTCTTATTTTTTCTGTCCCAACAGCACCAAGCCAACCAGCAGCCCCATATGGCCGTGCCCACTGCGGAAAACGACAGATACCGCCCTGTTGCAACAACTGACACTGTTGACTTGAACTACAAAACAGCCGCTTACATGACCCGCCAGCATAAGCCGCAGCGTTAAAACCCAGCAATTGAGCCTGCTTCTCCAGTTGCGCTACCGTCAAATGGATCTGGCGAGCAATAGGCAGCTGATCATCACTCTGCAACACTGCCACAGGCACATCACGTTTGATCACCAACACATTGTTATAATCGACCAATCTATCACTAAATTCGCTGCTACTCAAGCCATGCGGCTGACAATGGGCAGACAAACCATAAGCTTCACAATCGCAACAATAATTTGCGAGGCTTGGATCGACCTCAAGTTGATCGATAGACACAATTTGAGCGTCGTCCATATTCAGCGCTAATGCTTTATCAATAAGTTTTTTCATTCGGGCACTTTACTCCGATGTATTCATCCAGACAAGTGTAACTGTTGTGGGCTAGATGGGATCAGCAATCGCGCCCAAATCAAAAAAGGCAATATTTGTGGTGCGACATTTAGATAGACTGCTTTATCGGTGGCCGTATGTAAAGTCGAGAGGTTCACGTACGGTTCTGTGAGAAGCTTGGGGGGAGGTTCCCCTTGCTTACTCGAACAAGAGAGTTGACGCGAGACAGATAAATCCTACTGGTAAGCGAAAACCAACACGCAACAGTCAGTTCATACAATAACCGTAACACGCTTGACCCTAACATACCCTTTCAACCTATTGCCACACTACACATCAAGCCCTCTCGTCACGCTACTTATTTTACTGTGCCCAATATGAACAAAATGAACATTAAAAACAAAAAAACCTTTAATTCCAGAAACTTCCAATTTAAATCCCTGTGAGTATTATAGAACCATAGCGTGAGAATACACGCTTCTTTTAACACCCACATGTGTCACGAAAGTGACCCGTTTTCTTCACCTGAAGAGAGGAGATTAGCCATGCTATACGTCCAGTTTGCGTTTTTACTTTTGATGCTGTATATGGGAAGCCGTTACGGTGGAATCGGTCTTGGAGTGGTTTCAGGTATCGGCCTAGTGGTTGAAGTATTTGTTTTTCAAATGCCGCCAACGTCGCCACCAATCACCGTTATGTTGATCATTATGGCGGTTGTTACCTGTGCCTCGATTCTCGAAGCAGCGGGTGGCCTCAAGTATATGTTGCAGATCGCTGAACGAGTTCTACGGGCCAACCCGAAACGGGTCTCAATTTTGGGACCACTTGTCACCTACACCATGACCTTTATGCTCGGTACAGGTCATGCGGTTTACTCGGTGATGCCAATCATCGGTGATGTGGCACTTAAAAACGACATCCGCCCTGAACGACCAATGGCAGCATCATCGGTGGCGGCGCAACTCGGTATCACCGCTAGCCCCATCTCGGCAGCCGTGGTTTACTATCTCTCACAACTCACCCCTTTAGAGGGTAGTATCACTCTGTTATCAATCCTTAGTGTCACCATCCCTGCCACCCTAATTGGTTTGTTCGCCATGTCGTTGTACAGTATGCGCCGTGGTGTCGAGCTTAAAGATGATCCAGAATACCAGCGCCGCATGAAAGACCCTATCTTGCGTAAGCGAATTGAAGAGACTACAGCAACCACTCTCGATGAAAAGCTACCAAGTTCGGCCAAGCATTCGGTCCTGCTATTCGCTCTTGCATTAGTAACCATCGTTATCATCGCTATGTTCCCTGAAATTCGCACCATTGGCGAGAGTACGAAAGCAATTAAGATGTCGGTCATTATTCAGATGATGATGTTGGCATTCGGTGGTTTGATCCTCCTTGTGACAAAAACTAAGGCATCAAAAGTTCCTGAAGGTGTGGTCTTTAAATCGGGCATGGTGGCAGCGATCGCTATTTTCGGTATTGCGTGGATGAGTGACACCTACTTCAAGTTTGCCCTACCTAGCTTTAAATCGGGAATCATCGACATGGTGCAAACCTACCCTTGGACCTTTGCCCTAGCGATGTTTATTGTCTCGGTGGTGGTTAACAGTCAGGCTGCGACATGCCGCATGATGCTCCCTGTTGCCTTGGGGATGGGCTTATCGCCAGCATTGGTAATCGGTATTATGCCAGCCTGCTACGGTTACTTCTTTATCCCTAACTATCCATCGGATATCGCCACCTGTAACTTCGACATATCGGGGACCACCAAGATCGGTAAGTACTACTTCAACCACAGCTTCATGGTGCCGGGCTTAATTGCGGTGATCACCGCCTGCCTCATCGGTTATCCGTTGGCAAAGATACTGATTTAACCGTACACCACAGCATGATTTAGACAACAAAGGCTCGTCATCAAACAGATGACGAGCCTCTGTTTTATCCTTCACTATGGGGCGAAAAGTAGCGCCGCTCGGGGCGACCAACACTGCCATAGACCACATCGGCGCGCAGTTCACCAGTAGTAATAAGATATTCAAGATAGCGGCGAGCAGTGGAACGACTGGCACCGATACTGGCCCCCACTTGCTCGGCACTTAGCCCCTCGTTAGCTTGAGAATCGTGATCGTGAAAAACATGCTGCACTTTGCCGAGGGTCAACAGATCGATCCCTTTCGGCACCCCACTGTTATCAACATTAGCGCTGCTTACATGACCATGACGGAGCTGGTCAATTTCGCTCTGATTCAACTTGGTTGCCCCGTACAACTGACCTCGATAACGCTGAAAGTTATACAAGGCCTCCTCAAAACGTTTGAACATCACCGGCTTAACCAAGTAATCGAATGCCCCCGCTTGCAACGACTGCTGAATGGCGCTCACCTCTTTGGCGGCGGTGATAAGCACCACATCAACCTGTTGCCCTTGGCCGCGTAATTCATGCAGCAGGTCCATGCCGTGGCCATCGGGAAGGTATAGATCAAGCAACAGCAGATCGGGGGATAACAGCTCGGCCATCTCCCGCGCTTCGGCTATATTTAATGCCATCCCCACCACTTCAAAGCCGGTCACCTTTTCAACAAACCGGCAGTGCAGTTCAGCAATACGAGGGTCATCTTCGATAATGAGTACCCGTAATGTTGTCATGATTGTTCCCCCCGTTGAGGTTGTTTTGGCAAGCTCAAGGTAAACAGCGCCCCGCCTAAATCACCAGTAGAGATGGTCAGGTCTCCCGCTAACTGCTTGACATAACGACGCACCAAATAGAGACCGACACCGTGGGCGTGATTCAAATCATGCTCGGCAGATTTACTGGTGTAGCCTTGTTGAAAAATGGTCTGCTGTAATTCATCAGCGATACCTGCGCCTGAATCTTCGATCTCAAAGATCAAATCATGACCAATGTCGGTCATAAACAATTGAACACATGCTGGCCGTTGGCCATACGCAACCGCTGCCTCAAGGGCATTATCAATCAAATTACCGACTATCGTCGTTAATTTATCAAAATTGTAGTCAGCAGGGATATCAGCCATCGAGCTTTGTGGATCGAGTAAAAATTCCACCTTCATCTCGTTGGCGCGGTTAAATTTACCCATAATTATAGCCGCTAACGTGGTGTGGGGGACAGCTTGAGATAAAAACTGAATCAGACTTTGTAACCCCGAGGCTTCGTGGCTCACTAACTCTAACGCTTCATCATAAGCTTCGATTTGCAGTAAGCCACCGAGCATGTGTAGCTTATTTGAATATTCGTGCGACTGAACGCGCAGCATCTCGGTAAACTCTTGGCTTTGGCGCAACTGCTGTTGTAAGCGCGTTAGGTCGTCGATACGGCGAAAACTAGCAACCATGCCAGCATCGGTCAATTCATGGACAATTGGCACGCTGGTGAAGAGCAGATCTTGACCGTCAACGGTAATCTCGCGCAACGATTGTTCAACTCCGGGTTGCAACAACGGCAAAAATTCGCTGTTGGCAAAGACCTCTTCCACCTTTTTACCAATAACATGCTGTTGCGGTTCAAAATGAAAATGTTTCAGTGCTGCTTGATTGATAAGGCGAATCTCACCATGACCATCGACGGCAATAATACCCGCACGAATCGATTCAAGGATCGCTTGGCGCTCCAAATACAACGATGAGATCTCACGCGGTTCAAGCCCTAAAGTTTGCCGTTTGACATAGCGAGCAATGGCCGAGGCACCGAGCATTGCCACTATCAATAACATAAAAACCAAGGTCGCTGGCTCGCGCTGATAACCGTGAACGGTGTCGGCTACATCCTGTTGCAAGTAGCCAACAGCAACAAAACCGACAATCTACCGTTTCGGCAAGTTGTTGCACCTGGGGTTGTAAACTGGCATCGGTTAGCGCGGTGGCAACCAGCGGTACCGCAGCGACGGTGTGGGCAATATCGAGAGCACGTTTGCCGATTTGACTCTGTGAGATTTCGCCAATAAAAGTGGTGAAAATAGCACCACTAATCAGCAATTGCAAAAAAACAACCAGTGACACGAGGATCAACATCTGCCCCTGTAGAGACTTAGGTTGAAACAAAGGGCGGTGTCAGCCTCTTTGACAACCTGTGCAGCCGTTTGCTTACGCTCAAAGTGTTCAGCCACCCCCATACTCACCGTCACCTTTAAAGTCTTTGGTTTAGTGTTCTTGCTAGCGATTTTTTTTGGTTTTTTCTTCGGTCGTGGCTTACTGCGTAAGGAAAATACCGAGCGTGAAATATTAATTCGCAGCTCCTCTAAATGGGATAGTGCATGATCGCGCTGCTTACCCGAGAACACTACAGTAAACTCTTCGCCGCCGTAACGAAAAGCCTTGCCGCCGCCCTTAACATTTGCCAAACAACTAGCTACCATTTTAAGAACTTGATCACCAATATCGTGTCCGTGGCTATCGTTAACCCGTTTGAAATGGTCGATATCTACCATGGCCAATGTGTAACAACCTGACAAACGTTGCAGATATTCATTGAGGGCACGGCAGTGTAAAAAAGAGCTTCTTCCCCCACCGCTCGTTGAGCAAAGAAAACACTTATCAGCATCCACACTTGAGCGCCACGCTCCATGCTTGGCCGCCAAAACAGGACGATTAAAAGAGATAAAAATGTCGCAACAAATGTTGTCATAGCCAGAGGTAGCATCGTGCCAAGGGGTAACTGCGGCACAAAATCGAACAACGGATGATAAAACGGATTTATCCGTAAAATGTCCCAACTCTGCGATAGGTAAAAGTGATAGGCCAACCAAACAAACCCACCCTGACCAACGATAATGATCAATCGAATTGTAGTGGCAACCGACAGCAAATGACGCTCAGATGAAAATGCCAGCCACAACAGGTTTAACGGTAAAATGACGGAGATCACCGCCAGCGAAAACGCAGTCATGTGTGACGGTAAAAGTTCAATGAACTGTGGCTGGCTTAACGTTAAAAGGAATAATATCAACAGCAAACGTGATCGTTGATAACGCCAGCCGAGTAACACTCCTAACGCTAATACCACATAGGGCCAAAGTGGAAGAAATGTTTGCAAAAGTTCAGGCTGTGCTGTCCAGTGCCACACGGCCATAGACAACAAAAAAACTAAACTACCAGGAACCATTAAGCAGGTGATGATTCGACGACTATTCATAAATATACAGTTCTACTTTTAAACGCATTAGAGTTATTATCCATCAATCAACAGTACCCACATCTGCCATTGAGTGTCAAACGCTACCAGACAGCACACCACGCGGATACAGATCAACATTAGGAGCAATTTTAGCTCGGTGTAACTGAGTGAACTTTTATCATAGAATTGCTTAGGAAAGGGAATTTAGCACCAAATTAATGCTGGTATAATGCCAATAGATCAGCGGACAAGGACGATTGCATGATGAGGACAAACTTCAACACAAACACCGCACAGCGTACATTTCTGATACAGAACTTTTGCTGTTTTTTTACCATAACCACCGGGAAACTCGCTAACAAACTGGATCGCCCCTTTACGACAGCTGGGGAGGCACTGACCACAGCCGGTACATTTTTTTTTTACAATTAGCCTACTCATGAATAACACCACTCATCGTCCATACTCATCGTCCAACCGAACAATATCATCCTCCCCCAGATAACTACCAGACTGCACCTCTATCAAATCCAATGGTAAAATACCGGGATTTTCAAGTCGATGCGACATACCAATGGGGATATAAATTGACTCATTTTCACTCACCAAAGTTACCTTCTCTCCACAAGTGACCCGAGCCGTACCACTCACCACAATCCAGTGCTCAGCCCGGTGATGGTGGAGTTGCAGGGATAATCTCGCCCCAGGATTCACAGTTATACGCTTAACCTGAAAACGCTGTGAGCTGTCAACACAGGTGTAGGTCCCCCAAGGACGATTAACACGACGATGCAGCAATGCTTCACCACGCTGTTGCTGTTTGAGCTGATGAACAATCTCTTTGACATCTTGCACGCGATCTTTGTTGGCAACCAAAACAGCATCGGCAGTTTCAACCACAACTAAGTTTTCAATGCCAACCCCGGCAATTAAACGACTTTCAGAGTGCAGGTAACAATTCTGAGTCTTTGTTAGTGGTAACACAACAGCATCTTTTGTTTTTTCCATCACTGCGTAATCAATGGAGTCACTAGGACAAGCAGCAAATAGATCAGCATCAAGACGTAAGAAATCGAGGTCTCGCTGAATGGATCCATGAGCACATCGGCACGCTGTAAACATTTCAGAATTGTAAGTTGCCAACTCCGATAAATATCTGGAAGCTTTAAACATAAACATGCCACTATTCCAGAGATAATCACCATCAACAAGATAAGATTGTGCCGTTTCGATGTCAGGTTTTTCGACAACAAGATAAGATTGTGCCGTTTCGATGTCAGGTTTTTCGACAAAACGTTCTACTTTAAAAGAAGTTTGGTGCGCAACATCAGTGGTCTTGAGATCATTTGAACTGTTCACATCACCAGCCTTAATGTAGCCGTATCCCGTTTCTGGTTTATCGGCAACGATACCAAAAGTAACTAACTTGCCCTGCTGAGCGATGTGATAACCATGAACAGATACCAAAAGTAACTAACTTGCCCTGCTGAGCGATGTGATAACCATGAACAACCACTTGCTGAAAAACATCAACCCATTTAATAAGATGGTCAGCTGGCAGCACCAGTAAGACAGGGTCCTCATCCTCGGTTAGTGCTTGCATTGCGGCAATAGCAACAGCTGGGGCGGTATTACGACCACAAGGCTCCAAAATGATCTCAATACTATCAAAACCAATCATTCGCATCTGTTCAGCGACCATAAACCGATGAGATTCATTACAGACCACCATGGGATTAGCAACATGACTCACCCCCTTCAACCGTACTGCGGTCTCCTG
>NBLY01000110.1 GCA_002084665.1 Desulfobacteraceae bacterium 4572_35.2 | reverse complement strand
CTGTTTGTAGCTCTCTTGTTCTGCTGTCAACGCGCTCCTCAAGGGAGCGATTAAGTTGAATGACTTCAGCATTACTGTTTTGCAGCTTCTGTTCTGATTGTTGTAGTTGTTCAATGGCATCTTTTAGGTTCGCTTGCGACAACATGATCTGGCGGTAAATTAAACAGATGCAGCCAAAGACGATAGCGACTGTGATTAAAGTCCACCATGTATCCATTTTCAGATTATGGTTCGTTTCAGATTCATTCTCAAAATAGTTCACAACTAAGCGTTGGTTGTTATCAGCGGCAATATTTTTGGCAATATTTTCAATATGATCAAAATATTCATGAAAAGTGCTGGCAAATTTGCGCACTTGCCGCCCCGGTTGTTGCATCATTCTGCTTTCGGAGTCGTTACGTAGTAGATTACGCTTTTGGGTGATGGTGACGGTATGGTGAAGTTTTTCTGTTAATGCTGCCAGTTGACTGCGAAGTTCACGTGCCTGTGAGGTGTGTGGCTGATTTTCTGTTGGGGTGTAATGTATTGTGATGGCAGGCTGTTCATGCTTTGAGCTGGGGCCAATATTCGATAAAAATAGGTGATGACTTGGTGCAGATCACTGACAATAAGTTCACTTAAGTCTTTTAGTGCCGTGGCGTTGGTCAGTTGTTGATCGCGCTGCTGTTCGAAAAGGTGGAACCTGCTGTGGTGAAGATGCGCCACCGAGAATCCAGCCAAAACGACACAGAGCATCAGGATTAATGGGAATGTGCTGCGTACGATATGTCTGGTAAACAATGGCATCAGTAGCTCCAGTAGTTATATTGTTACAATAGTGCTGTGATCGTATTGATCAGATGTTAGATGAAGTTACTTGTGTGCTAGCGAGAATTGCTGTAGCAGTTGATCTCTTTATCACGCTTTAACTAATATATTCATTTAATTATACGACTCATTATCGCTTGATTGAATCAAGACTTCTCGTCCCTTGCTGGTGCCATCGGAAGGGCCAACAATCCCCTCCTGCTCCATTTTCTCAATAATACGTGCAGCGCGATTGTAACCAATGCGTAACCGCCGTTGTACCATTGAGATTGATGCTTGCTGGGCCTGAGCGACAACAGCAACGGCTTCATCGTAGCGCTCATCGTATTCGTCATCATCGGCACTGTCACCACTCGTGGTTGGTGGTGGAGTAAGGATGGAGTTATCGTAGCTTGGTGAGCCCTGTTTGGTTAAAAAATCAACCACTTTTTGCACTTCTAGCTCTGACACAAATGCACCATGGACACGATTTAGGCTGCTTGTTCCTGGTGGTAGAAATAGCATGTCGCCCATGCCGAGGAGGTTTTCGGCACCCATGGTATCCAAGATGGTACGCGAATCAATACGGGAGAAAACCTTGAACGAGATACGTGTGGGAAAATTGGCTTTGATAAGGCCAGTAATGACATCGACGCTGGGTCGTTGAGTTGCTAGTATCAGGTGGATGCCTGCAGCACGGGCCATCTGGGCTAGGCGAGCGATATGCTCCTCAATTTCGCGACCAGCCACCAACATTAGATCGGCGAGCTCATCAACTATCACCACAATATAGGCTAGATGGCCGTGGTCTAATTCTGCTTCTGCTGCCGGTGGAACATCAATCGGCGCAATCGGTTCTTCAGCAAACTCATCATCGCTAGCTATATTTGATGCTTCGACGGCCGCCAGCCGCGCCAGTCGCTCCTTATCTTTCTCCTCTTGGGCAATTTTTTTATTGTAGCCATCAATGTTTCTCACCCCTTTGTCAGCCATCAATTGATAGCGGCGCTCCATTTCGCGTACCGCCCAACCCAGAGCCAGTGAAGCTTTTTTCGGATCGGTGACAACGGGGAGTAGCAGGTGAGGGATCCCCTCATAGATGGATAATTCAAGCATTTTTGGATCGACCATGATAATGCGAACATCTTCAGGGTTGGCGCGATAGAGTAACGATAAAATCATGGTGTTGATCGATACCGACTTACCGCTGCCCGTTGAACCGGCGACCAGCAGGTGGGGCATCTTGGCTAAGTCGCTGACGCGGGTTTGGCCAAAAATATCAGCGCCCAATGCCATGGGTAGGCGGCCACCGCTTTTACGAAATTGCTCCGATTGAAGAATGTCTTTAAGGTAAACAATTTCGCGTTTAGTGTTAGGGATCTCGATGCCGACAACGCCGCGGCCAGGAATGGGGGCGACGATACGAATCGATGTTGCGCGTAGGGCCATCGACAGGTCATCGGATAGATTTGAGATCTTATTTACTTTAATCCCCGGTGCCGGAGCAAACTCAAACATAGTAACGACGGGGCCAGGTTTAACCTCAACCACCTCGCCATCGACATTAAAATCTTTCAGTTTCGCTTCGAGAATTCGTGCCATGGCCATGAGTGCATCACGATCTGGCGGCTGTGGCGGTTCGGCATCGTAGTCTAATAGAGAGAGTGGTGGCAGCTGATAGCTACCGCTAATGTCGAGGAAATCGAAGGATTCTTGTTCAACGGGGACCACTTTTTTTGCTTTAGCTTTGCTTCGACTAGCTTTGACTGGTTTTTTTGTCTGCAGTTTTGCTTGTGGTGGCGCGATCACTGGGCCAACTGATTTTTGCTCACTCGCTTGATTTTTTTTCTGTTGTCGTTGTTGTTCACGTCGGCGTTCAAGACGAGCACCTAATCGTACACTCAGCTCTTCAAAAAATAGAACCAACGAAAAGCGAGTTAGTAGCATGGTTGAAACCAAAAAAAACACAGTGAAAACCAGTGCCGCTCCGCCAATATTTAAAGCACTGACAAAGGTCGACGAGAGCATTCTGCCAATGGCTCCACCCGCTTCAGCGAGTGTTTGATCAAAAATGCTGATGTGGTTAAATTTTAAGGCAATGAGTCCATCTAGGGAGAATAGCATGGTCACAAAGGCGCCAAGTTTATACAGGCGCACGTGGATATCGCGAAAGCGAAACAGCCGCCAAGCAAACATAAAGCATGCGGGTGGTAAAATAAGTGCTGATAGACCAAACAGTTGGTACATAAGGTCGGCAAGGTGTGCGCCAAATGGGCCGCCGTAGTTTTTAACCAGTTGTGGATGCAGATTGTTGTTAAACGATGGGTCGCTGTTATTAAAGGAAACGAGACATAGAAGTAGGTACGTGCCGAACGCCAGCCAAAATAGGGCAGAGATCTCTTTTTTAAGGTGTTCGCGACGCGTATTTTTTGGTTCTACATCCATAGGGTGTTCCTAGCCTAAGGGTTGATGGCTTAGCCAACTAATTAATTTTTGCGAGGCCATCAAGGGTTGATGGCGTTTGCAGCCGAATTTTCTAATGTATCATAAAAACGAGCGCGGCTACAGCCCAGCAATAGATGGCAAATCCAGCGAGACGTTTGTTGCGCACCACCGCCATAAGTAGGTGGATTGAGACCAAGCCACTGAGGAACGCTGTCGCGCCACCGGCAAGGTAGATCGGCAGTTGATCTGCGGCTAAGTTGTTGATGTCGCGCAACGATAGCAGCGCAGCACCGCCGACGGCAGGCATGGAGAGTAAAAAAGAGAACCGTGCTGCAGTTGTCCCTTCAACACCGCGAAAAAGTAGTGTTGCGATGGTTGATCCCGAGCGGGAGATCCCTGGTAGAATGGCAAACCCCTGAACGAGCCCGGTGGTAAGGGCATCGGCCATGGTCAGTTGTGACTGTGGGCGCGTTCTGTTGCGCCAGCGTTCAGCGCAAAAAAGGAGGATGCCGGTAATGACCAACATGGCACAGACCAAGGGGATGTTGTGAAACTGCTCAGTGAGAAAGTCTTTGAATGTTAGACCGATAATCGCCGTCGGGATCGAGCCAAATATAATTAGCCGCAACATGTGGCGATGCTGTTTACCCTGTGGCTGCTTGCACCACGGTGAGGTGGCAATATTTACTATGTCGTTCCAAAAGTAGATGGTCACCGCACATAATGTTCCCACGTGAAGGACAACATCGAAGAGGATGCCGGGTTGGGAAAAACCGTCAATAAAATGTTGGGCGATGGCGAGATGGCCCGATGATGAGACGGGGAGGAATTCGGTAGCGCCTTGGATGAGGCCGAGTAGTATCGCATGTAGCAGGGTCATACGTTATTTTTCCTAACTGGTGGTGTAAGCATCATAGTTGAATGATGATTGGTATTATGAGGGGACGACGCTGTAGTGATCGTTTGAAAAAGCGACTGATCGTTTGCCGGATCTCAATCCGCAGTTCATCCCAATCGGTTGTTGCGCACAGTTGGTTCTCGTCAAGCATCTGCTCAACCTTGTAAGTTGCATTGTGAAGCCAATTTTCATGATCAAGCTCAGCGATACAGCCGCGACTGAGCAACTCGGGCCCGTGCAGGATCGCTCCAGTCCTTTGGTTTATCGCCAATACCGCGAGCACAGTGCCGTTGCGGGCGAGGCTGTGGCGATCACCCAACTCAACTTCGCCAACATCACCAATCCCTTTGCCGTCGACAAATATCCGTCCGCTCGCAACTGGCTCAAGGCGTTTTATGCCGTGGCGTGAGATTAACACTGGCTGACCGTTTTCTACAATAGCTGTATGATTGTTTTCAACACCCTGTTCAATTGCCAGTTGTGCATGTTGAACGAGGTGGCGGTATTCACCGTGAATTGGGATGAAATTTTTTGGCCTAACCANNNAGCTGTATGATTGTTTTCAACACCCTGTTCAATTGCCAGTTGTGCATGTTGAACGAGGTGGCGGTATTCACCGTGAATTGGGATGAAATTTTTTGGCCTAACCAATGATAGCAGTTGCTTAAGCTCTTCACGACAGGCATGACCAGAGACATGAACACCGCTGGTGCGTTGATAATGTACCGTTGTGACCAGAGACATGAACACCGCTGGTGCGTTGATAATGTACCGTTGCGCCACGGCGGTAGAGTTGGTTGATCACCGAGGTGATCGCTTTTTCATTTCCGGGAATAGAGCGTGAAGATAAAATCACACAATCATCACTGGTGAGCGAAAAGTCGGGGTGTTCATCCGCCGCAATTCGCGCTAGGGCCGGCCATGGAGGATGATTTTACGACCACTGGCACGGGCCGCATCTACCGCTTGTTGAATGCGGTGGATGTTCGAGGAGAATGTTGCCACAAACACCATCCCTTGGCTTTGTTTCATCAACTCAACAAAGCGTGGCCCGACTTGCCGTTCTGAACCCGAGTAGCCACAACTTTCGACATTGGTTGAGTCTGCCATGAGCAGTAAAACGCCCTCGTCACCAAATTGGCCCAACCGAGCGAGGTCGGTCCGTTCACCATCCAGTGGTGTGGTGTCGAGTTTAAAGTCACCGCTGTGGATAATAAGGCCAGCAGGGGTGCGAATGGCTAGGCCGAAACCGTCAGGAACAGAATGAGCTACCCGAAAAGGTTCAACAGTGAATGGGCCAACGCTAACAGCTGTTCGCGCTTCAAGTTGGTGGAACTGTTTATTCAAATTTAGATCAAACTCTGCCAACTTTTTTTTAAGCAAACCTAAGGTAAAGCGGCTGGCAAAAATAGGGGGTGAACCAAGTTGCTGATAGAGGTACGGTAACGCACCGATATGATCCTCGTGGCCGTGAGTCAGCACCAAAGCACAAATGTCAGCGCTGCGCTCGCCAAGTGAGGAGATGTCGGGCAGAACGAGGTCGATGCCGAGCATGTGGGCTTCGGGAAACATCAGGCCGCAATCGATCAACAAAATTTTTCCTTCTGCTTCAACTGCCATCATATTCATACCAATTTCACCGAGGCCACCAAGGGCAACAATACGCAGCAGGTCAGGATTGGTAGGTTGTTCAGATTCAGAGGTCACATTGAACTCGCATGGTAGTTAGGAGGCTGTCCGAGAATAGGAGGCTGTTTGTGTGTGGTGGATATGATAAATGATTCGTCGCTGACGGCAGTGTATGGGAGCGCTGTCGGGGAGTCAAATGTTATATCAGGCGGTAACGTTAGAACTGTTTTCTGGCACAGAATTGCCTTTTACTTTAGCCGTTACGCATGTATTATCGCCGCAATTAATCATCACTTTTTACAATTACTTGATAGGGTAATTGTTGACGACAAAGTTATTCTAGTTGGCAACCTAGGCAAAGATCCAGAGCTCAAATATACGCCTGCTGGGGTTGCTGTAGCAAATTTTTCTATTGCGACTATTTGCACAAAGGTAAGCAAGTATATATCGAAGGTAAGTTGCAGACGCGTAAGTGGCAAGACCGTGACGGTAATGATCGTTATACAACCGAAATAGTAGCAGACCAGATGCAAATGCTCGGTCGTGCTGGTGATGACTCACAAAGTGGCGGTCAGTACGACAATGCCGGTGGCTATGGCGGCGGTCAACAGCGTCAAGCTCAGCCTGCTCAGCCTGCTCAGCCTGCTCAGCCTGCTCAGCCTGCTCAGCCTGCTCAGCCTGCTCAGCCTGCTCAGCCTGCTCAGCCTCAGCAAGCTCGACCTGTTCAAGCTCAACCATCTCAAGGTGGTGGCCAGAATCAGAATCAAGGTTATGCTGCGCCCCAACCTGCTGATGATGAAATTCCGTTCTGAGAGACTTACATAAATTAGAACTGTTGATTATAGAAGTTGAAAGCCCTGTTTATACAGGGCTTTTTTTGCTGAAAAAGAATTGAAGCGACTCTCATTTACACAGCGAGCTACTCGCCCTGTTGGGCGTTTAGTTCTTCTCGGGTAAGTGGGGACGCTCTTATGTAACTCAGTTGACAATCACATCTCTA
>NBLY01000109.1 GCA_002084665.1 Desulfobacteraceae bacterium 4572_35.2 | reverse complement strand
TCGTGTTTGCAGCGATCGCTATTATGTGGATCTCAGCTATTGCCTCGGCAGCGGTTGATAATATCCCCTTCACCATGGCGATGATTCCCGTTATCGTACACTTGGAAACTCAGGGTGTTCAGACCAATATCCTGTGGTGGGCTTTAGCCCTCGGCGTTGGCTTTGGTGGTAACGGTACTCCTATTGGGTCTACGGCTAATGTTGTCGTTGTTGCTAAAAGTGAGCAGACCGATGATCCCATCACCTTTATGCGCTGGATCAAGTCAGGTACTGCGGCGGCTGTTGCGACCCTTCTCGTTGCTTCGGTGGCTATTCTTCTTTTCCCACATTGGCTGGAAGGTCCGTACAAGTAGTATTTGACGATAAGATCAATTAGGCATAATGTGTAAATATTGATGTTATGGATAGATTTGACCTACAGTTAAATAACAGGAGGGACGAGCAAATGGATAGAAGAATTCGGGACATAATGATTGAGCCTGTTCTTATAAGTAGTGATGTAACATTTATTGATGTGTTACAACGAATGATGTGTGCTAAGACAAATTCACTGCTGGTCGTTAATAAATTGGGCGTTTTAGTTGGCCGGGTGCAATCGCTTGATCTGCTTTGGCAAATTAAACCTGGTTATTTAGATTCAGAGTTTGCGGCACTTACCGCTCACTTTGTTGATGAAGATGGCTTTAAAGATGCTTGTGTCGAGTCGCAGCATATTCCCCTTGACCAGTTTATGGAGAAGAACCCTAAAACTGTCAGTCCGGATACGCGGTTGATGGAAGCAGCGATGATTGCTATCGAAGACAAGCATGCACGGATTCCTGTTGTCGACGAAAACAACATTCCTGTCGGGATTGTGACACGTACTGAGCTGAAGAAGGTCGTGGGACATTACCTTAAATTAGAAGATTGTGCTGAAGGCGAGCAAGCTACCTTCTCTCTTGGTACTGGTAAGAGTGAGCCGTTGACGACACTGTTGTTGCCGTTGGCTGGTAATGACATTGACAAGCGCATTGTCAAGTTTGCTGGTTGTCTTGCTGCTGCTCTGGTTGAGCGTGCTCAAGGGATCACCATGCTTCACGTAACAGGCGAAGGCTTTCTCAAACGCCATCTCGATAAGGCAGCTAGCCGTCGCGTAAAGGGCACGGTTATTGAGAGTGGCATCTTTAATAATTCTCGTAAGCGGCAGATTACAGAGGTTGTTCAGCCGATGCTTGACAGCACACTGGCCGACCTCAAGGGCTATGGTGTTACCTGTCCTGTGCGCCAAAAGGTTGTTGACGGTGATTACGCGCAGCAGATTCTCCAAGTTGCTGAAGAGGGTGGTTTTTCTACCATCGTTATGGGCCGTCGTGGCCTTTCATTGGTTGGCGAAATCTTTAAGGGTAGCGTAAGTGCAGAGGTGTTGCATCAACCTTATGGCGGCGCTATCTATATTGTCGGCGAAAAATTCACCACTGAAGGGTTGTGCCCAGTTTCGAAGGTCTTGATTCCGGTGGATGGTTCTGCCTATGCTCTGGCCGCTGTACATGAAGCTGCAGCGCTCTCTAGTCAGCTAGGTACCAATATTGCGTCGATCACTTTGCTGCGGGTTGTTGATATTAGCAAGCATCGTGAAAAAACGGCAGAGTTGGACCAAGACGCTGACCGGATTCTTAGTGAGGCCCGGCAGATTTTACTCGATGCTGGTATTGATGAGCAGAAAATTGTTTCTCGTGCGCACTATGGTACTCCAGCGGATTCCATTTTGGCTCTTTCCGTTGAGACTGATGCCAATTTGATCATGATTGGTCGCCGTGGCCGCTCTGCATCAAAAGAGCTGTTGATGGGTAGTGTCAGTAGCGCGGTACTACATCGCTGTGGTGGTTCAACTGTCGCAATTATTTCTTCTGCTGCGGATAGCGCAGAAAAGTAATAATCCTTCATAGCTTTAACTCGGGGCGTCGTCTGTGTCATAATGGTCGGCGCCCTTTGTTTATTCAAGCCCATGATAAGAAAGAAACGCAACGAAGCTATGCATACTGCAGATGAAGATAAGAAAGTCGTTAAGAAGTTTTCCATCACTTTGGTATTGATTGCTGGAGTTGTTATTGGATTGTATGGGGCGTGGAGTGTCTATTTGGGCTATGTGTCGAAATCTTGGCCCTCGACAAACGGTATTATTATTGATTCGTATCTGGCGGGGAGTACCCGAGTTATTGGTCGCAAGGCCTTCATCCAATATGAATATTTTGTCGATGAACAGCGCCATACGGGCCGATTGATCTCCTATACGTGGAAGTGCATTGACTATCATGGCGCGATAGAAATCATGCGTGCCTATCCATTAGATGCGGAAGTTGACGTTTACTATGATCCTGATAACCCGAGAGATAGTGGCAAGCACTAAAAAAACAGGACGATACCGCAGAGTAGATATGTGGTTTCTATGTTTTTTGCAGCGCCGGTCTCCTGTTGGATGCCGGCGCTGTTGTGTTTGGCGAGTTGGTCATACTCGTCGTTGGGGTAATTATTCAGCGAGCCAGATAGTCTCGCCAGTTCAGTTTTGTTTATGCTGCGTTAAGGTGATCATTCATGTCGGCGTTGTACCTACATATTCCGTTTTGTTTAAGTAAATGTCCCTATTGCGATTTTTATTCGTGTGAGCCGAAACCCGGAGATATTGATCGTTATGTCGATGCCTTATGTATTGATTTAAGGACCAGTCGGGCAGCTTATGATGATGAAGGATTTTCAGCACCGTTTACCAGTGTTTTTTTTGGTGGCGGAACGCCATCGCTGTTGAGTGCATCTCAGGTAGCGCGGCTACTTGAGATGGCTGCAGAGGTTTATGGTTTTGCTAGCGATGTCGAGATCACCCTTGAAGCAAACCCCGGTACGGTGACTGTGGAGAGTCTCAGCGGTTATCGCACTGCGGGGGTCAATCGGTTGTCGTTGGGGGTTCAATCATTTGATGATGCTCAACTTAAATGGTTGGGGCGACAACACGATTCATCTCAAGCGTTACGGGCTATTGATGCAGCTCGGCGCGCTGGTTTTGACCGTTTAAGTATTGATCTGATGTTCTCATTGCCCAATCAAACATTGGCACAGCTTCAGCATCAATGTCAGTATGTCGAGCAGTTGTCGCCAGAGCATCTATCTATTTATGGTTTAACCATTGAAGATGAGACCCTCTTTGCCCAGCAACAACAAAATAAAATGTGGCAAATGCCTGACGATGAACAGTATCGTCAGGCATTTTTGTTGCTAGATGATCGCTTGACCAGCTTAGGCTATAGCCATTATGAGATCTCTAACTATGCCAAGTCTGGTCATGGGTGTCGGCATAATGTTGGTTATTGGCAGCGGCAATCTTATTTAGGTGTTGGCGCTGGTGCTCATTCTTTCATTGGTCACGAGTATGGAGAACGTTGGGCGTGTGAAAATTCGATTGAATCCTATCTTGCGTCGATCAGCGCGGGTGTTTCGCCGCGAGCTAAAATTGAAGGATTTGATCGGCAGCAGGCGATGTTTGAAACAGTTTACTTGATGTTGCGCTGCCGTGATGGGATTGATGACGTTGTTTTTCAATGTCGCTATGGTCAATCTTTTGCGTCAGCCTTTGCCGTAGCAATTGAGCAGTGTGGTCCTTATCTAACCTGCGATAATGATCGCTGGCGGCTCGATGTCGACGGTTGGTTGCTCTACAATTATCTAATCGAAAATTTTCTGTAAATTGAGGCTGTTTTTTACCTTCGCGCCTCTTGACAAAGGCTAGGGGCGTTGTTACCTTCTCTTCTGTTAGCACTCACATCTCTTGAGTGCTAAGTTTCCTTGCTGGCTGGTTTGGCTGGCTTATTTGTTTTACAACTAGACGGCGAAAAGTCTGTGTGGCTTTGTGCTGGGATCGCGAATATGGAACTCAATGAACGCAGTTTGAGTATTCTTGATGCAATTGTCGAAGGACATATTGCATCGGGTGAGCCGATAGGCTCGCGTACCATCTCTAAACGACAAAAGCTCCAATTGTCACCAGCGACGGTGCGAAATGTCATGGCGGATCTTGAAGAGATGGGTTACCTCATTTCACCTCATACCTCTGCTGGACGTATTCCCACTGACAAAGGCTATCGGTTTTATGTCGACACGCTGTTGCAAGTTCGCAATCTAAGCTCAGATGAGCGTAGAAAAATCGATGCGCAATGTCGTACTGGAAACTTACGCACGCAAGAGATGCTGCAACAGGCTGGACGTATTCTGTCAGATATGTCGAATCATACTGGGATTGTTCTTGCGCCGCGATTTGTATCGACGGTGTTTCGCCATATTGAGTTTGTGCCGCTCAGTCAAAGTCGCCTGTTAGTGATTTTCGTATCGAAATCGGGCGTGGTACAAAATAAAATTATCGAGTTAGATGGTGCGATGCCATCGGCTCAAGAGTTGCAACATATTACTAATTATCTCAATGAGGCCTTGAGTGGCTTGACAATAGAGGAAGTTCGCGCAAAAATTGTTGACCAGATGAAGCAGGAAAAAAATCTATATGACAAGATGGTCAGCGGCGCATTGAATTTTTCGCAGGAAGTTTTTCGTGGCGATATTGAAGATGATGTGATTATTGAAGGTGCAGCAAATATTCTAAATCAACCAGAGTTTTCCGATCGCGATAGCATGAAGCGGTTATTTAACGCCTTTGAACAAAAGAGTAACTTGATCCATCTGTTAGACAAAAGCCAGCAAGCGCAAGGGGTACAGATTTATATCGGCAGTCAATCTGAGTATCAGGAGTTTGAAGGTTGTAGCTTGATCACTGCCAACTACACCAATGGTAAGCAGAGCTTAGGTAGCTTAGGGGTGATTGGCCCGAGTCGAATGGAGTACTCGCAAGTGGTTGCTGTGGTTGATTATACTGCGCAACTTGTGAGTCGCGCATTGGAATTAGAATCAGAATAAAGCGAACTTAAAAGATATGCCCCAACAGGCAAACGAGGAGAATGTAGATCGTGGCAGAAACAAAGAATCCTGAAGTGAACGAAGAAGTGGAAACAGCGGCAACGCTGGAAGATGATGGCGTAGTTGAAGAAAACCAAGTTGAAGAGCTGTCAGCCGAAGAGGCCTTGCAGGCTGAATTAGCAGTATGTCGCGAAGAGGTGGAGAAGCAGAAAGATCTTTATCTACGCAATCGCGCAGAAAATGAAAATTTTCGTCGGCGGATGCAGCGTGAGAAAGAGGAGTTGGCCAAGTTTGCTAATGAGTCGATTTTGCGCGAAATTCTTCCCGTTATTGATAACTTGGAGCGCGCTGTAAACCACGCCAAAGAAAATGAGGGTGACGCATCAACATTGGTTGAGGGGGTCGAGATGACTCTAAGTCAGTTTCAGGGTGTTTTGAGTAAGTTTAATGTTTCAGTTGTTGACGCTAAAGGGACTCCATTTGACCCAGCTTGTCATGAAGCGATGGGCCAAATAGAGCGCGATGATTGTGACGCTAATACAGTTGTTGAGGTGATGCAAGGTGGCTACATGCTGAATGGACGCTTGTTGCGCCCAGCATTGGTAATGGTATCAAAAGCCCCTGCGGTAGCTGAATAAAATAGAAACGTAACGGTC
Source organism: Desulfobacteraceae bacterium 4572_35.2 (assembly GCA_002084665.1). Lineage (GTDB taxonomy): Bacteria > Desulfobacterota > Desulfuromonadia > Desulfuromonadales > Desulfuromonadaceae > Desulfuromonas. Next base: position 2,121 of record NBLY01000109.1, on the reverse strand, counting down.
TAATAATTAACCAACCTGATAAGGAGAAATTGTCATGGGTAAAGTCATAGGTATTGATTTAGGAACAACAAATTCATGTGTGTCGGTCATGGAAGGCGGCGAGCCAACTGTTATCGCCAATGCTGAAGGTTCACGCACCACCCCTTCAATGATCGCTTTTGCTGAAAACGGTGAGCGTCTCGTTGGCCAACAAGCGAAGCGTCAAGCGGTTACTAATCCAGAGAACACTTTGTTTGCTATCAAGCGTTTGATTGGCCGTAAATTTGAATCAGAAGCGGTACAAAAAGATATCGCTATTAGCCCATTTAAGATTATGAAGGCTGAAAACGGTGATGCGTGGGTTGAAGCGCGTGACAAGCAATACAGTGCGCCTGAAATTTCAGCGATGGTGCTGCAAAAGGGCGATGAGACAATCGCAGTATTTGACCTTGGTGGTGGTACTTTTGATGTATCAATCCTTGAGTTGGGCGATGGTGTTTTTGAGGTAAAGTCAACCAACGGTGATACATTCCTCGGTGGTGAAGACTTTGATCAACGTATTATCGATTACATTGCTGACGAGTTCAATAAGGAGCAAGGGATCGATCTTCGTGGTGACAAAATGGCCCTTCAGCGCTTGAAAGAAGCGGCTGAGAAGGCTAAGTGTGAGTTGTCGTCATCAATGGAAACTGACATCAACCTGCCATTTATCACTGCCGATCAAAGTGGTCCTAAGCACATGAACCTTAAATTGAGCCGTGCTAAGCTTGAGAGCATTTGTGGCGATCTTCTTGCTCGTCTCGAAGCGCCTTGCCACACCGCTCTTAAGGATGCCGGACTTAACGCTTCTGATATCGATGAAGTTATCTTGGTTGGTGGTATGATCCGTATGCCAGCGGTACAGCAAAAAGTTGAAGCGATTTTTGGCAAGGCACCTAATAAAGGTGTTAATCCCGATGAAGTTGTTTCAATTGGTGCTGCCATTCAAGGTGGTGTACTTAAGGGGGATGTGAAGGACGTTCTTCTTCTCGACGTAACCCCACTTTCTCTCGGTATTGAGACTCTTGGTGGCGTATTGACCAAATTGATCGAGAAAAATACCACCATCCCTTGCAAGAAGAGTCAAGTATTCTCCACTGCTGCTGACAATCAGCCTGCGGTATCGGTTCACGTACTGCAAGGTGAGCGTGAGATGGCTGTTGATAATAAGACCATCGGTCGTTTTGAGCTAACTGACATTCCACCTGCACCACGCGGTGTACCTCAGGTTGAAGTTACTTTTGACCTCGATGCCAACGGTATCATCAGTGTATCCGCTAAGGATATGGGGACAGGCAAAGAGCAAACGATCAAAATCACAGCCTCTTCGGGTTTAAGTGATGAAGAGATTGAGCAAATGGTTAAGGATGCAGAACTTCACGCTGGTGAAGATAAGAAAAAGCGTGAGTTGATCGAAGCGAAGAATCAAGCAGACAGCTTAGTTTACAGCACTGAGAAGTCATTGAAAGACAATGCCGACAAGGTTGATGATGAGACCAAGACTGCTATCGAGTCGGCTCTTGAAGAGTTGAAAAAAGTGATGGAAGGTGATGATGTTGAGGCGATCAACAAAGCTGTTGAGGCATTATCACAAGCTTCTCATAAATTAGCTGAGGCCATGTATGCTGAAGCTCAAGCTGAAGCGGGTGCTGCTGGTGAAGAGGGTGGCGCAACAGAAGAGCCTGCTGCAGACGAAGATGTTGTTGACGCTGAGTTTGAAGAAGTCGACGACGAAAAGAAGTAATTGTAAATAAAGTGGTTTGACGAACGGGGCCTGTAGTGGGCTCCGTTCGTTGTTAACAGTACGGCAAGGCCCGACTCGCTACAGAGGATCTAAATTTTGTCAAAACGTGATTATTATGAAGTACTTGGTGTTAATCGTAACGCCAGCGATGCCGAGATTAAAAAAGCCTATCGTCAGTTAGCCGTTAAGCATCACCCAGATAAAAATCCTGATGATAAAAAAGCTGAAGAGCAGTTTAAGGTGCTATCTGAGGCCTATGCGGTGCTCTCCGATGGTCAAAAAAGGGCAACCTACGATCAGTACGGTCATGCTGGGATTGATGGTAGCGCTGGTGGCGGTTACTCTTCAGGTGGTTTTGG
>NBLY01000108.1 GCA_002084665.1 Desulfobacteraceae bacterium 4572_35.2 | reverse complement strand
CGTAATGAGGTTTCAGCGCCAACATAACGCGCTTCGCCAATATTTTGTAGCTGATCAAGCCCTGAACCGACAGGTTCATTCTCGATAAGGTCATCTATTTTCGAATAGAACATGCTGAGCTGAGCAACCACATCATCACTAAAAAAATGCTCGAAACCCAGTTCATAGTTGAGGCTTCGCTCCTGCTTAAGCTCCTCATTTGAAAGTGTCGTCGAACTCTCTAGCCCTGAATACAGCTCTTTTAAGCTCGGGAAGCGAACTTTTTTAGCGACGGAAAACCAACTACGAGTGGTAAGGCCGAGTTGCCAAGTTAAGCCAACCAGCGGATTCCACGCATCTTCGCTTTGGCGATCAAAATCAGTTGATTCAGTCAAGGGTCGTTGCTGATCATAGCTGAGGCCAATCACCATAGAAAGGTTGGCGCTGAGACTAAAACTATCCTCAATGGCGCACGAGTATTGTTCACTGCGACTTTTCAGCCAAGCTTCACCGCGATCAGCTTGTAAACGATGAGTATCGCGACGATAATGGACTGCCACGGCAGTGTCGTGATCGGGTGAAATATTAGGACGAAAGGTTAAATTACCACCATAGCTATGGTCATCATAGCTACTATGAAAGGCATATTTACGCGTTTGACTGGTAAAATTGTCATCGTCATAGGAATCTAAAACGTTATCAAAGGTGTCATAGAAAAAACGACTGTGAAGCGTTCCAAAGTTACCAAGTTGACTTTTACCTGTCACATAACCCGTTGTTCGTTGCCACGTGCTAAAGCGCCAATAACGCCCCCAACCCTCATCAATGGTTGGCATGCCCCACTCACTATCAACATGATGGATTCCAATAGCATATTCATGGCCTGGTACAGGTTCAACTCCTACTTTAATGGCGATATTTTCCCGTTGCCGGTCACTAAGATAATACTTATCTTGACGACTAGCGATCCGCACATGCCCCCACGCCGTCCCCCGTTCGCTAATACCACCATCTGCCACCATCTCCAAAGATCGCTCTGGTTTCGCGCTCACCATATTGACAACACCACCCATGGCGGTTCCACCATAGAGAACCGAACTATTCCCGCGAGTAACGGTAATTTTTGCCAAGCTATCGAGGGGTAAACTGCCACTATCAATAAAACCATCATAGGGAACCATCAATGCGATTCCATCGAGTAAAACTGCTACTTGACGTTGCTCGAAGCCGCGAAGGTTAAATGTTAATTCATTGCGCCGACCAACATTGGTATAAACTCCAGGCAATGTTGAAATCGCCTCACCGAGGGTACGAACACCTCGTTGTTGCAATTGATTCTGCGAGATTTCATCTACAGCGGCAACCTGAATGATTGTTTGACGGTTCCCTTTTACGACGATCTCGCCGAGATCAAATGTTTCAGCATAAACCTGAGTAATGGAAAAAACACACAGTGCAAGGCAAGGTAACCCTATCCACTTCACCATTGTTCCTCCAATAGATACGACCACCGTTTAAACCGAGTCAATTCAATATCATTTTAACGCTTATCCCATTTGAACTGTAGACTTTGCTGTTGGCATTTCGCAACACACATACCGCAATTCCAACATTGACTCGACTGTCCGTCCCCTTGTTGCGGCGCAAGCCCTAGCGGGCAAACTCGTTGACATTGGTTACAACGGACACATTGATCATGTTGAACCACAACCTGTAATCGCCGTTTTCTACCGACAACAGCAAGCAATCCCCCTAGGGGACATAAATAGCGACAATAGAGCCGTTGGGTCACCAATAGATTCACGGCAAGAACGGCAATCAAAACCACAATTTCAAGGCCAAGAGTCTGAAAGAACACCAATGTCATTAATTCTCGACCAACAATCCCCGGTGGCGACAAAAAGACAAACAACGGTGCCCCCAGCAACATCGTCAATAAAAGCTCACCAGCAAGGGCTAGCCAAATCGTATAGCGTGGCAAGATCAACCATTGCGGCATTTTTTTGCTGCGCCGCACGGTTTTACTCAACCATTCGCCACATTCAGATAAAAAAGAGATGGGACAAACCCACGAACAAAACACCCGGCCACACAATGTTGCTAACAGCAAGGGTAACAACATACCGACCAACAAGGGGCCATAAAATTCTTTACTAACGAGAAGCCGCTCTAGCCCTTCAAGCGGCGAAACAAACCACAGTTCACCAATACTCAGCGACTGAAACCAACCCTGAATAAAATCAACCTGTAAATAATAATTTAATAATGGTGTAAGTACGAGCAGCAAAAAAGCCATGCTCAACACCCACAAACGCCAACGATTAATGTGTTGTTGCCTTATTTTCATGCGACCCTCACTAACGCGTCACAGTGCCATCATCAGATGGCAAACTAAACTCTGTGGCATAGATCGGTTCAATATTAATTGCCTTGCCACCACGTTGGCGCGACACAGGACAAGCATGGGTACAGATACCACAACCAGTACAGTGTCGTTCATCGACTACGGGCCTAAATTGCTCTAAACGAATGGCTTTGTCAGGGAAAGGACACACACTGTAACAGGTACGACAGAGCGTTTGATCTTGCCAAGCAACACAACTATATTGATCGACAATAGCTAACCCCATGCGCGTTTTTTCTTGAGCAATTTTTTGCAAGGCGCCACTGGGACAAATTTCTGCACATTTCATACACAGATAACAGGGGATCTGTTCAACATCAATCAGCGGTGTTCCTGCCATGACACCACCTTCGAGGCCAAGGGGGGCAACGCACCGATACGGACACACTTCAACACATCGGCCACAGCGAATACATTTGGCAGCAAAAAACTCCTCACTGACGGCACCCGGTGGGCGTAAAAAATTTGTCTTTACCGTTAAGCCAAAACGTTGCCGAGCCGCAACTCGACGCGGGAATACACATATTGACAGCAACACGACTTTTAAAAATATTCGACGGTTCGATGGACTGGACATGATACTAATTTTTCTTTTTACGCCCAAAGGGATTATCGATCACCAGCTCACCACTTTCGATCTTTTCAATCTCGTCCTCAGCATGAAGGTATGCGACGCCAACAGTAAGAACGGGATCTATTTTTTCTATTGTTGCGATTTTTGATTCCATATCTTCAGAGGTTACAGAATCGATCACAGCAATAATATTGCCACTATCATCGAATCCGTGGACTTCGACATCATCAATTAAATTAAGTTGTCCTGCCACGTCAGTTACAAACTCTGGCTGGGTATTAACAATAAAACCACCGATCGGCATAGAGCCTCCTTAACGTATTCAGGCAGTGGAGGTTCAACCTCCACTGCCTAAAATTATTTATCCATTCAATTGAGTGATATATGGTGTTAATGCCCTAGGCCCTGAGAGTCTACGCACTCGACATGAACATATTTTGAACTCAGGCTCTTTTGAACCTGGATCATAGGCATCGTTACACACTTTGTTGATCATTCGATCTTCGTGCATATCGTGCCAATAAGCAAAGACCATCCCCTCCATTGGTCCCTCCACAACCTTGGCAGGCATTTCAACTTTGCCACGGCGTGATTCGATCTCGACCATATCGCCAGGACGAACCCCCATTTTTTTGGCATCCTTGGGATTAATTTCAACAAAGGAGTAAGGGTTAGCGCGTAACAACTCAGGAACGCGGCCTGTCATACTGGTAGTATGCCAATGATCAATAATACGCCCAGTTGAGAGATAAAGAGGATATTCGGCATCAGGCTCCTCATCAGCACCAACGTACGGTCTCAACCAGATCCACAATTTTTTATCGGCATGGGCGGGGCCATAGAATTGATAAGGCTTATCATCCTTCGCTTCACTATCTGCCATTGGATCGCTGCCACGAACAAATTTCATCACCGTGCCACCAGTCAAAGCAAACTCTTTAGTTGGCGCGGGCCACTGTACGCCATCGGCCATACTTTTAAGGACATCATAGGTAGCGCCGCGCAGATCGTTATCACGGTGCTTGGTAAGTTTCTGAGTGTACTCATCCCATATCGCTTCAGGTAGTTCGAAATCGGGCTCCTTACCAACAAACGGTGCCACACATTGAGCAATCACCGGATCATTGAGCTCTTTTGCCAATTTTAGTGCCCATTCGCGAACAATCCATACCTCGGGCATGGCATCGCCCGGCGCATCAACAGCTTTTGGTGTAATCTGCGAGCGACGCTCGGTACAGCCATAAACACCTGTTTTTTCAAAATGAAATGCCGTCGGTAAGATCAAATTAGCGCACTCTGTAGTCTTGGTCGGGAAAATATCAGTACAGACCATAAACACATCATCTGACTTCATCCCCTCACGATACGGCGTTACGTTCGGCAGACTCTGCGCTGGGCTGCTGCAATTGATCCAAATAGCGCGGATTTTTTTATCGTTGACGGCTTGAAACATCGCCATGGTGTGATAGCCGGGTTTCGGCGGGATACGACCTCGTGGAACTCCCCAAGCATCCTCGACTTGATTACGCAGTTTCTCTTTTTTCACTAACCCTCAGCGGTGATATTACCACCACACACTCGCGCTGCCTTTTCGGGAGTATACTCATCGAGCGACGCTTTATACGCCGCCATATCCACTTCTTTTTTGTCCTTACCGACGCGGAACGTTGAATATTCCCTCAGAAATTTCTCGTCATAGAGATTCTCATCAATAATCACGTAAGCCATGGCATTCATCAAAGCCATGTCCGTACCTGGGCGAAACTGCATATGCATGTCGGCGATTCGTGAAGTTGGCGAGATACGGGGATCGGCGTTGATAATTTTGACTTTATCAGGATTATCGAGTTTACGCCGCATGACACGACGATAAAACACAGGGTGTGCTTCGGCCATATTACTACCAATGATAAACATGCAGTAGCTACGCTCAACGTTGGCATAACCACCAATTGGTTCATCAGCACCAAATGAGGTAAGATATCCGCCAACGGCACTGGCCATACATAAACGTGGGTTGCCTTCGACATTATTGGTTTGCAAGCCACCGCGCATCACTTTTTGAAACAGATAGGTTTCTTCGGTCAGGCACTGACCCGAGCCATAATATGCAACGGAATCATGACCATATTTTTTTACTGATTCAGCAAACCCCTTAGCGGCTAAGTCCAACGCGGTGTCCCATGAGATCTCACGGAACGGTTGGTCTTTCTTTTCACGGTACAGAGGTTTTTTAAGTCGCTCAGGATGTTGCATAATTTTGTAAAACAACATCCCTTTCATACATAGATAACCATAATTTGTACGCGATTCAGGAACACCGCGTAACGCAACAGGGCGGCCACCTTTTACGCCCATCTCTAAACGACAGCCAACACCACATAGCCGGCACGTACCTCGAACCCAATTATCAACATCAACGGCTTCAGCAACATTGACATCACCAATCGGTAAATTCATCCCCACATACGATGCCGCAGTTAATGCTGCGGAGCGCTTAATGAAATCTCTTCTTGAAACACTCATGACCCCTCCGATGATTTAATGACCAGTAAACGTATGAGATAGATGGCAATTCCAGCACGGTGTAGCCTGTTCAGAATGATCCACTTCAGCAGCATGGCACGCTCCACAACGATCCATCGCAGGAACTTTCGTTAGCTCCTCATAGGTGCCATGGCACTGATAACATTTCACACTGCCGATTCCATGGCTGGAGTTGTACCATTCGTCATAAACATCTGGGGTCACATCTTTGTGGCACTCAAAACACGGCAACAATTGTTCTTGTTCAGTCAATACAGGATGTTCTGCCATGACCGGTTGTTGCGTTGACTTGATGACACCCTCTTTGGCGCAAAACTTCGCACAGTTACACGCCGACAAACAAAAGCCCCCCACCAATAAAATTAAAAATAAAAGTAATGTTTTCACCCTTTATCTCCTCTCTTTATCTTGGCATCCGGCTCTCATCTTGGCCATCAAACCAATCATAAATCATTAAAACGTCAACCCCTCTAGTTCAATAATTCCCTCAAGATTTTCTGTAACTAAAAAAGAACAACCCCGCAGCAACCACGGGGTCCAAAAGCCTACAATCTTTACTAAACTGCGGAGTATTAAACTCTGGCTACGAATAAAAATAAAGGGGTGCGAATCTCTTCGCACCCCTTTAAATGTCTTTCTATTCTGGACCAGTACTCATTACCGTACTGAGTTCTTCAATCTTATTATTCTTGATCCGATACTCATACAGGTCTTGCATGTCTTTATAGACTTGGAACACTTGGAAGAATCCATGCCAGTGAGCATAGTCAGGGCCGTTCATCGCCGAACCTTGACGAGCACGTCGACCACAATGATGCCAGAGATAATACATCAACTCTTGGAAGCCATCGCGCCATGCATCATCCTTAAGCAAGCCTTTAGCAGCAAGCTCTTTCTTCATCTTCAATGCGCCATCCCAGTAAGTGTTGTACAGAGCTACTGAGTTATCGAGCATTTCTCGAACGTTGTCGGTATGACTTGTAGAGTGACAGTTGATTCAAATAACGCTGACCGTGTTTAGACTCAAGATATATCTCGATATCAGGATGATCAGGACCGAGGTGGCAACTTGCACACGCCTCAGGTTTACGCGCTTCGGCAACGGAGAATTGGTGACGAGTGTGACAGACAGTACAGGTACCAACAGAACCATCTGGATACAGCGTACCAACACCTGCAGGCCATGAACTGTTAATTGGCTTGTTATCAGGACCAACCTCCACCTCAGAACCATGACAAAAAGTACAGCCCGACTTACGTGAGGCTTCGTTGATAGCAGAGTCAGTTTCTACGCCAAGGAAACCAGCACCTTCATGTTGAAGTTGCAAAGCAACAAGTTTGCCGCCAGCTTTTTTCTTGTCGTAAATGGCCATACGAGACAAGTCAGAGTGGGCACTCTTATGGAACTCGGCAACCTCAGTTGGGTGACAACGTTCACATGTTTTAGACGAAACCATAGGTGAGATAAAGAGTTTTGTCCCCTTTAAACCAGAACATTGGCTGGCCATTGGCGAGTCTTTTTCCACAATATGGCAGTCATAACATGAAACACCAGCGTGGCCCATTTTACCAAGCTTCCAGTCTTCAATAATGCCAGGAGTTTTCTCCGCATGACACTCGATACATTTGGCTGCCTCAGGTGTATAGCCACGCTTAATTTCGATTTTTCGTGGGGCCAGATTTGGTGTTTCAGCACAAGCCATTCCCGTCCAAACCAGCAACATTGCCGCGCTGAGCAAACCAACTTTGACATAAAGTTGTTTCACATGATCCTCCTAAGTTTAAAGTTATTTTTTCTGTCTTTGATAAAACGTTTCGACAGTTTGCAACATATCTTTGTGTCCAACATGCGAATGGCAATCGGTACACATTTTGTTTGTTTAAACTCATCGGTGTTCGTCGTTTCAACCATAAAACCTGAGGCCAATACAACTACGAGCGCACAAACAACGCCGAAGATGGTTCCAAAAATCCAGATTTTTCTTGAGCTGGGCTTTGCTGGTGTCCCTCTGCTCGACATTAAATCACCTCCCCTTCAGTAGCAGACAATGAAAGTGTTAACTTAACAACGTGATCTATCTAAAACTTGTACTGTAACCGTGCTGTGAGAATCTCAGTATCCACGGCTGGGTTTGAAACACCGCTTGATGCCTCATCATCCTGATTAAAATTAGCATACTTTATGAGAAGTTTGATACTTTTATTGATCGGCTTCACCAGAACTAGGTCGATCTCATCGCCGTAGGTACCATCAAAAGCATCGTCATCAACGGTATCAAAGTAATGATAGACAGCAACTAATTTACAGCCAAACAGCTTAGTGCTGGCTTTTACATAGTAATCTTCTAGACCGCCATCCATAGATTTCTTCGCTCCATTTGTACCGAGGAATAGATCAGCAAAGCCATTAAATTTATGCGCGGTACTAAATCTGCATGCCGAGATAAACATTCA
>NBLY01000010.1 GCA_002084665.1 Desulfobacteraceae bacterium 4572_35.2 | reverse complement strand
CGAGGTGATAAAGAGCACTTTAATGGTGCTTATCAATTTGATCCGTTTTTTCATTGTGTCCCTTAGTTAGCTCTCAGCTGGGCCAGCGGCAACATTATACTATAATTATATCGTGGCCTACTGTTTCACGTCAACTATCTTGTCTAGTTTGACAATGATTAAGATTGGTTGTGGGGTAGAAATGTTGTGTTTCAAGACCTGATTATATCGTGGCCTACTGTTTCACGTCAACTATCTTGTCTAGTTTGACAATGATTAAGATTGGTTGTGGGGTAGAAATGTTGTGTTTCAAGACCTGACCCCATGTCTTTCACTGATTGAAATATTAGACAATGAGAGAATAAGGATCTTGAAATAATTGCTTGACTGTTTGGCGTGGTAAAGATGTATGCTTTGCTCTGTTTTTTTATCAGCTGTTACGTGTAGCTGTTTCGACAAAATCAAGCAGTACTTCTCAGGATTATTATGAAAAATAGTGCGCAACAAAATACAGAGTTTAAAAAGCCTGATGTTGTTGTCTTATCTCTTGCCCATCTTGCCCATGATACTTTCTCAGCTTTCTTAGCTCCGTTATTACCGTTATTGATTGATAAGCTGGGAATGTCGCTCTCAATGACCGCTTTCCTAGAGATATTATTCGACGCATACCAGCATTATTCAATCCCCTTCTTGGCCTATTGGCAGAAAAAACTGGGATTAAGTATTTTGTTATTTTGACCCCGGCGCTAACGGCAATCAGTATGGGGTTAATTGGGTTGGCAAATTCATTTGTGATGTTATTTACCCTATTGTTTGTTTCGGGGATTTCAGCGGCTCTTTTTCACGTACCTTCGCCGGTTTTGGTTAAAGAAGCATCGGGGAATAAAGTTGGTGCCGGAATGAGTTTTTTTATGGTGGGTGGTGAGTTGGCAAGAACGGTTGGCCCCTTGCTGGTTATTGCTGCGGTATCGCTGTGGAGTTTAGAGGAAATTTATCGGTTGATTCCGTTGGGTATAATTGCATCGTTGGTACTGTATGTGAAGTTGAAAAATGTTGATGGTGATCGGAAGTTGCAAAAAACAAAGGAAAAAGGCGATACCCGTAAGTTGCTTCGCCAGTATCGCGGTTTCTTTGTCGTTATTGCTGGCTTTATCTGTTTTCAGGCGGCAATGAAAAGCGCTCTTACCCTCTATTTGCCGGTTTATCTAACCGGCCAAGGTGAATCGTTGTGGTATGCGGGGATCTCTTTATCGGTGCTCCAATTTTTTGGCGTTGTCGGTACTTTTTGTGCCGGAAGTATCTCTGATAAGGTTGGGCGTAAAAACACTCTGGTTATTTCGAGTATCGGCGCCGTTATCACTATGGCGTTGTTTGTTCTTACCCATAATATTATTTTATTGAGTATCCTTGGCCTGTTTTTATTTGCTTCGGGTCCGGTATTGATGGCTAGCATTCAAGACACCAATTCGAATATGCCGACTTTTATGAATAGCATGTATATGTTTATAAATTTCGGGGTCGGATCGGTGGTGGTATTTGCTTTGGGGCTTGTTGGTGATCGGATTGGTTTGGAGCAGACTTATCAGCTTTGTGTTGTGTTTGCTCTTGGTACCATTCCGATGGCACTGTTGCTGAATCGGTTTAGTAATGTAGCAGCTAATCGTTAGTATCCCACAAAAAACAGTACGGTCTCAAGAGACAGTAAATTCCGTAGCCCTATGTGCCAGGATAGTTTTCGTGAACTAAAAACGGGGAGGTCAATGGTTTCGGTGTTAGAGGCTGTGACCGGTCAAGCGATTGAATCTGCTGAATCCGATATGCAATTCGAAGCGCAGGCATTAAAAGCGTGGGAGGATTATGAGCTGACAGCTGTTCACGTATCGTCTGATGATATTGATTCTATGTTCGCTAGTGCCTCTGCCAAGGCAAAAAAATGTGTCAAATGGGTTGCGGTGATGTCGCGTAAGGTGACCGCGACACCGTTATTTTCCCGTAATTCACAAGAGTTTTTAGATGAGTATTCTCAACTTGGTGCTGCTGTAAATGCCACCCCAAACCAACAGCTATTTGCCGCATAGTTGCTCTCGCCTGAAGGGTGGGAGGTCTTGATTGCCATTAGATTAACTTGTCCAACGAACTTAGAATAATGTATGAGGAAAACTCAAATTGAACCTAGCTTCCCGATATGATAAGTTTGCTGAATGAAAAAAAATAACGACATAAACAGCTCTCCCATACGTTTTATCGACCTTTTTGCCGGTGTTGGTGGTTTCCGCTACGCCATACAGAATGCTTGCAACGAGTTAGGCATGCGGGCAGAGTGTGTTTTTACCAGTGAAATAGATGCTGAGTGCCAAAAAGTGTATAAAGAAAATTTTGGTGATATTCCGCAAGGTGATATTACTAAAATCACTGAAGATTCAATTCCAGATCATGATGTTCTACTTGCAGGTTTCCCTTGCCAACCCTTTAGTATCATTGGCCAGATGAAAGGCTTTGAGGATACTAGAGGTACTTTATTCTTTGATATTGCACGAATTATAAAAGAAAAAAGACCAAAAGTATTCGTTTTAGAAAATGTTAAATTACTTGCTGGGCACAATAAGGGGCAGACATTAAAAGTTATCCAAAAGACTCTCGAGGAGCTCGGATACCACACAACTTATAAAGTGTTAAATGCTTTAAATTTTGGGTTGCCTCAGAAAAGAGAACGTATTTTTATAGTGGGCTTTCGGGAGCCATGTTTTTTCAAATGGCCAGACAAGGAAACACTAATGATGCCACTAAGTTCCATTTTGGAAAAACATGTCGATCAAAAATATTATGCTTCTGAGCGTATAAGGAATAAACGTTTAAGTAGGCAGAATCCAACAATAGAGCCTACGATCTGGCATGAAAACAAATCTGGTAACATAAGTGCCTATCCATACTCCTGTGCTTTAAGAGCCGGAGCGTCTTACAATTATTTATTAGTCAATGGAGAAAGAAGGTTAACGCCAAGGGAGATGTTTCGTCTGCAGGGGTACCCTGAAGAATTTAAGATTATATCTTGCTATACTCAGGCAAGAAAACAGGCCGGTAACAGCTTGCCGGTGCCTATGGCACAGGTCGTTATAAAAAACACTATTGAAGCCTCTAGTTGTTTGTTACTTCCAGGCGATAAGGGTGAAACTGACAAATTAATTATTGATGGTCAATTGAGAATATTTGAGAAAGCAAGTAAATATGGCAAAGTCGCCCAAGTTACGGACAGTAGAAAAATACAAGCCACCATACAAACTCAATAAATTCCCCAATAACTTTGCCGTTGGTCTAGGCCGTGAAGTTGTTTATTTATTGGCAAGTCGGGGTAAAAAAGCTCGACTTGAAGGCCAAGATTGGGAAGAGGTTTTTGCTCGTTTAGTTGGTGCTGACTGGAAACCATCCAATGTTGGTCTTGATGATGTAGTGTTGGAGCAAATGGCTTGGGGGGCTAAAACTGTCAAAAACCGTAGGCCTTCAACTGTTTCCAAAATTCGTCTTATTTCTGGACGCAATTCACCTGTTTATTCATTTGGTGATAAAGAAATAAGTGAATGTGATCCAAATGAACTTGGCGAGAAAGTTCTTTCTATATGGAATGAACGTGTCTCTGCCATACGCAAGCACTATAAACATTTGCGAACAGTCGTATTGGTGAAATCAAATGACCTTCTTGAGCTTGCCGCGTTTGAATTCGAAACTATTCTTTATCCAGCTGACCAGTATTGGTGGCAGTGGAATGAGCGGAACAATCTAGAAGGATACTCTTTATCGGAAGATCGACATATCTTTACATGGCAACCGCACGGTTCTCAATTTACGATCATCGAGGACGTACCAAAAGAAAGGCTTGCTATCAAAATACAAGAACCACCACAACTTGATCGAGATGCTGTATTGGAGTCTATTAAATTTGACCCGTCTTGGGTTGAAGTGTTGTAAAAGTGAACAACATACCTCGCCCCTTCTAGCGATCAATAATGATGGCAAGCAGGATATAACCTTTTTATCGAACCAGTAGGTTTCTAATTAAGGCACCAATATTTTGAACAAAAAAGCCCTCCACCTATTCGGCAGAGGGCTTTAAAATCACAGAGACAGATAGAGTTTACTTACCCCATTTCTCCACAATCCGCTTAACTGCTTCTTCAACATTATCACGCTCAGCGAAGGCACTGAGGCGGAAGTAACCTTCACCGCTTGGACCAAAACCACTACCTGGTGTGCCAACAACAAAACACTCATTGAGAAGCTTGTCGAAGAAATCCCAGCTGGTCATGCCAGCAGGAGTTTTTAGCCAAATGTAGGGGGCATTAACGCCGCCGTAGCAGGTGATGCCAGCGGCTTCTAGCCCTTCACGAATAATTTTTGCGTTTGCCATGTAGTAATCGATGATCTCTTTGACTTGCGGCCAACCTTCATCGGAGTAAACCGCTGCGGCGGCTTTTTGTACTGGGTACGAGACACCGTTAAACTTGGTGCATTGACGACGGTTCCACAGTTGGTTCAATGCAACTTTTTCACCGTTTTCGGTGGTTGCCATCAACGCTTCAGGAACCACGGTCAAGCCGCAACGCACGCCGGTGAAGCCCGCTGTTTTGGAGAAGCTCCGGAACTCGATAGCGCACTGTTTAGCGCCTTCGATCTCGTAGATTGAATGAGGGATATGCGCTTCAGTAATGAACGCTTCGTATGCCGCATCAAATAAAATCACTGCATCGTTAGCCAGTGCGTAATCGACCCATACTTTGAGTTGCTCTTTGGTGGCTACGGTACCTGTGGGGTTGTTGGGGTAGCACAGATAGATGATGTCCACTTTTTCAGTGGGCAGAGCTGGGGAGAAGTTATTCTCCTCGGTGCAAGGCATGTAAACGAGGCCTTCGTAGTAGCCTTGCTCGTTAGCTTGACCAGTGCGACCAACCATAACATTGGTGTCGTTGTAAACAGGGTAGACAGGGTCGCCGATAGCCACTTTGCAGCTAAGGTGGAAGATGTCGAGGATGTTGGAGCTATCGCACTTGGAACCGTCAGAGATGAATACCTCAGATGTTTTAAGCTCAACACCAAGAGGTGCGTAAGATTTGTCGATGATGGTTTGCGCTAACCATGAGTAGCCTTGCTCGGGACCGTATCCGTGAAATGAGCTACCTTTAGCCATATCGTCAACGCCAGCGTGAAAGGCTTTGAGTACTGCGGGTACGAGGGGCTTGGTAACATCGCCAATACCGAGACGGATCACTTGATCGTTGGGGTGGGCGTTAACAAATTCGGTAACGCGGCGGCTAATTTCAGGGAAAAGGTAGCAGCTTGAAGCTTGAGATAGTTATCGTTTAAACGAGCCATGTGGGATGTTCCTCCAAGGTATAAGTAAAATACAATTGATACATAAGGTGGTGCAGATTGTTGTGTCGCTTCGGCTTGGTTTGGTTGTGCGCTGTTGTGCTGTGCCGAGCAATCGCCACAACCCCAGCGCGTTAGTCCTCTGACATCGTGACCTAGCCCTTGCCACGTTTCACATCCTAGCAGTGTAAGGGTGAGAACCAGTATTGTGATGATGTGAAGTGTTTTTTTCACTGATCTCCTCCCATTTTTTTAAGGTTAATCTATTTCAGATCAAGAACATCCTGCATGTCGTACATGCCGGGTTCTTTGTCTGTCATCCACTGACAGGCGCGCGCTGCACCGCGTGAGAACATCTCACGGCTCATGGCGCGGTGGCTGATCTCAATCCGTTCGCCCATGCCGATGAAATAAACGGTGTGCTCACCGACAATGTCGCCGCCACGGATGGTTTGCATGCCGATCTCTTGGTGACTGCGCTCGCCACACATCCCTTCACGGTGGTAGTTCGCCACTTTGTTATAATCGCGATCAAGGGCATCGGCCACCACTTCGCCCATCCGTACTGCGGTACCGGAAGGGGAATCTTTTTTCTTATTGTGATGCAACTCGACAATCTCTACGTCGAAGTCTTCACCAAGAATGTTGGCCGCTTCTTTGAGGAGTTTGAAGCAGGCATTAACGCCGACACTCATGTTTGGTGCCAGCATCACCGCAATGTTGCTGGTGATATCTGCCAGTTGTTGCCGTTGCTCAGGGGTGAAACCTGTTGAGCCGATCACCATTTTTTTACCCAATTCAGCGCACACTTTGGCGTTGGCAAGGGTTACTTCAGGGAAGGTGAAATCGATGAGAATGTCAGCAGCAAGAAGTTCCTGATCTAGTTTGTCACCGATGATCACGTCGAGAGCACCGCAACCAGCGATAAGGCCTGCATCTTGACCGACCATAGCGTGGCCAGCGCGCTCAATGGCTGCGGTGAGAGTGATCCCTTCCGCTTGTGTTACTGCCTTAATTAGGAACCCTCCCATCCGGCCAGCGGCTCCAATTACAGCAATTTTCAACATGATCTTCCCTTTCGCCAAGAGGCTAAATACAACCTATCCGAGTTCGCGTACGAACTCGGATAGGTAGAGTGTGTCTTTATGTAATAGTGTTTTGTGTTAAATTAAGCCGTAGGTTTTCATGACCGATTTAAGTTTTTCAAGGTTTGTAGGCTGTAGATCAACCAATGGTTGACGGATGGTTTCACCGCAACGACCCATGAGTGATAAAGCTGTTTTAACCGGCACAGGGTTGGATTCGATAAACATAGCGTTATGAAGATTGAGCATCTTCAAGTGCATGGCACGGGCATCATCCCAGCGGCCTTCGTTGATGGCAGTAACCATCGCCTTAACCTCTTTAGGCATGATGTTGGCGGTGACGGAGATAACCCCCTTCGCACCACATGCCATAAGGGGCAGAGTGAGAAAATCGTCGCCAGAAAGCACGTCAATCTTATCGCCCGCTTTGCTGATAATTTCGCTGGCCTGTGTCACATCGCCAGACGCTTCTTTGACGGCAACGATGTTGTCGATATCAGCAAGGCGAATGGTGGTTTCAGCGGTCATGTTCATGCCGGTGCGACCTGGCACGTTGTAAAGCACCTGAGGTAATGCGACCGCTTCAGCAATGGTTTTATAGTGTTGATACAAGCCCTCTTGCGAAGGTTTGTTGTAGTAAGGGCTGACTAGGAGAAGGCCATCAGCACCCATCTCTTTGGCGTGCAGGCTCATCTCAACGGCTTCAGCCGTTGAGTTTGAACCGGTTCCGGCTACAACAGGAACGCGGCCATTTGCTTGCTCAATACAGGCGCGAACAACGAGGTCGTGCTCATCGTAGTTCAGTGTTGCCGATTCGCCCGTGGTGCCGCAAGGGACAATGACATCGGTGCCATTCTCAATTTGGAACTCCACTAATTGACGGAATTTATCTTCATTTACGCAGCCATCCTCGTTAAACGGGGTGATAATGGCTACCATTGATCCTCTAATCATAATGTCCTCCTCCAGACAAACCTATCTCGGTATAAAGCATCGAACTTGTCGCCAAGTGGTCACAAGTAGCGAAATAATAGATACAATCTTTAGCTGATAGCATAACTTTAGTTTAAAGTAAAGTGACTAGCCGTCTGCTAGGGGCGTTTCGGCTCCACCTTTACTTCTGTTGAGAAGGTACTCTCAAGCTGTTGCTCGCCAATAGTGATCACGCTGCGTAGGGCATAACTATAAACAACATCATTTTTAACCGTTGAATCTTCGTAGTTAAGGCTGGTAAGCGGCGCATCGTTAACGGCGGTGGTGGAAAAATAGGTGTCACCACTGCGGCGATACAGATTGTAGCCGATTAATTGCACCCCTTGGCGTGTTTCGCTGGCTGCATCCCAGCTGATTCGTGCTTGGTGATCTAGCCCTGTGCCAACGAGATTAGTTGGCGAGTCTGGTGGGATAAAACATGGCCGGTGAACGATGGCGCTAGCACCATCGAGACCCTCTGCCGTATAGGGGATGATCTTGTAGCGGTAGCCCATCTCCTCCTCAACAGCGTTGTCCCATAAATGGATACGGTTGCTGTTGCGGTTGTTGCTACGAAAGTAGGCCAAGTCAATTTTACGATATAGATTTTTTGGTGGCCGACATTCAGGGCAACCCTTAGCGAGATCGTAATCCGATTTATAGATAGCAAAACCAGCAAGATTGGTTAGGGCTGTGCCGTCTTGGTTCAGGGTTGGAATCTGCCATGATAGCAGCAAGGCGTTGCCTTTTTGCTCCAAGGTGATCGAATCCGCCCCTTTGGGTAGAGTTTTGAGTAATGGTTGCACGGGGCCAACATTACCGCAACCTGTTAACGCCAGAACAATAGTCAACGCTAAAACAGCTGCAAATTGAGATGTGATTCGCTGGATCATGAACCCTCCTCACGTTGGCTCCGTGCCCGTTTGATCTCACGTTCAACGGCACAGCGAGCGGTTCCACCTGTGGCACGGCGAGCATTGACGGAGGCATCGAGGGTAACAAATTGGTAGATGTCCTCTTCAATAGTCGCGCTGAACTGCTTAAATTCGTCGATGCTTAGTTCTGGAATATCTTTGTTGTTTTCGATGCAGTAGCGCACTGTTTTGCCAACAATTTCATGGGCATCGCGGAAAGGGATCCCTTTGGTGACGCAGTAATCGGCAACGTCAGTGGCGGTTGAGAAGCCACGTGCCGCAGCGATGCGCATATTTTCAGCTTTGACATTCATTTGTTTGATCATGGCAGCGAAAATTTTCAAGCTGCCCTTAACAGTGTCGATGCTATCGAAAAGTGGCTCTTTATCTTCTTGCATATCTTTATTGTAGGCCAACGGTAGCGCCTTCATCAAAGTTAATAGACTGATGAGGTTGCCGTAAACTCGACCAGTTTTTCCCCGCACCAGTTCGGGCACGTCGGGGTTCTTTTTCTGCGGCATGATCGAGCTGCCAGTGCAGAAGGCATCAGTGAGTTCGATGAAAGCGAAGTCAGCACTTGACCATAACACCAACTCTTCACTTAAGCGTGACAGGTGCATCATCAACGTTGCCGATGCACCACAAAATTCGAGGGCGAAGTCACGATCCGATACCGAATCGAGGCTGTTGCGAGTCACGCCATCAAAGCCAAGATCAGCGGCAACTGATTCACGATCAATAGGGAATGTTGTTCCTGCTAATGCCCCAGCGCCAAGAGGGAGTACGTTCATGCGCTTGAGGCAATCGTTCATGCGACCGCTATCGCGCACGAACATCTCGTAGTAGGCGAGCATGTGGTGAGCAAACAAAACGGGCTGCGCGGTTTGCAAGTGGGTGTAGCCCGGCATGATAGTGGTTAGGTTGGCTTCCGCTTGACTGAGCAGTGCGCCCTGAAGTTTATCCAGATAGTCAAGGATGGTTTTCATCTCATCGCGCAGATAAAGACGGATATCCACCGCGACTTGATCGTTACGGGAACGGCCAGTGTGCAGCTTGCCACCGACACTACCAATACGCTCAATCAATCGCGCTTCGATGTTCATGTGGATATCTTCGAGGGCCACTGAAAATTCGATATTGCCCACTTCGATATCGGTTAAAATTCCATCCAGACCAGTGCAGATCTGCTCTGCCTCGTCGCTGCTGATGATCTGTTGGCGACCGAGCATCCGTGCGTGGGCTTTAGAACCTTGGATGTCGTAACGGAACATTCGCTGGTCGAAGTCGATGGAGGCGGTGAATTCTTCAACAAACTTATCGGTAGGCTGGGTGAAGCGACCACCCCAGAGTTTTTTACTCATGTTTGAGCTCCTTACAAGTGTTATAACGCATCGGGGTTGAAGTTGATCGTTTGCCAGCCATTTTGCGTTGTAGGTTTAAATATCGTGTGAACTTTAAGTGGCATTCGTGTTGTTCGTGGGTCGAACTCGTGAAATACCGGTAAATTGAAATAGTATAAACGGCTCTGTGCACCAAAGCGTAAGCGACAGACAGGCAGCCCTGAAAAATCGTCGATGGTAAATTCACTGAGCTGTCTGGTGGTCATCTTGTGGTTTTTGTGGATGATAACCGATGAATGGCCAAATGTGTCTAGATCACCACTGTGGGGTAATGATTCGCGCGTTGCGCTGGCACTGTTGCAAAAGTCGGGTTGCACTCAAGAATCGCCAAAAAATCAAGATGCTGGCGAGAATTGAAAAATAGCTCGTTGGCGCGTTGAATTACGGTGGTGATATTGGAGTGATAGATGGTGCGATATATGTAGTCAAAACAGATCATCGCCATGAAGTTGAACCCTGTCGGTTGGCTACGAAACAGTGGAAAAATCTTGCCATGATACAGGTCGCGGTGATCGAGACTCTCTTCGCCAGCAAAGGGGTGACTTTTGGCTTGGATAAAGACGCGTAAAGTGCCATCGCCCTCTTTAATGGCAATGACTGCCCAGTTGACCCGTAGATGATCAATGTCGCCGCAATCCTGATCGATGGTGATCGATTCGAGCAGTTCGGCGTTATCAGCGTGGTAGTGATCAACGATAGTTTTAAATTGATGCAGAGGTATATGTTCCATCCCAAACATGGTTACCGTGTTGGGGCGAAAACGGCGGTTAATCAATTCAAGGGCATCGTCGAGGCAGCAGCAGGGCAAGGTCGATTCGGGAAATAGCAAAAAGTGAAGTTTTTTCAGGTTTCCGGAGCCTGTCGCAACCAGATCAAGGATCGATTTAATCAGCAGCCACTTCTTTTGCGTAATTGTCTCGGGCGATTGCTCATTGTCGAAGCGAATATGGTTGGCGATCTGGCTAATCATGCAATGCAGATGGTGGCCGAGAGGGTAGTTGAGGGTCACCGTTTTATCGACAATCTGAAACAATGGTTAACCCCTCTCATGCGATAGTGAACACACCCCAGGGATCTCGCACTCGGCATCGTCTCCAGGTGTTTCGAGATGGGGCCATATTTGCTCGGGGTAGATGAGAGATAAAATATGGCGGCTACCGGGCGGAATATTGAGGTCGGGCAGTTGCCCAGCAGCAAACCACACCGCTTTACTGAGCTCAGCAGGATTGGTCTGCAGTTCAAAAGTCAATGGCGTGGCACGATAGTAGAGGATGATGTAGTGATCGTTGTGATCGCCGATGGCGAGGTGCTCATAGACATCAACGAGGGTATCGATGGAGACTGTTAGCCCGACCTCCTCTTCAACTTCGCGGCAAAGTGCTTGTTTTATCGCTTCGCCGTGGTCAATTTTCCCCCCCGGCATCACCCATTGACCCAAAAAAGGGGGAATACTGCGCTTAGTGAGGAGGATACGTTGCTGGCTATCGATGATGCAGGCAACAACTGAGGTTTTGATCTGCTTTTGTAGCGGATAAGCCATAGAGGCCACCTTGTGGTGTCGGGCAATAACGAAGAGTTTGAGGAGCGCCATCGCTGGAGTTGTGTTCAAACAACTCCAGCGATGGTTTAGCGGTAATTCTTAAACGTAATTTAACCCTTGCTGTTCATCATGCTACGGATACGCAGGCGCAGAGCGTTAAGCTTGATAAATCCTTCTGCGTCAGCTTGGTTGTAAACTTCGTCGGCTTCAAATGTGGCAAAGTCGACATTAAATAGGCTATTGGTGTCGGATTGACGACCAACAACGCGGCAGTGGCCTTTATATAGCTTGACGCGAGCCTTGCCGTTGACGGTTTTCTGCGTATCATCGATGAGAGTTTGCAATGCCTCGCGCTCAGGTGCGAACCAGAAACCGTTGTAAACCATCTCAGCGTAACGTGGAACCAATGAGTCACGCAGGTGCATCACTTCACGGTCCATGGTGATCGACTCTACGCCGCGATGAGCTTCTTCGAGGATTGTGCCACCAGGTGTTTCATAGACGCCACGGCTCTTCATGCCGACAAAACGATTTTCCATTAGATCGACACGACCAATACCGTGCTTGCCACCTAATTCGTTTAGTTTAGCCAGCAGGTTGGCGGGTGAAAGTTCCTCACCGTTGATGGAGATTGGGTCACCGTTTTTAAACTCGATGTCGACATATTCAGCCTGATCTGGAGCATCTTCTGGAGCAACACTGAGTACGTACATGTGCTCGGGGGCTTCAGCCCAAGGATCTTCAAGAATATCACCTTCAAAAGAGATGTGTAGCAGGTTGCGGTCACTACTCCAAGGGTTCTTTTTACTGGTTGGTACTGGAATGCCGTGCTTTTTAGCGTAGTCTTCTAGTGCCGTACGACTGTTGAGGTCCCACTCACGCCACGGCGCAATAACCGTTACGCTCGGGTCAAAGTGGTAGTAGCCGAGCTCAAAACGTACTTGGTCGTTACCTTTGCCAGTTGCACCATGAGAAACGGCATCCGCCCCTTCAGCAATAGCGATCTCCATCTGTTTTTTAGCGATCAGTGGCCGAGCAATTGAGGTGCCGAGGAAATAACGACCCTCGTAAATAGCATTAGCGCGAAACATTGGGAACACGAAGTCACGGACAAACTCTTCGCGAAGATCTTCGATAAAGCACTTGCTCGCGCCAGTATTTTTTGCTTTTTCAGGGATAAAATCAAGCTCTTCGCCTTGACCGAGGTCGGCAGCAAAGGCGATAACTTCACAACCATATTCTTCGCCCAACCATTTGAGGATGATTGAAGTATCCAAACCGCCAGAGTAGGCGAGTACCGCTTTTTTGATGGTTCCTTTTTTTTGCATGAGTGTCTCCTTGTGACAGATCGTATTATAGGGTGGGCTACTGAGGGGGGTGTTGCAGATCTTCCGATCTCCTCTTTGCTCACACGATTATTGCGTGTCGTAGTTAATGAAACATTTTGCTGGTGCAGTTACAGCTTTATAACTCTGGTGCTAGCGAGCAGATCGTGCAAGCCACGTTTGTCACGGCGCAAACCAACCATAAGGTAACCGATGCATAGTAATAGATAGGAGATTATTTTGCCAATGGTTTCGCGCACAAAGGCTTGACCATAGCCGATCTCCGATCCGTCATTATGGATCACTTTTATCTGTAGTGCCATTTTCCCCGGTGTTTGTCCACCGTAACCTGTAAAAAAGATATAATAGAACAGGGTGACGATGATGCCCATTGCCATGATGAGTAGTTGTGTCATCTCGTTGAAGCCATAATTGTTGCTTTCGATGAGGAAACCGATACCGAAGCCCATAACGAAAACGACGGCATTGCAGATGATGCTGTCGATCACAGCGGCAAGCACCCGCAGCCAAAAACCGGCAGGTTCCTCATTCTCAGTTTGCACTGTGGTGGGTGGCGACACATAATCAGTGATCTCAGCAGCAACGATCTGTTCTGCCGACTCTGTTACGAAAGACAGCGATTCCTCAGCTGGAGCCTCAAGGGTGAACTGCTGTGAACATTGAGGACAGGTTGCTTTAGTTGGCAACGGTGGTAACGCAGCGTCGCTGACCTGTTTGCTAAACTGACAGTGAGGACATAAGATGTTCATCGCTTATCCTTTTGCCATTAGGGTCGCCATAATTGCTTTTTGCACGTGAAGGCGATTTTCTGCTTCATCGAAAACAACCGAGTGTTGCCCTTCAATCACCTCATCGGTGATCTCTTCCCCGCGGTGAGCAGGCAAACAGTGGAGGACCAGGCAGTCGTTGTTAGCAACGGCAACGACATCAGCGTTGAGTTGGAAGCCAGCAAAGTCTAGTTCCCGTTTTGCTTGCTCCCCCTCTTGACCCATACTTGCCCAAACATCGGTGTTGAGCACATCGGCGTTGGTAGCTGCTTCGAGAGGATCGTTGGTGAAGATAAGTTTGGCACCGCGTTGTTGCGCGCGTTCAATGACCCAGGCATCTGCTTCGTAGCCGCGTGGTGTCGCAATGCGTAACTCAAAACCAAATACCGCAGCGGCATTGATCCAAGAATTGGCCATGTTGTTGCCATCACCAATCCAGCAATAAACTTGATCTTTATAGCTACCTTTATGCTCCAGAACGGTGAACAGGTCTGCCATTATTTGACAGGGGTGGTAGCTATCGGTCAATGCGTTGATGACTGGGACATCTGAATATTCAGCTAATTCTGATACGCCAGCTTGAGAATAGCTACGGATCATGATGCCATCAACGTAGCGCGACATGACGCGTGCGGTATCCTTGATCGGCTCACCTCGGCCAATTTGGGTGGTCTGTGATGACAAAAACAGTGCGTGGCCGCCGAGTTGGTACATGCCAACTTCAAAGGAGATGCGGGTACGAGTTGAACTTTTTTCAAAGATCATACCGAGGGTTTTACCCGCCAGTAGTGGATGGGCGATCCCTTGTTTTTGTTTCTCTTTCAATTCAGCGGTCAGGGTGAAGATGGCATCGAGCTCTGATGCAGACCAGTCGGATAAACAGAGAAAATGGTTTTTCACAATAAAACTCCTGTGTCAGGGCTGTGTGTGGCCACTGATCGTTTACTTATCTTGGATTATAGTTGGGTCGATCACCCTCATAATACTTGTAGGGTGCATGATACTTGCCACGACTGTTGTGGGTCATTGTCCACGCGATAGCAATAACCATGACGACAACAATGACAGTGATAAGGATGACCACCTCTTTAGGTTGCTTCATTATCATCTCCCAAAATTTAATATTTGATTCTGAGTTTAGTCGTTTTTAACGTTAATAGCACTGAGAACCTCATCGAGAATCTCCATCGCGGTGTCGATCTCTTGGCGACTGATAATGAGTGGTGGCACAAAGCGTAACACACTGCCAGCGGTGCAGTTGATCAGCAGTCCTTTAGCCATCGCCTCTTTAACAATATCGGCACCGGGGATATCAAGTTTCATGCCGAGGATTAAGCCGCGACCGCGTATCTCGCCAGCAAAGGAGTAACGTTGGCTGAGTTGTTCAAGCTTGTCATGTAAATACGCGCCCATGGCAACGCAGTTGTCGAGAACGCCATCGTCGATGAGGGTGTTCATCGTCGCTAGCGCAGCCGTAGTCATCAGTGGGTTGCCACCAAATGTTGAACCGTGGGTGCCGGGAACAAAAGTTGCGGCAGCCTTCTCTGTAGCAACCATTGCGCCGATGGGGGGGCCGCCGGCTAACGCTTTTGCTAGAGTCATAATGTCAGGTGCGACATCATCATGTTGGTAAGCAAACAGTTTCCCTGTCCGGCCACAGCCGACCTGCACTTCATCAAATACCAACAGCAGGTTGTGTTTGTCGCACAACTCACGAACTGCTTTTAAGTAACCGGCTGGAGCAACATTGACACCACCTTCACCCTGAACCGGTTCGAGCATTACGGCACAGGTTTTTCCGCTCACCGCTTGCGCCATGGCATCGATGTCGCCAAACGGGACATATCTAAACCCGGGCACTACAGGGGTGAAGCCCTTGCGGACAATATCTTGACCTGTTGCGCTAATGGTGCCGATGGTGCGGCCGTGAAACGAGGCGAGGGCAGTAATTACTTCAAAACGCTCCTCGTCGTAATTGTCAGCACTGTGCTTGCGCACCAGCTTCATCGCTGCTTCGTTGGCTTCAGCTCCAGAGTTGCAAAAGAAAACCCGATCACCAAAGGAGTTGTCACACAGGATCTCGGCTAACTCGATCTGGCTGGGGATGTGGTAATAGTTGGAACAATGGATAAGCGTTGCAGCTTGTTGCTGTAATGCCTTGACCACCTTGGGGTGGCAATGACCGAGATTGTTGACAGCGACACCAGCGAGAAAATCGAGATACTTTTTCCCTTCAGCATCCCACAGCCAGCAGCCTTTCCCTTTTACTGCGACCAGAGGGTAGCGGCCATAGGTGGTGACGATGTGCTTGTCGCCGCGTTTGATCCATTGTGCAGATGTTTTATTCATGATTTAAACCTCGCTACAGCTGTGCCAATTCCTAGATCGGTAAAGATCTCTAACAGGCAGGCGTGTTCCATCCGACCATCGATAATATGTGCTTTTTTAACCCCTTCGTTGACTGCATCAACGCAACAATTCACTTTCGGGATCATACCGCCACCAATGGTTTCATCTTTAATTAGGGCTGCCACTTCATCAATGTCAATGGTGGACAGCAGTTGCCCTTGTTTGTCATTAACCCCTTCAATGTCTGTCAGTAAAATGAGCTTTTCGGCATTGAGCGCCCCAGCAACACGGCCAGCAACAAGGTCGGCATTGATGTTGAAGGTTTCACCATTGACACCAACGCCAACAGGAGCGATAACGGGGATAAAGCTGCTCTCTTCGAGGGCGGTCAGTACGGCAGGATTGATTCTCACCACTTCACCAACCATACCGACATCAATAATTTCAGGTGTTAGGGTTTCTGGGTTGATCCGTTTCAACTCCATCTTTTTGGCGGTGATAAGATTGCCATCTTTGCCTGATAGTCCTACCGCCTTGCCACCAAAATGATTGATGTTACCGACAATCTCTTTATTGACTTTGCCGCCGAGCACCATCTCAACAACGTTCATAGTTTCCGAGTCGGTGACGCGCATCCCCTGAATAAAGTTGGTTTTGCGGCCCATCTCCTCCAATACTTTGCCAATTTGTGGCCCACCGCCGTGAACAATGACGGGATTGATGCCGATCAACTTGAGCAAAATAATATCGTTGGCAAAACTCTCTTTAAGGCGCTCCTCAACCATGGCGTTGCCACCGTATTTGATGACAACGGTTTTGTTGCTGAAGCGTTGAATGTAGGGCAACGCTTCGATGAGAATATTGGCTTTGTCGATCAGTTTTTGCATCTATTTGATCCCTTGTCCCATCTTGCGCTAACAGCTGCAGGTGGGTGGCAAAATTTACAAAATAAAGCGTGAAAGATCTTCGTCGGCAACAATCTCTGCAAGGCTGCTACGCACTTGATCTGCATCGATATTGATGCTCTTTTCGTTGAGCTCTGGGGCATCAAAAGAGATCTGCTCAAGCAATTTTTCCATAATGGTGTGCAGTCGTCGAGCGCCGATATTCTCTGTCTGCTCGTTAACCTGTGCGGCGGTACGGGCAATCGCAGCAATAGCATCAGCGCTAAATTGGAGGGCGATATTTTCGGTTTTCATCAACGCTTGGTATTGGTTGACCAATGCATTTTTTGGTTCGGTTAAAATGCGGACAAACTCCTCTTCGCCAAGGCTATCTAGTTCAACACGGATCGGAAAACGCCCTTGAAGCTCGGGGATCAGGTCTGAAGGTTTGGCAACATGAAAGGCACCGGCAGCGATAAACAGGATGTGATCGGTTTTCACCGAGCCATACTTGGTGTTGACTGTGCTGCCCTCAACGATCGGTAGAATGTCACGTTGCACCCCTTCACGTGATATCTCTGGTCCTTGACCGCCACCGTCACGGCTGGCGACTTTATCGATCTCATCAATAAAGATAATGCCGCTCTGCTCGGTTAGGTCGCGCGCTAACTGTTGCACGTTGTCCATGTCGACCAATTTTTCGGCCTCTTGATCGATGATGATTTGGCGTGCTTCACTGACAGCAATCCGCCGCCGCTTACTCTTTTTCGGGAACATGTTACCGAACATCTCTTTGATGTTGATCCCCATATCCTCAGCACCCGGCGGGGTGAGGACCTCCATTGCTGGGATGTTAAGCTCTTCGGTTTCAAGTTCAACAAAGCGCTCATCGAGTTCGCCTAGCCGTAATAACCGACGCAGTTTGTCACGCGTGGAGCTACTGCTTTGCTTATCCTCGTCATCGTCGTTGAGGGTGTCGCGTTCACCAGGTAGGAGCAAATCAAGCAGTTTGTCTTCAGCTTGCTCTTCAGCTTTAATGCGTACTTTTTTAGCTTCCTCTTCACGTACCATGCTGATGGCCAGTTCAACAAGATCGCGCACCATGCTCTCAACATCGCGACCAACGTAACCAACTTCGGTAAATTTACTGGCTTCGACTTTGATAAATGGAGCTTGAGCGAGTTTAGCTAACCGGCGCGCGATTTCGGTTTTACCGACACCTGTAGCACCGATCATGATGATATTTTTAGGTGAAATTTCATCGCGCAATTCAGCTGGCACCTGTTGGCGCCGCCAGCGGTTGCGTAGAGCGACAGCGACAGCGCGTTTAGCACCGTTTTGGCCGATGATATAACGATCTAGCTCCGAAACGATTTCACGCGGAGTAAAGTTGGTCATGATGATGTTCCTGTTGTTGATTTAGTAAGAGTTTCCATGCTGATGTGATCGTTGGTGTAGATGCAGATCTCAGCGGCAATTTTCAACGATTGCTCGGCAATCTTATCTGAAGCGATATCGGTGTTACGCACCAACGCTCGTGCTGCAGCTTGAGCATAGGAGCCACCTGAGCCAATAGCGGCGACACCGTCATCGGTTTCAATGACATCGCCAGCACCAGAGATCACCAAGGTTTGATCTTCATCGGCCACAATCAGTAGCGCTTCAAGGCGGCGTAATACGCGGTCACTGCGCCAATCTTTCGCTAAGGCCACTGCTGCACGCGCTAATTGACCGCGAAACTCTTGCAGTTTTGCTTCAAATTTTTCAAACAGTGTGAAAGCGTCGGCGGTGCTGCCGGCAAAACCAGCTATGATCTGGTCATTATGCATGCGCCTGATTTTACATGCGCCGTGTTTCATGACCGTGTGACCAAGGGTCACTTGACCATCACCAGCTAATGTGACTTGGTCTTGGCAGCGAACACAAACAATAGTGGTTCCTTTAAACATCGAATCATCCTTACCTGAGCCAGAACGTGCAACTCGGTATGTGGTTGGATATTGAGCACTTAAATGCAGGTGTAAACTATTTTTATACCACCTGTTTCAAGCAGAGGCAAAAAGAAAAAAGCCGCGCTCAGATGGTTATTGCACATCACCTATTCGATTGTGGCTGTGGTGGTGTCACGGCTATCAATAGTTCGATCGGCTGCTCAGCACAGTTTTTAAGACTGAGTTGGCATTGTGCTGGAACAACAATGCAGCTGCCAGCACCGAGGCGCGATTCTTCACCGGCGAGGCTACATAAAGCGTCGCCAGAGAGGATGTAGATGGTCTCAGTGCGTTCAATACGTCGGCTCACTATCTCACCATCGGGTTCGATCCGACCACGGTGAAGAGATAGCGTGGGGTTGGTTTCTGCCGTGATCACATCGCGTAAAAAGAACAGCGTGTGCTCAGGGTGAAGATATTCCGGCTGTTCAGCGGTGCGAATAATCGCTGCCGTTGGTTGTTGTTCGGTCATGATCTCTCCTGTTTAGTGCGACCAGATCTAGTTTAAGCCCCTAGCGCGGCACTGAGGACTTCTGTGGCGGCTGCAATAGCGGCATCAAGCTGCTCAGGTTTGGAACCCCCTGCTTGTGCCATATCGGGACGGCCACCGCCGCGACCGCCGACCATTTCCGCTAGTGGCTTAATCAGATCACCAGCTTTGACCTGCTTGGTCAAATCCTTGGTCACCGCAACCAGCAGCGCCACTTTGCCTTCGCTGACGCTGCCGAGTACCACAATGCCTGATTGCAGTTGATCGCGCAGTTTATCCGCTTGCTCACGCACCTGTTTGCCGTCGAGGTTGTCGATACGAACGGCTAACAGTTTGATGTCAGCAACGGTTTGCACCTGCTTAATTAAGCTGCTGGCGCGATCGGCACCGAGACGGTCTTGCAGGGTAGAGATCTCCCGTTCCATCTCTTTTTGCTGCTCCATCAACTTTTTCAAGCGTGTTTCAAGTTGGCTGGGATCACTCTTCACCAGCGCGGCAAGATCGCCGATCAGCTGTTGTTGATCTTGGACGGCTGTGATCGCTTGAGCACCCGTGGTGACCTCGATGCGACGAACGCCAGCGGCAATCCCCGCTTCTTGCACAATTTTGAACAAGCCGATGTTGCCCGTGGCTTCAGCGTGAGTTCCACCGCATAGTTCCATGCTGAATTCGCCCATACTGACAACGCGGACGTTGTCGCCATATTTTTCACCAAATAGTGCTGTCGCCCCCGCTTCAACGGCGGCAGCGGTGTCCATCACCTCTGTTTTGATCTGAGCATTTTCACGAATGAGCCGGTTAACCTCGTTTTCGACCTGAGTGATTTCGTCGGCGGTCATGGCCGAAAAGTGGATAAAATCGAAGCGTAGTCGCTCTGGGGTTACCTGTGAACCCGCCTGTTTAACGTGTTCACCGAGAACGTCACTCAGGACTGCTTGCAATACGTGGGTGGCGCTGTGGTTGATGGCACAGGCTTGGCGCCTTTGGGCATCGACATGAAGTTCTGCCGCGTCACCACTGTTGAGCGTTCCTTGGTTGATGGTGGTGGTGTGAACCAGCAGTTGGGGCAATGGCTTGAGGGTGTTGCTGATGGTAGCTCGAACTGAATCCGTTACCAGAGTGCCGCTGTCGCCACATTGACCACCTGATTCGCCGTAAAAAGGTGTGGTACTGGTGATCACTTCAACGCAGTCGCCTGCTGTTGCACTGTCAACTTTTGCGCCATCTTTGATGATCGCTAAAACCGTACCAAAATCATCGAGCTTGTCATAACCAGTAAATTCACAGGTCGTCCCTTGCTCGGCAAGCTGTTTGTAACTAGCCTCAATGCCCTCTTCGCCAGAACCTTTCCAGTTGGCGCGCGCTTTGCTGCGTTGTTGCTCCATGCAAACATTGAAGCCAGCCTCATCAAGGGTGAATTGTTCCCCCTCGACGATATCAGCCGTGAGATCGACGGGGAAGCCAAAGGTGTCATATAGACGAAATACGGTTTCACCGGGGATGATGTTTTTTCCCTGTTGTTTAAGACTGGCGATCTCG
Organism: Desulfobacteraceae bacterium 4572_35.2; assembly: GCA_002084665.1. GTDB lineage: Bacteria > Desulfobacterota > Desulfuromonadia > Desulfuromonadales > Desulfuromonadaceae > Desulfuromonas. The sequence continues at coordinate 4,844 of NBLY01000010.1, read as the reverse complement.
TCGTTGAGAATGCGTAGACCGTTGTCGAGAGTTTGGATGAAGCGTTCCTCTTCGTTTTTAACCACTTTAGCCACATACTCAAGCCGCTCTTCCAGCTCAGGGTAGGCATCCATCATCAGTTCCATAACGAAACGGCATGTCTTAAATAATATTGGTTCACTAGAACCGAGCATCTTGGCATGACGTGCCGCACGGCGCATGATACGCCGCAGAACATAACCACGCCCCTCATTGCTGGGCAGGATGCCGTCAGCGATCAAAAATGCGGTAGCCCGACTGTGGTCGGCCATAACGCGCATGGAGATATCATTTTCTTCGTTGTCACCGTATGTTTTGCCCGCCAACTGTTCAATGTTGCCGATGATGGCCCGAAACAGGTCGGTATCGTAGTTACTCTGTACCCCTTGGACGACCGCGGTGATGCGCTCAAGACCCATGCCGGTGTCGATGGATGGTTTAGGTAGCGGGGTGAGGGTGCCGCTAGCATCGCGCTCATACTGCATAAAGACCAGATTCCATAGCTCTAAATAGCGGTCGCAATCGCAAACGCCTAGAGCACAATCTGGGCCGCAGGTCATCTGTTCCCCTTGGTCGATATGGATCTCACTACACGGGCCACAGGGCCCAGTATCGCCCATCGCCCAAAAATTGTCTTTTTCACCGAGGCGTAAAATGCGCTCTTCACGAACACCAATTTCATCGCGCCAGATATTAAATGCCTCGTCATCATCTTTGAAGACCGAAACCCATAAATGCTCGATTGGTAGTTCCATCTCTTTAGTGAGGAAATCCCAGCCGAAACGGATGGCATCGGTTTTAAAGTAATCACCGAAGGAGAAGTTGCCGAGCATCTCAAAGAAGGTGTGATGGCGGGCGGTACGACCTACATTTTCAAGGTCATTATGCTTACCGCCAGCGCGAACACATTTTTGTGATGAGGTGGCGCGCACATAGTCGCGTGTTTCAGCACCAAGAAAAAGGTCCTTAAATTGATTCATCCCCGCGTTGGTAAAAAGTAGGGTGGGGTCGTTGTGTGGCACCAAAGATGATGATGAAACGGCCTGATGGCCTTGCTTTTCAAAATACTGAATGAAACGGGCACGAATGTCGTTAGTGCTTAGCATGGAATGTCGTTAGTGCTTAGCATGGGGTGTCCTTCTTCTCTTTAAGATGATCCAAAATCAGGCCGAGGGTAAACCCTCGCCGTTGTAAATAATTGATAATTCGGCACTGCTGACGTTGGTCGAGCTGAGTGAAGTCAGTGTTGGCGTAGCGCCGTTGCACGAGATCGGCAAGAATCTGCTAGTTCAATCGCTTGCAGTGCTAACTGGGCGTTGATCCCCTCTTTTTTTAACTCATGTTTCAGTCGAACACCAACGGCGCGGCCGCGGCGCATCAGTTGGCCGGTGCGCTCGATGGCATAGCGTTGATCGTCGATATAGCCCAGCTCACAGCAGCGTTGCAAGGCCTGTTCAATGTCATCATGGTCACAACCTTTTTGTTGTAACCGCTGACGCAGATCTGCTTCGCTACGAGAGCGCAGTGTTAACCAGCGCAGGGCAAGGGGGTATGCCTTCGGAGGTGCCGACACGATTAGTTGTTTTCATCTCCTTGTTCGTCATTGGTGCTAAACTGATCCCAGCTGAGGTCGGAAGACGATGAGATACCTGAAACCTTGAGCTTGAAATCGTCGGGGTTTGAGCTTTGACGTAACGCTTCATCAAAGGTGATGAGCTTATTTTTGAGCAAGCCCATTAATGACTGATCAAAGGTCTGCATGCCGTAACTATCGTAGCCCTGCTGGATAGTGTCGCGCAGCATCTTGGTTTTCTCTTTATCGTCAATCAATTCACGTACCCGTGCGGTAGACACCATCACTTCAACGGCAGGAACTCGCCCCTTGCCATCGGCACAGGGGACAAGGCGCTGCGACACAACCCCTTTGAGGATAGATGCCAACTGGAGGCGAATTTGTCGTTGTTGGAACGGAGGAAAGGCACCAACAATCCGGTTGATGCTCTCTTGGGCATCAATGGTGTGCAGGGTTGAAAGAACCAGGTGGCCGGTCTCGGCAGCAGTTAGAGCGGTTTCGATGGTTTCAAAATCACGCATCTCGCCGACGAGAATGACATCGGGGTCTTGGCGTAGTGCTGACTTGAGTGCCCCAGCAAAGGTTTCGGTATCGACACCCACTTCACGTTGGTTGATGATACTTTTTTTGTCACGATGCAAAAACTCGATAGGGTCTTCAATGGTGATCACATGGGCGGTACGGTTGGCATTGATGCTGTCAATCATACTGGCTAAAGTGGTCGACTTACCAGAACCAGTGGTTCCGGTAACCAAAATTAAGCCACGCTGCTCTTGGGTGAGTTTTTTGATGACAGCGGGGAGTTTTAACTCCTCAAGGGTCTGAACATTAAAGGGAATCGTGCGCAGAATCATCGAGATTGAGCCGCGCTGAGTGAACATGTTGACACGAAAACGTCCCATCCCAGTAACACCGTAAGCGAGGTCTAACTCGTTGGAGCGCTCAAAGTGTTGCCGTTGCTGTTCACTCATCATCGCATAGGCTATTTTGCGAATATCTTCTGGTGCTAAGCGTGGTGCTTTAGGTAGGGGGCGCAACGAGCCATCAATTCGATACACCGGTGGTAATCCCACCTTGAGGTGGATATCCGATGCATTGGCTTTGATCGCCATACCGAGGATGTCGTTTAGTTCCATATTCGATTACTCCTGAGTTTCAACTTCATCAATGTCAGAGAGACCGTAAAGTTCGAGAACTTGTTCTTCAATGCTGTTGGCCAGCTCAGGATGCTCTTTCAGGTACTGTTTTGAATTCTCCCGACCTTGGCCGATGCGCTCATCGCCGCAGGAAAACCATGCACCAGCTTTGGTGACAATATCGTTAGCAACGCCGAGGTCAACCAGTTCACCTACTTTTGAGATCCCTTCACCAAACATGATGTCAAATTCTGCTTCTTTAAATGGCGGAGCGGTTTTGTTTTTAACCACCTTAACGCGGGTACGGTTGCCGATCACATCTTGCCCCTGTTTGAGGGTGGCGATCTTACGAATATCCATCCGTACCGACGAGTAGAATTTTAGCGCGTTACCACCGGTAGTGGTTTCTGGATTGCCAAACATCACCCCTATTTTCATCCGAATTTGGTTGATGAAAATTACGCAGCAGTTAGATTTGCTGATGGTTCCTGTGAGTTTGCGTAACGCTTGTGACATCAGCCGCGCTTGCAGGCCCATGTGTGAGTCGCCCATCTCCCCTTCGATCTCAGCACGGGGAACTAGCGCGGCCACGGAGTCGACGACGAGAACGTCAATCGCGCCACTGCGGACAAGCACTTCGACAATCTCAAGAGCTTGTTCGCCGGTGTCGGGTTGCGAGACCAGCAGATCATCGGCGTTAACGCCGAGTTTGCGCCCGTATGTCATATCAAGGGCATGCTCAGCATCGACAAAGGCAGCAATGCCACCTTGTTTTTGCGCTTCGGCGATAATGTGCAGGGCTAGCGTTGTTTTACCTGATGATTCAGGGCCATAGATCTCAATAATCCGTCCCCGGGGAACGCCACCTATACCGAGAGCGATATCTAAACCAAGAGAACCAGTTGGGATGGTGGAGATATCGCGCATGATATTGTCTTCACCCAAGCGCATGATGCTGCCCTTGCCAAACTGTTTTTCTATTTGACCCATTGCCAAGTCAAGCGCTTGTTTTCGGTTATCTGTCGCCATGGTTATGCGTTCTCCTATGGGAAATAATGGGTGACCGCGCCAGATTAACCTTGGTTTCTTTGGTGTTAAACTGGTGAGGCATTTTATTGAGTTTCTTAAACATTTATCGATAGCATGAAAAGTGCGATTAATTCAATACTTTCTTACATTTGATCAGCAGGCTGTCTGTCAGTCCCCCTAGTCTTTTAGGCTGCGCAGTAGCCAGTCGAGGGCGGTGTAGGCCGTTTTAATTCGAACTTGCGCGCGGTCGCCACTAAAGTGGCACTCGCGAACCTCAGTCCCTTGATAGCTTGCCAGAGCAATAAAAACGGTGCCACAGGGCTTTTCTGCTGTGCCGCCGCCTGGCCCTGCAATGCCGGTCACGGCGAGGGAGAAGTCTGTTTTAGCACGCTGACGAATGCCGTTAGCCATCGCCTGAGCACATTCTGTACTCACCGCGCCCTTGTCGAGTAATAGTTGTTCGTCTACCCCCAGCATGTCATGTTTGGCCGAATTGGCGTAGGTTACCGCACCGCGTTCAAAAAATGCCGAGCTGCCTGCGCAATCGGTGAGCAGTTTTGCAATCAGGCCACCGGTACACGATTCGGCAAGAGCGAGATTCTTTTCAGCGCTGATCAGTTTTTGAGCGACAACCTCGGCTAGGCTCTCATTGCCGTGGGCGACAACATGCTGGCCGAGTTGTTGCCGCACTATGTGTTCCGCTTGATCAAGAGGTGTTTCATCGTGGCCCTGCGAGTTTAACTTCACCAATACTAGCGGGAACTCAAGCCGAAATGACAGCGAGACCTCGGCGGGGAATAGCTTGGCAGGCAGTTCACGTTCAATGCTGTTTTCCGGCAGACCAAATACTTTAAGGACCCGCTCGGCGCAATATATGGTTGGTTTAAGCAGCTGTTGCAGGGCTGGAATTACCTGTCGTTGCATCATCTCGCCCATCTCATGGGGAACCCCCGGCATAAAAAAAGCTGGGCAGTTGTTGTGGCAGATGATAAAGCCGGGCGCTGTGCCACACCGATTATCCATCACCTTGGCTTTGTGTGGAATAAGGGCTTGTTTTTCATTGCCAGCAGGAAAAGGGCGGCCTGAGC
>NBLY01000107.1 GCA_002084665.1 Desulfobacteraceae bacterium 4572_35.2 | reverse complement strand
CAGGGCGACGTGGCCTATGAGCCAACCTATGCCAACGTGCTAAATGGCAAATATCCACTCGGTCGGATGTTGTATCTCAACGTTGCTAAGAAACCAAACGAGCCTCTTCCTGTTTTGATCTCAGAGTTTATCGCTTTTGTTCTGTCAAAAGAGGGGCAACAGATTGTTGTTAAAGATGGCTATTTACCATTACCGGCATCCATTGCAGCAAAGCAGTTGGCTGTTATCCAATAATCGCCACCTCCCCCCCTCTCCTGTAACGGTGAGTTATGGATAAGAAAATACTACGAAAAATTAAACGCAACGATTCGCTGGCGGCATTAGCTATCCGCGCCGGTGGGATGTTGGTGATCGCCAGCGTCATTTTGATTTTATTGTTGATTGGTCGCGAAGCGTTGCCGCTGTTTTCGCCACCAGAGGTCAAGGTGGTGAAACGCCTAGCGTTGTCAGGTGATATATCCCATCAGCAGCTGATGGCTGTTGGTGTCGATGAATATTTAGAAACAGCCTATGTGATAACCGCTGAAGGTCATTTTGTTTTTGTCGATGTGGCAACAGGCGCAGAGATCAAAACTCTAAGTGCTGATTTGGCTCATCATGGCAATCGAATTATTGCGGCGGAGAGTGTTGATGAGAAAACGTTTTCGTTACGGTGGAGCGATGGCCAAATCTCCCTTGAGCGGGTGCTGTTTCGCCAAGATTATGATCACGCAGGGCAACGGTTTGCTGAAATCACGCTTGAAAATTTAGCTCACTTTGATGCTAGCTCTGAACCTGTGGTGCGCTGTGTGGTTCGTCAAGGTGAGCAGGGGTTGACGATGGTTCGTCAGAACCAAAATAACCAATTGGATATTGTTCAATGGCTGGAACAGGAAGATCTATTTGGTAATGTCGAAACCACTCAGGTTGGTTATCGCCTGAGTGGTGTGCATCCCGATGATTTAACTGCGCTGACTCTTGATGGTAGCGGCCAAACTTTGTATGCCGGCACACACGCTGGAGCCTTGTTGCGCTGGGATCTCTCCACCCCAGGTTTAGCTGTGCTCCTCGATAAAGTGCAAGCCTTTCGCGATGGTCGTGAGATCAGAGCGTTGCGAATGTTGATTGGCGAGTTGTCGCTGGCTGTCGGTGATAGTCACGGTGAGGTCACGGTGTGGTTTCCTGCACCAACTGAAGAGAGCGATGGCACCAAACGTCTGCAGATGATCCACGCTTTATCACAACACGATTCGGCAGTTGAGCTGTTAATCCCGTCAGCGCGAAATCGCACCTTGCTTAGTTTAGACGACGACGGTGCGATCCATCTGGACTATTCGACCAAGCTCGCTATTTGGGAAGGTGTGGTACGAAAGTTATCAGCGGCCAGAGTGGGTGTGGCAATCGTCAGCAGCGAGCGATGATTTTGAAGCCAAGTTGAGTCTGATGCCGCTGATCTATGGCACGTTTAAGGGTACATTCTACGCCATGATTTTCGCCATTCCGTTGGCGTTGTTTGGGGCGATCTATACCAGTCAATTTGGAAGCCGCCGCTTACGCAACGTCATAAAGCCAGCTGTCGAAATTATGGCGGCAGTGCCATCGGTTGTTATCGGTTTCTTGGCAGCTCTATGGTTTGCCCCCCTGTTGGAGTGCCACTTCCCCGGTTTTTTACTCAGTATTTTGATTGTGCCGCTGGTGTTTATCCTGTTGTTGATTATTTGGCAGCCACTGCGAGGTCATTCGTGGGCAAAGCGGGTTGAGGCTGGCCATGAATTTTTAGTGATGGCTCCATTGTTGGTGTTTGCCGTTGCTGTTGGTGTTGAGGGTGGGCCGTGGTTTGAACAGCTGTTTTTTGCCGGCAACTTTAAATTATGGCTGTTTGGCGAAACCGGCTTACGCTACGATTCGCGCAACAGTATTGTTATCGCTTTTGCCCTCGGCTTTGCTGTAATTCCCATTATTTTTACCATTACCGAAGATGCATTATCCAACGTGCCGGGCAGTCTCAAGGCGGCTTCACTCGCTTTGGGAGCCAGTCGCTGGCAAACTGTTTGGCGGGTAGTTCTCCCTTCGGCTAGCCCAGGAATTTTTGCTGCGCTGATGATCGGCCTCGGTCGCGCCGTGGGTGAAACGATGATTGTGTTGATGGCCACGGGTAATACGCCAATCATGGAGATGAGTATCTTCAATGGCATGCGACCGCTGTCTGCTAATATCGCCGTTGAGATCCCTGAAGCGCCTCATGGCGACACGCTGTATCGCTTGCTGTTTTTATCAGCAGTTCTGCTGTTTGTCCTGACTTTTGTTTTGAATACGGTTGCCGAGGTGGTTCGTGAACGACTGCGACGAAAATATGGTCGCTTTTAGCAGGCTGTCCGATTTGACGGGCAATTTGGCAACCGTAGAGTTGAGCGCAGGTGGCGCGCAGATATTTAACCATTCGAGGAATTTATGAAACAGTTTGTGACTCGCGGTGAGCCGCAGGTGTGGTTAACCGCAGCAGCTCTTAGCGCAACATTATTGATGGGTTTAGCTCTCATTATGGTGGTGTTGGTCAATGGTTTAGGGACTTTTTGGCCTGCACAACTAAGTCAGTTTGCCATGAACAATGGTCAACAGCTGCTGGGTGAAGTGTTGCAACAGGAACCATTACCCGATGGCAGTGGCGATCGGATTCAACTCAAGGTTGGTAATCGTGATCTGTACGGGATCGACTTTCGCTGGATTAGCGTCGCCGATTTTAACCAACAAACACAGCCAGAGGATGTTGTCTGTATCGAGCGGATGGAGTATGGCAATTTTTATGGCAATTTAGTTGCTGTGACTGTGCCGAGTTCGAGCCAAGGCGAGGTTGCATCGCTGTGGTCACAATTGGAGCAGGGCCGCGATCTGGTTGCCGAGCAGCAGGAAATTCTTGACGATTTGGTCGATGAGGTGAGTGATATTAGTCGCCGCATTGAATCATGCCAGATCAGCGATCATCGCTTGGCTTATGATGGGGTGATGGAGAGTTCCTCTGAGCGCATAAATCTAAAACAGCAGATCGAGTTGCTGCAAATTGAATTTGCTGCCCAGTTGGCTAAACAGCGCCAGCAGAGGGGTGTTATTGAAAGATATTACGCAGAGTTTGAAGATGTCAACGGTCGCGCGGTTCATATAGGGTTGGCGAATATCGTGCGCAGTTATCAACCTAATCAACTGTCGGTTTTTGGATCGGTGGCCATCTACGCTGATAAATTATTGGAACTGTTTGTCGGTGAACCGCGAGAATCGAATACCGAAGGTGGCTTGTTTCCAGCTATTTTCGGCACGGTTCTCCTTATCTTTGTCATGAGCATCTTCTCGTTCCCTCTTGGTGTGATCGCCGCTATCTACCTCAGTGAGTATGCGGGCGATGGCATTATGGTGCGCCTGGTGCGGATTGCGGTGAATAACTTAGCGGGGATCCCGTCGATTGTTTATGGTATTTTTGGTTTAGGTTTTTTTGTTTATGGCATTGGCAGCGGAATTGACGAACTATTTTTTGCGATCGCTTGCCAACGCCAACCTTTGGTAGCGGTGGTTTGTTGTGGGCCAGCTTGACCTTGGCTTTGTTGACGGTTCCGGTGGTGATTGTCAAACCTTAGTTCGAATATTAATCCCTATGGCATCACCGGGGATTATGACGGGGTTGATCCTGTCGATGGCACGGGCTGCAGGTGAAGTTGCACCATTGATGATCACTGGGGTGGTGAAGTTGGCACCTGCTTTGCCTGTTGATGCACACTTCCCGTTTTTCCACTTTGAGCGCAAATTTATGCACCTTGGTTTTCATATCTATGACATCGGGTTTCAATCGCCTAACGTTGAAGCTGCGCGACCGATGGTGTTTGTGACAACGCTATTGCTGGTGGTGATTGTTATTGTGATGAGTGGCGTGGCAATTCGATTACGCAATCAGATGAAAAAGAGATATACCTTCGGAACCTTTTAACGGTTGCGGATAGGAGAGATTATGAAAAGTACTGTGGCACAGCTAGATCCGTTGGCTGATCCGGTGATTGAAGTTGCAAACCTAGATTTCTATTACGGCTCTTCGCAAGCCTTATTTAACTTAAATATGGTTTTTCCGCGTCGTCAAGTAACGGCGCTAATCGGCCCCTCAGGTTGTGGCAAATCAACTTTTTTGCGCTGCATTAATCGGATGAACGACTTAGTTGATGGCGCGCGTATGCAGGGTAGTATCGGTATTGATAGTACCGAGATCAATTCAGCTGATCTCGATGTCATTGAACTGCGTCGCCGAGTGGGAATGGTGTTCCAACAGAAGATTACATTACCGGTCGTTTTGGTTAGTGGCGATTCTGGTAAGTTGTCGGGTTTGACGAGCTGTAGCGAGAAATAACTGGCTTGAGACCAGATTTTCGACCATTTGAGAGCGAATAGAGAGCCTCTTTGGCGAAAATGAACGGAAATATGGGCAGTTCATCTACCGTTGTGCTGAATGGCTTACACCGAACAGATAGAAAGGGTTTGAAATGATGGCAATCCATCTACAGGAAGAGATGAATAGTTTGAAGAGGTTGGTGTTGGCGCAAAGTAGTCTGGTTGAGGGCAGTGTGCTTAAATCGGTTCAAGCGCTAGAGCGTCGTGACACCACGCTGGCGAGTGAAGTGATTCGTGTCGATCAGTTGGTCAATCGACGCGAGGTCGAGTTGGAGGAGGAGTGCTTAAAAATTTTAGCTCTGCATCAGCCGGTGGCTACCGATCTGCGCTTTATTGTGTCGGTGATTAAAATCAACAGCGATTTAGAGCGCATTGCCGATGTTGCGGTGAACATATCAAAACGTACTCTAGCTCTGGACGCTGTTGATAATAGTGAGCCACCGTTTGATTATACCCTGATGGTTTCGCGGGTGTTGGCGATGTTTAAAAAGGCGCTTGATTCATTAGTAACTATCGATGCTGATGCGGCGAGCGAGGTGATTGTTGAGGATGATGAGATCGACGATATGCACCGACAGACTTATATTTATGTTAAAGAGAGAATTCGGACTAACCCCCATTGCCTAGAAGGGATGTTGTTGTGGCTGGCGGTTTCTCGTCATCTGGAGCGTATTGCCGATTTAGCGGCTCATATTGCTGAAGATGTGGTTTATATGATTGATGGCACCATTGTGCGCCACAGTACCAATAGCTGATCTGAATATTTGTAATTATTCAGCTGTTAAGTTGGCAACGGCTATTCCGAGGAACGCATGGAACCTATCTGTGTGGCAGAGTGGGGGGAGGTTTTTAGCGGAAAATAGGCGCGGGCTAACCATTTTTGTTGATTGCAAAAACATTTAACTCATTGACAAGTTCGGAGAAAGGTTGTAGACAGGTGGTGTAGTTGCTGACTGCTAAAGCAGCGTTCTAGTCAACTTATATCTAAGGTTTTCCCTGCATACTTAATCCTGCACTTTCCTTTCACTCTAAATCCGAGGGGCCTGTTGTTTTTCGACGGTACTTTTGTGATCGTTGTCGCGCAGCAGCACACTAATGAAAAAAACTGATAGTCAAACGAACGAAACAAAGAAACCAATCGAAATTAGGAAGTCTGCTGAGGCAAAGAAGCTGACTAAAACTGCTGAGACAAAGAAGCCCGCTGCTAGGCCTCGTACTGCAAAGCCTGCTGTTGAGCCTGAAGGTTCATCTATGCATCTGAAGGAGCTCAAGGCTAAAAAGATCACAGAACTGACCACCATTGCCAACGACCTTCGTATCGAAGGGGTAGCGGGAATGCGTAAGCAGGATGTGATTTTTGCGATCCTGAGTTCAACAGCCGCAAAAAAAGGAGCTATTTTCGGCGAAGGAGTGTTAGAAATTCTGCCGGATGGTTTTGGCTTTTTACGTGCTATCGATGCCAATTACCTTCCTGGCCCCGATGATATTTATGTTTCGCCATCGCAAATTCGCCGTTTTAGTTTGCGTACTGGCGATACGGTCTCGGGTCAAATTCGACCACCGAAAGAGGGCGAGCGTTATTTTGCTCTGCTGAAAGTTTCGGAGATCAACTTCGAAGATCCTGCCGTTGCGCGTAAGAAAATCTTGTTTGATAACCTCACCCCTTTGCATCCAGATCAGCGCCTGATCCTTGAAACCACCAGTGATAACATCCCTATGCGGGTGGTCGATCTGGTGTCGCCGATCGGTAAAGGGCAGCGTGGTTTAATTGTTGCGCCACCGCGTACCGGTAAGACCGTGTTGTTGCAGAACCTTGCCAACTCTATCACCACTAATCACCCCGAAGCCTATCTGATTGTATTGTTGATCGATGAGCGGCCTGAGGAAGTTACCGAGATGCAGCGTTCGGTACAGGGTGAAGTGGTATCGTCGACTTTTGATGAGCCGGCAACGCGCCACGTCCAAGTGGCTGAGATGGTCATTCAGAAGGCGCGTCGGTTGGTGGAGCATAAGCGCGATGTGGTTATTTTACTCGACTCGATTACCCGTTTAGCACGTGCTTACAACACCGTTGTCCCTTCCAGTGGAAAAATTCTATCGGGTGGTGTTGATTCGAATGCCCTGCATAAGCCGAAGCGCTTTTTCGGTGCCGCACGAAATGTTGAAGAGGGGGGTAGCTTAACTATTATCGCCACCGCTTTGATCGATACTGGCAGTAAGATGGACGAAGTGATTTTTGAAGAGTTTAAGGGTACCGGTAATATGGAGCTGGTTCTTGATCGTCGTTTGGTCGATAAGCGCAGTTTCCCTGCGATTGATGTAAATAAGTCCGGTACGCGTCGTGAAGAGCTTCTTCAGGACAGCACCACCTTGCAGCGCATGTGGTTACTGCGCAAAGTGTTGACCACTATGAATGTGGTTGACAGCATGGAGTTTGTGCGCGAAAAGCTAGTGGAAACCAAAGATAATCAAGAATTTTTAGATTCAATGAATAAGTGATGAGCGTTATTGTTTAGTACTGCGGCAATAAAATTCTTGCGTGGTGGCGCTAAATAGTGTATGTAACGCAATTGTCCGTTTAAGATTATTCTGCCTGTACAAAGCCAGGCGCTACCAAGGAGAAACACCATGAAGCAAGGTATCCACCCTAAGTACGAAGAAGTTACCGTTAAATGTCACTGTGGTAGTACATTCCAAACTCGTTCAACTGTTTCTAAAAACGGTGAGCTGACCACAGAAATTTTGATGGACACTGCTGGTCGTATCGAGCGTTTCCGCAAGCGGTACGCGCAGAAGTAATACTTGCAATTTGTATTATTCGACAGTTTGGATCAGCCGCAAGGGGCAAAAGGCCCCTTGCGGCTGTTTCACGTTGATTGGTAGCGCTATTATTCGACAGTTTGGATCAGCCGCAAGGGGCCTTTTGCCCCTTGCGGCTGTTTCACGTTGATTGGTAGCGCGCTTCGCTATCTCAACTCGTTGCAATGGGCACTGTGACCACCCCATGTCAACTCCTGTGACCACCCCATGTCAACTCACCGATTCAGAGGCTGCATTCATGCTCGTTCAGTTGCTGACCCATACCCCTGAGCCAGAGAAAATTGTCGCTGCGGCAGCTCGTCTATGCTATTCCGATTCAGGAATTGATGATCTTTTATCGGCATCTACCGAGCAACATGCACGGCTTATCGAAAAAATTCTCTCCCTTGGCCATTTTTCTGTTCTTGAGCATGTCAGTTTCAGCTTTGGCATTGAGGGCGTTAGTCGGGCGTGTTCGCACCAATTAGTGCGTCATCGGCTGGCCTCATATTCACAGCAGAGCCAACGCTACGTGGCTAGTGATGCGCCGTTTCCAGCCGTCGAACCACCTACTTTGCGCCAATATCCCGAATTACAGCAGCGTTATCAGCAACTGTTTGGTCAGGTGTACCAATTGTATCGTGAGATGCTTGACGCAGGGGTTCCCGCTGAAGATGCGCGCTTCGTGTTGCCAAATGCCGCCGAAACTAAGTTAGTTATGACCATGAATGCGCGCGAGTTGCACCATTTTTTCAGTCTGCGTTGTTGTCGGCGTGCACAATGGGAAATTCGTGACATGGCCAAAGAGATGTTATTGCTGTGCCGCGCTGCTGCACCGTTACTGTTTGCCGACTCGGGCCCAGGTTGTTTGCGTGGTGCATGTCCTGAAGGTGAAATGTGCTGTGGTCACGCTGCTGAAGTTCGTGAGGAATACGCCAATTAGGCAATCCATCGTTGTTGCGGTTATGTGGCTGAATCGATGATGAAAAATGAAACAGCATTGGTGAAGATGTTGTTTTGATATGTGGGACACCCCGTGTTCCCGATAGGATAAATGACCGTGGCTATTTTTGATAAACTTGAAGGTGTTATTGACCGTTTTATGGAAGTGGAAGGTCTGCTCTCTGATCCGACGGTATTATCGGATCAAAACCGTTTTCGCGATTTAACCCGTGAACACGCTGACCTTTCGGAGCCTGTTGAGGTGTACCGACGCTATAAGGTGGTGAAGCAAGAGATCGAAGATAATCGCGAATTTCTACGTGATGATGATCCCGACATGCGCGAAATGGCTCGTGAAGAGCTGCCGCTGTTGGAAAAAGAGAGTGACGAACTGGCCCAGCGCTTAACGACGCTGATGCTGCCGAAAGACCCCAACGACGGTAAGAACATTGTCCTCGAAATTCGAGCTGGAACCGGTGGCGATGAAGCGGCGCTGTTCGCTTCCGATCTGTTTCGTGCCTATAGCCGTTACGCTGAGCGTAATCGCTGGAAGGTCGAGATCATGAGTTCGTCGGAGTCTGGTGTTGGTGGCTTTAAAGAGGTTATCGCCATGATCACTGGCCAAAATGTCTACTCACGCCTTAAGTATGAAAGTGGTACTCACCGTGTTCAGCGGGTGCCCGACACCGAAACTCAAGGTAGAATTCATACCTCAGCCTGTACCGTTGCCGTGCTACCTGAAGCCGAAGATGTTGACTTAGATATTGATCCAACTGATTTGCGCGTTGATGTGTACCGTGCCTCGGGTGCGGGTGGTCAGCACGTTAATAAAACCGAATCGGCGGTACGGATCACCCACATTCCGACAGGGGTAGTTGTCGCCTGTCAGGATGAAAAATCACAGCATAAAAATAAAGCCCGCGCCATGAAAGTGTTGCGGTCGCGTATTCTCGATGCCATGCAGGCCGAACAACATGCCCAGATGGCCGCAGACCGCAAAAGTCAGGTTGGTAGCGGTGATCGGAGTGAGAGAATCCGAACATATAACTTCCCGCAAGGTCGTTGTACTGACCATCGAATTGGCCTCACCCTGTACAAGCTCGATGGCATCATGCAGGGCGATTTAGATGAGATTTTTGATGCACTGGTTACCTATTATCAGGCTGAAATGATGGCTGGTCAGGACGAAGAGTGACCGAGAGTTGGACTGTCCTCAAGGTGTTACGTTGGACCACCGACTATCTTGCTGGCAAAGGTATCTCCAGTCCGCGCCTCGATGCTGAGTTGTTGATCGGTTCGGCTTTGACTAAAGATCGCGTTGGTCTCTATCTGTGTTATGACCAACCGCTTGAACCGGCAGAGCTAACCCAGATTCGTCGATTGGTGGCTCGGCGGGCGAACCGCGAACCGTTACAATATATTTTAGGTCACACTGAATTTTGGTCGCTACCGTTTAAGGTGGTGCCGGGGGTGTTAATTCCCCGAGCTGATACTGAGATTCTAGTCGAAGAGGTTGAGCGTTTACTCGAACAGTCGTTGCCTGCGGCGGATGATTTAATCCTTGATGTTGGTACTGGTAGTGGCGCAATAGCTATTGCAATTGCCCATACTTTTAAACAGCGCTGGCCGACAATGCAGGTGGATGCGATTGATGTCAGTGACGAAGCCTTAACTCTTGCTAGGCATAATGCCGAACAAAATCAAGTGGCTGGGCAGATCCGTTTCCACCAATGTGACATGGCCCAGCTCAATCAGATCGATGCGGCGAAACCTTATCGCATGATCGTGTCGAATCCACCGTATATCACCACGGCTGAGATGACTGAGTTGATGCCTGAGGTCTTAGATCACGAACCTCATCTGGCTCTTGAGGCTGGAGACGATGGTTTGCAATGTTATCGCTTGTTGTGTGCACAAGCGCTATCGGCACTGCAGCCCAGTGGTTGGTTGGTGGTTGAGGTTGGTGCAACACAAGCCGAAGAAGTACAAACGATGATGGAACAAGCTGGGTTGGAACAAACGTTTCAACGTCAAGATTATAGCGGTATTGCGCGGGTGGTTGGTGGACGTTCACCTGTCGCAGCGCCTAAGTTATAGCGAGGATGAGTGTGAATAAAATTGTTATTCATGGCGGTAATCCGTTGAATGGAACCGTTCAAGTTAGTGGTGCTAAAAATTCAGCTTTGCCGTTGCTCTGTGCAACTCTGCTAACGGGTGGTGAACACCGTTTGAGTAATATTCCGCAGTTGCGCGATATTCGCACGGTCTTTGAGTTATTGAAGACCCTCGGAGCCGAGGTGGATTTTACTGGCGATAGTGCAGTGATCAATGCTGATCGAGTTGAAAGTATCGAAGCGCCTTACGATTTGGTGAAAACCATGCGTGCCTCGGTGTTGGTGCTAGGGCCACTGCTGGCGCGCTATGGTCATGCTCGGGTAAGCTTACCTGGCGGTTGCGCTATCGGTGCGCGACCAATTGATCTCCATCTCAAAGGTTTGGCGGCGATGGGTGCCGAGATCTCCCTCGATCATGGTTATGTCGAAGCGCGCGTCGAGCGCCTTAAGGGTGCAACTATCTATTTTGATATGCCGACAGTTGGCGGCACTGAAAATCTGATGATGGCAGCGACCCTTGCCGAAGGGACAACTATCCTCGAAAATGCCGCATGTGAACCTGAAATTATCGATCTGGCTAAAGCTCTCAACGGTATGGGCGCACAGATTAGTGGCGCTGGTACCGATACCATCACCATTGAGGGTGTCGATACCTTGCAACCGATGAATCATCGCGTTATGGCTGACCGCATTGAGGCGGGCACTTTTATGGTTGCTGCGGCGATGACTCAGGGCGATGTATTGGTCAAGGATGCCACCGATATGCAGGCCCAGTTTATGGCGATGTTGACCCTCGCCAACGGCACCAGTGTGATTGCTGAAAATGTGTTTGAGAATCGTTTTATGCATGTGTGTGAGTTGCAGCGCCTCGGTTCAAATATTCGCATCGACGGCAAGCAAGCTCTTGTTGAGGGGGTCGGTATGCTCCTCGGTGCGCCAGTGATGGCAACAGACTTACGCGCCAGTGCATCACTGGTTTTAGCTGGTCTTGCCGCCGATAATACCACTGAGGTGTCGCGTATTTACCACCTTGATCGTGGTTACGAACGGTTGGAAGAGAAGTTGTTGGCTCTTGGTGCCGATATCCAACGTGTGGCGATATAAAAAATTACATTTAACTGTTTGATTGACGATAACAACGATATTTATTTCACGCTATTGAATAAAGATGAGGATGCTACTATGAGTGATTACATCACCTTTGCCCTGCCTAAGGGGCGTATTTTGCAAGATTCAATGGAACTGTTCGCCAAAATCGGTATCACCTGCCCCGAAATGGAGGAGAAAAACCGTAAATTGGTTTTCGAGAACAAAGAAGATAAATTTCGTTTTATGGCCGTCCGTGCCACAGACGTTCCCACCTATGTTGAATACGGCTGCGCCGATATTGGTGTTGTCGGTAAGGACACCCTGTTGGAGCAAATGAAAGACCTTTACGAGCCCCTCGATCTCAACTTTGGTTATTGCCGTTTGGTGGTTGCCGAGCCGAAAGAGTTGCGTGAACAGGATGATCCATCGAACTGGTCGAACATTCGGGTGGCAACAAAGTACCCGAACGTCACTGAAAAATATTTCGCTAGCAAAGGGATTCAGGTTGAGCTGATCAAGCTCTATGGCTCCATCGAGTTAGCACCGTTGGTCAACCTCTCCGAGCGCATTGTCGACCTTGTTTCAACGGGGGCAACACTTCGTGATAATGGCATGGTTGAAGTAGAAACCATTGCTGAAATAACCACTCGTCTGATTGTTAACCGCGCTAGTTTGAAAACAAAGCATGAGCGGATTAGCAAGATAATCAACGACCTCGAAAAAGTGATTGGTGACACCCCGAAGATCTCTGAATAGGGAGACGAATAATGATTAAATTACTCCGTTTTGATGATACTGACTTTGCTGCGGCTTTTGGCCACATTGAACATCGTGCTGAGGAGATCCCTGCGGGGATTGATGATACCGTGCGTGAAATTTTGGCTGCGGTGCGTCAACGTGGTGATGAGGCGGTGTGTGAGTACACTAACAAGTTTGATCGGATGGAGATCACCGCTGCAGGGTTAGAGGTTAGTGCTGAAGAGATTCGCCAAGCAGTAGAGCGGGTTGAACAGGATGATTATGCCGCCCTTGAGTTTGCTGCGCAGCGGATTAGAGATTACCATCGCCGCCAAAAGCAGGAAACATGGCTGTCGACGGATGAGAATGACATCATGCTCGGTCAGCTTGTTCGACCACTGGATCGTGTCGGCATCTATGTGCCGGGCGGTAAAGCCGCCTATCCGTCGTCGGTGTTGATGAATGCTATCCCTGCTCAGGTCGCAGGGGTTAAAGAGATCATCATGGTGGTTCCGATGCCGGGTGGTGAGGCCAATGATCATGTGCTGGCTGCCGCTCATGTCGCTGGAGTCCATCGTGTTTTCCGAGTTGGCGGCGCGCAAGCCGTAGGTGCATTAGCCTACGGAACCGATACCATCCCTCGTGTCGATAAGATTACTGGGCCAGGTAATATCTATGTAGCGATGGCTAAAAAGATGGTCTTTGGTCAGGTCGATATCGACATGATTGCCGGGCCAAGTGAAATTTTGGTAGTCAACGATGGTAGTGGCAACCCACGCCATTTAGCCGCCGACCTATTATCGCAAGCCGAACACGATGAGTTAGCGTCGTCGGTGTTAGTGACCACTTGTGAAGAGATGGCCATTGCCGTGCAAGCGGAAGTGGAAAAGCAACTCGATCTGTTGCCACGTAACGCCATTGCTCGTAGCTCTATTGAGAATTATGGTGCCATCATTGTCGCCGACCACATTGATCAAGCTCTTGAGCTGTGCAATCGCATTGCTACCGAGCATTTAGAGTTAGCGGTGGACAACCCTTTCGAGTTGCTGGCGCAAGTACGTCACGCTGGTGCGATCTTCATGGGTCATTACACCCCTGAAGCATTGGGAGATTATGTTGCCGGGCCAAACCACACCTTGCCAACAGGTGGTACGGCGCGGTTTTACTCGCCGCTGTCCCTCGATGATTTTGTTAAGAAATCAAGCTTGATCTGCTGCTCAAAGGCGGGTTTACAGCGCTTAGGGCCACCAACAGTGCAAATTGCCCAGCTTGAAGGGTTGGATGCTCACGCCCGTTCGGTGAGCCACCGTTTAGAAGATCTGTAATAGTCGAAACGTTTAAGCATAAGGGGAGAGAGTGTATGTCACGAACCGCCCATATAGAACGTCGCACCGCCGAAACAACTATCGACCTGAGGTTAAATCTTGACGGTAAAGGGGAGGGAGAGATCTCCACTTCGGTACCGTTTCTTGATCATATGTTGATGTTGCTCAAAGGCCACGGTTTTTTTGATCTGACGTTGCAGGCACAAGGTGATGTTGAGATCGATGACCATCACACTGTCGAAGATATTGGTATTTGCCTCGGCGAAGCCTTTAAAAAAGCTCTTGGAGATAAAAAAGGGTTGCGTCGTTATGGTCGTTGCACCATGCCGATGCACGAAGCGTTGGCCTCCATTATTCTTGATTTTTCGGGTCGGCCATTTCTGGTGTTTAATGTCGATCTTCCCAAGGCTAAAGTGGGGACGTTTGACACCGAACTGGTTGAAGAATTTTTTGTCGCCTTTTGTAATCACGCTGGGGTTAATCTACATATCAATCTCGCTTATGGTAGTAATTTGCACCATATCATTGAAGCGATTTTTAAAGGTTTTGGCCGCGCTCTCGATGAGGCGAGCTCCAGTGATCCACGCATAACAGGTGTGATGTCGACCAAAGGAAAATTGGAATAGATGATGATCACTATTATCGATTACGGAATGGGTAATCTGCGCAGTGTGCAGAAGGGCTTTGAAAAAGTTGGCTACCATGCTCAAGTAACGGCTGATCCGCAGGTCGTGGCGCAAGCCGACCGCCTAGTGTTGCCCGGCGTTGGTGCTTTTCGCGACTGTATGGCCAATTTACGCGATGGTGGTTTTATTGAGCCAATCAAAGAATTTGTTGCTGCCGAGCGTCCATTCCTCGGTATCTGCCTCGGTTTGCAAATGCTGCTGACTGAGAGCGAAGAGTTTGGTCACCATCAAGGGTTGGATATTATCCCCGGTCAGGTGCCCCGTTTTGCTGATGATATGCAGATCGCTGGAGTGAATGGCCCAGAGATTCTAAAAGTGCCGCACATGGGTTGGAATCGTATTCAACACACCGATATACCGTTGTTTAAAGGGGTTGAGCAGGGCAGCTATGTCTATTTTGTTCACTCCTATTATGTCCAACCGACGGATACCAGTGTTGTCGCTGCGACCACCGATTATGGCATTGAGTTCTGTAGTGCCATCTGTCGTGACAATGTGATGGCCACTCAGTTTCACCCTGAAAAGAGTCAGCAAGTTGGTCTGGAAATGTTGAAGAACTTTGGAGAGTTATAGATGATTGTCATCCCTGCAATTGACCTAAAAGATGGTGCATGTGTTCGGCTCGAACAAGGCTTAATGGATCGTGATACCGTTTATTCTGATGATCCGGGTGCTCAGGCGCGCATTTGGCAAGATCAAGGTGGCGAGTTGCTCCACATTGTCGACCTAGACGGTGCCTTCGCTGGCGAACCGATTTGGCAAGATCAAGGTGGCGAGTTGCTCCACATTGTCGACCTAGACGGTGCCTTCGCTGGCGAACCGAAAAACCATGAAGCGATTGAGGCGATTGTTAAAGCACTCGATATCCCAACCGAATTGGGCGGCGGTATTCGCGATATGGCCACCATTGAAGCGTATTTGAAGCACCATTGAAGCGTATTTGAAGCTCGGTGTTGGTCGGGTGATTCTCGGTACTATCGCTAAAGAAAATCCGCAATTTGTTAAAGAGGCCTGTCAAGCGTTCCCCGGCCAAATTGTTGTTGGTATTGATGCCAACAAGGGCTTGGTTGCCGTTCGCGGTTGGGCTGATGTCACCGAAAAGAGGGCCATTGATCTGGCTCGCGAGCTGGAAGATTTTGGTGTTGAAGCGATCATTTATACCGACATTGCTCGTGATGGCATGATGCAGGGGCCTAACCTGCAAGAGACCGGTGATCTGGCTGCTGCGATTAGCATTCCTGTTATCGCCTCGGGCGGTGTATCCAGTTTGCAAGATATCGAAAACCTTCTCACTATTGAGGATAAAGGGGTTTCCGGTGTTATTACCGGTAAGGCGATCTACACCGGCGCTCTCGATCTACAGCAGGCCGTGGCTTTGACTCGGCAGAAGGGCTAACCGATGTTAACGCGACGAATTATCCCTTGTCTTGATGTCAAAGATGGCCGCGTGGTGAAGGGCGTTCAGTTTGTCGATCTCGTCGACGCGGGTGATCCCGTTGAGGCGGCTATCGCTTATGATGCACAGGGTGCCGATGAGTTGACCTTCCCAGGAAGCGTCGCAACGTTTTGGTACTCAGTGCATTGTCGTTGCTATCGATGCTCGTCGTGTGCCAGATAGTGAGCCACAACGCTGGGAGGTTTATACCCACGGTGGTCGCAACGCTACAGGGATAGATACCATTGAGTGGGCGCAAAAGATGGAGCAATTCGGCGCAGGCGAGATTCTCCTCACCTCGATGGATTGCGACGGCACCAAGGATGGCTACGATTTAGCGTTAACGCGCTCAGTGAGTGATGCGGTGCATATCCCTAGTGCGGCGTTAGCGGCAAGCATTTTTCACTTTCGTGAATATACCATCAATGAGTGTAAAGAGTTTTTGCTTGAAAATGATGTGCCGGTGCGGATTTAGTTAGTTTGGTATGTCCAGTTGATAGCCACTGCGTTCAACGTTGCACTTGACTTACCACAGCGTCTATCAACTGGACATGTCGGGTGATTGTGGTTTTGTTGGCTTGGCGATGTCCATCCGCTAGCCCCTGCATCCAACGTTGAACACTTGACTTCCTGCAGTGACTAGCGGATGGACACGTTGGGTGAGTGGTTTGAATTGTTCATATGTTTTAGATTGTTCCCTTTGGAGTTAAGAATGAGTTTACTTGATCAGTTAAAGTTTGATAAAGACGGCCTCCTCCCTTGCATCACTCAAGATGCTGAAAATGGCGAAGTGCTGATG
>NBLY01000106.1 GCA_002084665.1 Desulfobacteraceae bacterium 4572_35.2 | reverse complement strand
CCATCACCGAGCCAGAAATTATATTCGGCACTGATACCGTTAGCGGTATCTGGCAAGTGAGCAGTCCCCTTATCGGCGGCAACAACGAGGTAAGGATCATCCTCATCGTAACGGATCACATCTGGAGCTGGGACAATCTTGCCACCAATACGATTATCAGTTAAATCGAGTAAACCACGCATAAGGGTTTGATACGCCCGCTTTGACAGCGCTAAGCCCTGTTCTCGATCGGTGTAACTTTGCTTGATGACAAAACCACCTTTTGAACCAACGGGAACAATCAAGGCGTTTTTAGTCATTTGAGTTTTCATCAAGCCTAGCACTTCGGTTCTAAAATCATCGGGTCGATCTGACCACCGGATACCACCACGGGCGACCATACCGCCGCGCAAGTGAATCCCCTCCATTGAGGCATTGTGAACATAGACCTCGTACAGAGGTCGTGGTACAGGCATCTCATTAATTCCAATGGCACTTATTTTAAATGAGAAAAAATAGTCATCACTCTCTTTACGTTTAAAAAAGTTGGTGCGTACAGTTGAATCAATGAGATTAAAAATAGTGCGTAAGATACGGTCTTCATTGACATCACCAACCTCTTGTAACGCATCAATCAGCTCTAAACGGGCGGGAAATAACGCCTGCTCCTCGCGCACGGTTGGATCAATCCAATCATCGTCAGGTAAAAAACGGGCTTCAAAATAGCGATACAGAGCGATGACAGAGCGTGGGTTATTGATCAGAGCAAAGGCGACGGTTTTTTTAGTGAAGGGTGAGCCCAATTGAAAGTAATAATTGCGATAACCACGGAAGATATCAATTTGCTGCCAATCCAGCCCTGTTTTCATCAATAAGCGGTTGAGGTAATCATTCTCTGCCAAGCCGGCGCGCAATGCCTCAAGGGACCCTAACAATCGCGACTTAATGCGCAATAAACTTTCCCCTTCAGCTGCCTCATTGAGAACACCAAAACTCTTGATATACAACTCATGACCATCGATGGTAAGGGCAAAATCAACCTCATCAATAATCGTTAAATCAAGATTCACCAAGATCGGCATCATCTCATTGAGATAGCTTTGTTCCATGCTGTAAAATTGCAAACAGCATGAGGGGTTAGCCCCAGCTACTGGCCCCCACATCTCCACCTGCTCTACTGACGTTGCCAAGAGAGATTCTAGCTGTATGATATCTCTAGCGCAAAAACGGGGATGAATTCGTGCACGGTAATCATCACAAAATTCATCATGGTAACGTCGCCACAACTCAAGTCCACGTTCAGAGCCATATTCACGCACTAAAATGATTCGCAGTTTTTGATGCCAACTTTGCATCAACGACGTGAGGGTTTGACTTAAAGTATCGAGATCGGTGAGCTTGACATCGAGAGTGCGATTAATGTTGACCTGGATAATATAGTGATCACGGCCAAACTGAAGTACGCGGGTGGTTAGGCTATCGGCCTTAAAATGATTCGATAGATGCGTTTCCACTTTTTTAAAGTCAGCATTTGGGCTCAAATCACGTGGAATCATCAACAGCAACGACAAGCTACTAAGTTCATTATCGAGGGGAATAATACGAATACTGGCGTGATTGTAAAACAGCAGCGACTTAATGATCTCATCGAGCTGATCTTCAGAGAGAAAAAAAAGTTCAGTTTTAGGAAACGTTGCCATCAGTTCCTGAATTTTTCGATAGTTATAGCTACCATGGGCAATGTGCAAGCGATCGAGAGAGCGACATATTTTATCGCGTAGTGGTTTAATTTTTAACGACGAACTTCGATGGGAAGCGGGATGATAAAGACCCAAAATAATATGTTCCACCACACGATGATCGTCTCCGTCGTCAACCTGTTGACGCAGGTAGATAGCGATATAGGTTTCATCGCGCCAAACGGAACTATAGGTATTGGTTTCGTCAACAACCATCCGACTTTCACGCATTAGGCATGAACGTGTGTCAGAATCACACACACTAATACTTTGCGGTTCCATATGGAGTAGACGTTGTGGATCATCGCTAATACCAAGTGATTCGCCATCAACAACTTCAAAATAGATCTCATCACCCTCATCATCCAATTTCAACTGGCGATAACTCAACGGGGTGAAATTATCATCAATCAGCCATTGCCAAAAATGGCTATGCCCCGCCTCCTCAGCCAACGGTTTGAGTTGATCTAAACGATCCATTAACTTTCCACAGTCGCGGTCAAGTTGTTGTACCTGCGCAAAGAGCTCATTTAAGACCAATAAACGCTCGGGGCGGCACGAACCTAGTTCCACCTGAATGATCATCACTGATTCATTGGCATGATTCTGAGTGGAATCTTCAATTCGACAGATCCGTTGTTGCTCACGGCTAACATCCAAACTCAAATGGGTGATTACACTCCAATCAATTTGCTCTCGTTTAAGAAAAATGAGTAACGAATCAAATAAAAAGAGTGCATCAGCACAGGCACAAACAAGAACAGCGCAATTATGATCAGTAAAATCGATACAACGAGTACACGATGAATCACGGCGTTGATCGATCAACATGTATGTTTTGACAAGAAAATCGGTCAATTGCTCTGCATCAAGATCAATAAGGCATTCAGGAACAGCATGGCGCGAGAAGATATCGACAAAAGATAAAGCTGAATCAGCTTGATTGACTTCTAAACGAGAGGTAAATAGATCGTGAGTTTTAGATAATTGCTCTTGAAATGACTGGACGACGTTGTGCAGACTTGAACTTTCCACTGTTTTCCTAGCCCCCTAAATGAAGTACACATAAAAACAAGAGATGGTTCTTGAGATTTTGTAATGATATTAAAGAAGTATTGTTGCATTAGCAAGCATGAGGCGTGATTGAAGTAACAAAAAAAGGGGAGGTGATGTGAAAAAAGGACAAAAAAAAACAAAGCAACAATTAAGTTGCTTTGTTTTAAAAACCTAAAGAGGTTTTAAAGGTGGTACGCCCAAGGGGATTCGAACCCCTGTCGCCGCCGTGAAAGGGCGGTGTCCTGGACCAGGCTAGACGATGAGCGCATATATTTAAAAATATTGCTTTTTGTATCGTCATCAACTTTCGGTGCGCCTTGAAAGTGAGCAGATAATAGTGAACAACCTCACGAAGGTCAAGACAAAAACAACAAAAAAATAAGTTTTTTTTCCAAGCCATGCTAACCACTTAAATAATCGATAAATACTCGTGATAGACAGTGATCAACAGTTGCGATATTGTTGATAAGAGTTGTGAACTTAAAGATGTTTCCATAAAAACCAACAAGGGAGTTTATCCAATGACTGAAAAAAGACATTATGAACGTGTCCGTTTTGTTGAGCAAGCTCAGGTTCACTGTGGTGACAACATTTACTCTTGTATGGTTACCGATATTTCACTCAAAGGGTGTTTACTTGAATTTGAGCAAGAAAACCTCGAACAACTGTGTTCCGATCAATCGTGCGAGATCACATTGCAACTAAAAGGCAGTGATATTGTTTTACGCTTTGAAGCCAACACCACCCATACTCACCTTCACACGGTTGGCTTTCAATTTAAAAGCATGCCCCCTGAAAGCATGACCCACCTACGGCGCTTACTTGAACTTAACACTGGCAACCCTGAAGAGATCGACCGTGAACTCAATTATATGATGAAACAATTTATGCATTAGGTTATTTACCTAACCACCCCAGCCCGCTTGTTGAATCTTCTCTGTTAGCTGTTCAGCCGACAAGGCCGTGCCACTTTGACCCGAAACTGCAACACCTGCATGGGCCAACTGGTTTGGTTGCCAACTCGCAGCAAAAGCACCATCAGTCGGTGCATCAATCATCAATTGCGGAATCTTCTTACCTTCTAACAAATCATATAGATTGTTAATATCGACCTCAACCCCTATCACCTGACAACCTGCCGACAGGGCAACATGGAGGATTTGGCAACACTGAACCCGCTCGGGTGGATAGCCCCATTCCCAGAACACATTAACAGGCCAGAAACGCCACGTTGTTTCACCTTGAAAGGTTACCGGTGCAGCAAAGCACAGCACAACGCTGGCTTCATAAACTATTTCATCAATTTCAATCCCTTCAGGTTTGACCGCATAAAGTCGCAACGCCGGGTAGCGTTGCAATTGTCGCTGAATAAAATCGACGCTAGCACCAACATCATTATGAAATGACAAATAGGGGTACATCGGTTCATCTTCCCCCTTGAGCCAGCCATGCTGAACACCAAACAGCTCATTTGCCCACACAAGTTGTTGTTCGGCAGCGGTAGGAATATGTTCGGCATTTAATTGACTTTGACTAAGAACTGTGCGCCAGCGTTGTGAATCTAAAGTCAAGACAGTGGTAATTTTCTCGTTTATCATTTCACTTTCAACTTGTTGAGTTTTTTTGTTGCCAAAGTGATAATACAGGCAACTAACAATCGCAGCGAGGAGACACAAGGCTAATGAGCCCCAAACGGCATAAGCAATCCATTGCATGGTAAACAACCTCTTTTTATAGGGAATGATCTATTCATAGGATTTTAAACAGCGGCTAAATCTAGCAAATGACCATCCAATCGGCAATGAATTTTTCGGTAATTTCCTTGCACCAGTGCGCGCTTTCTGACACTATGCAGCGCGACTTATAACGTTTCAAAATGATTCATAGTACAGGAGTATTTCCCATGTTGGTAAATCGTGACCAAAAGGCTGTTTTTCTATTGGCGCACCTAGTTTTACGCAACAACAAGCTCTCAATTCCAGCTTTGCTCAGCGGTCAAGCGATCCACTATAAAAAAGGATCACACCCTGACATGTTAGATTGGGCCATTGAGTACATTCAGTGCTACCCTACTGAACCTCTTGATCAAAAACTGCTTCACCATATGCATCTTGATCCGGGCTATCAATGGACCCCAGAACAAACGCGGCAGGTAAGCGTTGGCGTTAAATCGTTTTATGCTAAACTCACCAATTCAAGACTTTACGCAATAGGCCTTCGATGGCTCAATTCGGGTGGGCGGACAATTATTGAGAATTACACTATTGCTCAGTACGCACCCCCATCACCCCTCACCCCTCATCGCACCAGCACAAAGATAGAAGATGAAATACAATAACGTATATATTAATAGCATCAATTATGAGCTTCCCCCGGTAGTGGTCAGTTCAATGGAACTGGAACAACAACTAGAACCGCTCTACAAGGCCCTACATATCACACCGGGGCAACTACAAGCCCTGACCGGGATTCGTGAACGACGCTGGTGGCAACCCAACACCCCGCTATCACAAGGTGCTGCAGCAGCTGGGCGTAAAGCGCTCGCGGCTGGCAACGTAGCAGCTAACGATATCGGTGCGATTGTCTACACGGGAGTATGCCGCGAACTGTTTGAACCTGCCACCGCATGTCGGGTCGCTGACCAACTTGGTATTCAGGGCGATGTGATGATTAATGACATTAGCAATGCCTGCCTCGGTGTTCTCAATGGCATTTTAGACATTGCCAACCGTATTGAGTTGGGCCAAATTCGCGCTGGTTTGGTGGTGTCGTGTGAAAGTGCGCGGGAGCTAAACGAAACAACAATTCGCCGCATGTTGGATGAAAAGAGCATGAGCTACTTTGCTCGTTCTATCGCTACCCTAACTGGTGGCTCTGGTGCGGTAGCGGTGCTGCTGACCGACAACTCGTTTAACAGCCCCCAAAGCCATCGCTTATTAGGTGGCGCGGCGATGGCGCAACCACAACACCACGAACTGTGTCGCTGGGGCGTTGAGCCACACGGCCAAGACCAACTGCGTCAGTTCATGAACACCGATGCGGTAGCCGTCATGCAACACGGTGTGGCCCTCGGCAAGCAAACGTGGCAGCTGTTTCAAAACACTCTCAATTGGACAACAGAGAAAGTTGACCGTGTCATTTGCCACCAAGTTGGCTCAGCCCACCAAAGTGCCATCTTAAATAAGTTAGGCATTAACCAAGAGAAAGATTTTAGCACCTTCCCATCCCTTGGCAACATTGGCACGGTATCATTGCCAATCACTGCCGCCATTGCTGCTGAACGTGGAGTACTGAAAACTGGAGACAATGTAGCCATGTTAGGAATTGGTGCACAACACACCGTGTTATAGTACCTGACCATATCGGCTGTGGTTTATCCGATAAACCAGACGATTCGCGCTACACCTACACCCTGACCAATCGGGTCGCCAACCTTGAGCAACTGCTGGAGTCACTAGACATTAAAGAACAGATCACCCTCGTTGTTCACGATTGGGGTGGTATGATCGGCATGGCGTATGCGACAAAATATCCTGAACGGATTAAAAAACTGGTGATCCTTAACACCGGAGCATTTCACCTGCCAACAGATAAACCACTTCCGCTTAGTTTAAAAATTTGCCGCGATACAGCAGTGGGCTCTTTTCTCATTCGCGCCGCCAACGCCTTTAGTTTAATCGCCTCATGGGTGGGTTGCAAAATGAACCCTATGCCGCGCGCGTTGCGCTGTGCTTATACCGCACCCTATAATAGTTGGAAAAATCGTATCGCCACATTGCGCTTCGTACAAGATATCCCCCTTGCCCCTTCCGATACCGCTTATGCAGAAGTTAGCCGTGTCGAATCAAAGCTCAATACGTTGACTGAAAAACCGATGCTTATCTGTTGGGGGGGGAAAGATTTTGTTTTCGACCGTCACTTTTTAAAGCAATGGAAACAGAATTTCCCTAATGCCGATGTGCATACCTGGCGTAATGGCGGTCATTACATTCTCGAAGATGCGAGTGACGAAGTGATCCCAATGGTGTGCGATTTTATCCGCCAATCACCAACAACGGATTAATTCATGACTAGCTTTGACCTGAGCCAAAATATTGCCCATCATTTGGTACAACGTGCCAAAGAGCGACCTTATGCCGCTGCCGTAATTTTCCCCCAAGGTCGAGATAGCTCGGGGCAGGTCAGCTACACTCATTATACCTATCGCCAACTTGACGATGAGAGCAACCGTATCGCTTATGCCCTGAAACAACATGGGCTACAAGCAGACCAACGCGCAGTATTAATGGTGAAGCCTAGCCTGCACTTCTTTGCCATCACCTTTGCGCTGTTTAAACTCGGTGCAACCCCTATCCTCATCGATCCAGGGATGGGGATTAAAAACATAAAAACCTGCCTTAATGAAGCACAACCTGAAATTTTCATCGGTATTCCAAAAGCACACATTGCACGTAAATTGATGGGCTGGGGCAAACAATCGCTACGCACCTGTATCACTACAGGCATGGCGTGGCTACCCGATACCATCAGCTTAAATAATTTGGTCAACCGCACCCCAAATAACTGCCCATTCGACTGTCAGCAACCAAAGCAGTCGCAAACTGCCGCCATTTTGTTCACCAGTGGCAGCACCGGTGTACCGAAGGGGGCGATCTACAGCCATCAAAACTTTAATGCCCAGATTGATGCCCTACAAAAGCTCTATGCCATTGAAGCGGGTGAGATCGACCTGTGCACCTTCCCACTGTTTGCACTGTTTGCGCCAGCTCTTGGCATGACAGCGGTTATCCCCGACATGGATGCCAGCAAGCCTGCACAGGTGAATCCAGATCGCATTTTTGAAACCATCGACGATTTTGGTGTCACCAACATGTTTGGCTCGCCAGCGTTGTTACGCCGCGTTGCCAGCCAAGGGCTACATCAAAACAAGAAGCTGCCGACCCTTAAACGGGTGATCTCAGCGGGAGCACCTGTTCCGGCCACAGTGTTAGAACAATTTGGCTCAATGCTTAGCGATGATGCAAATATCTACACCCCTTATGGTGCCACCGAAGCACTCCCAGTATGCTCAATTGACAGCAAGACCATCCTTAGTCAAACACGGCAACTAACTGATAAAGGCCATGGAATTTGCGTTGGTCAACCCGTGGCAAATTTAGCGGTGAAGATCATCACCATTGATGATCACGCCATAGAGCAATGGCATGATCAACTTGAAGTAACCGATAGTACGATTGGTGAAATTTGTGTCCGGGGCAAGCAAGTTACTCAGGGCTACTTTAATCGACCCGAATCGAATCTGTTAGCAAAAATCCAAGCTGATGATAACGATTTTTATCATCGCATGGGAGATGTCGGCTACCGTGACAATAAGGGCAATATTTGGTTTTGCGGCCGTAAGACGCACCGCGTTCAAACAACCAAAGAGACGTTATTTACCATCCCCTGTGAAGCAGTGTTCAATACTCACCCCCAAGTCTACCGCACCGCACTGGTTGGTGTTGGTAACGCAGGAGAGCAACAAGCGATCCTCTGTGTTGAACTGATGGATAAGAATGACAAAACTCAGGCGGATAAAATCATTACTGAGCTTAAACAGATCCAACAACAGTTTCCCCACACTCAAGCGATCGAGCAATTTTTGATCCACCCTGCTTTCCCTGTTGATATCCGCCATAATGCTAAAATTTTCCGCGAGAAACTGGCCGCATGGGCAGAGAAAAAGATATCATGAAAGCGTTAGTCACAGGTGGAGGTGGCTTTCTCGGTTTTGCCATCGTTAAAAGGTTACGCCAACAAGGGGCTCAAGTTCACACCCTCGCCCGTAATCACTATACCAAGCTTGAAGCCTTAGATGTCACTCAACACCTCGGTGACCTTACCAACTACAGCGATGTTGAACATGCCGCGACAGACTGTGACGTGGTTTTCCATGTGGCAGCAAAAGCCGGTATATGGGGCGATTATAACGATTACTATCGCGCCAATGTTACCGGCACTAAAAATGTAATTAAAGCCTGCCGCGCCCTAGGGATTAAAAAACTGGTTTATACCAGTTCGCCAAGTGTAGTGTTTGATGGTACGTCAATGGAGGGATTGGACGAATCTCTGCCCTATCCGCACCATTATGAAACCGCCTACCCAGAAACTAAAGCCATCGCTGAACGAGCGGTGATAGCGGCGAATGATAACCAGTTAGCGACGGTATCTCTAAGGCCACACCTTATTTGGGGGCCTGCAGACAACCACCTTACGCCGCGCATTATTGAACGTGGCGGTGCCGGAAAATTGCGCCGCATTGGCAAACAAGATCACAAGGTTGACTGCATTTATGTCGATAATGCCGCCCACGCTCATCTGTTAGCAGCCAAGAGACTAGCTATCGACTCCAATATTGCCGGCAAATGTTATTTTATCTCCCAAGATGACCCACGCAACC
Organism: Desulfobacteraceae bacterium 4572_35.2; assembly: GCA_002084665.1. Taxonomy (GTDB): domain Bacteria; phylum Desulfobacterota; class Desulfuromonadia; order Desulfuromonadales; family Desulfuromonadaceae; genus Desulfuromonas. The sequence goes on along the minus strand of NBLY01000106.1, from coordinate 768 downwards.
TATGGGATATCGTCAATGGCATCCTCGCCACAGCGGATATTGCTCCAGTAACAAAAGTGATTCCGTTTAGCTTGGCATACTCAATCGGTTGGCTACTAGAGACTGTCTATAAAGGGTTAAAAAAAGAGCAAGAACCACCCATGACACGCTTCTTAGCCCGTGAACTTTCAACAGCTCATTGGTTTGATATGAGCGCGGCAAAAAAAGAGTTTGGTTACACCCCCTTAATAAGCATTGAAGAGGGATTCATTCAACTAAACAACTGGCAAAAAACAACTGAGAGAGCGAAAAAATAGATTAAGTGGGGATAAAAGTCAAAAGACCCCAACCATCGTGAAATCCGTATACAACAACAGATAACTAGCTGTTTTTATAAGGGCTATAACGAGTGCCTATTTTTTGTGCAATATGTAAAATAGACCTATATTCAAGCATGTTAGCGCGTTGTTAAGCCAGTTTTCCCGAAGTTATCCACAGCATCTGTGGACAGAAGAATAAATCAATTAAACAGGCAAAAAGCGATGAACAAAATCACATTTTCAATCAAAATTTCATCCCAAGAATACCTTAAATCGTACCAAACAAGTGGCTGTTTAGTATCAATTATAGCTGATGATGGTCGCCGTTTAAAACTCCCCGCGAAACATCTGCGCCCCTATCTCACCCACACGGGAATTGTCGGTCGGTTTGAACTGAAATTTAATGGCAACACATTTGTTAGCTTACAAAGGATAGGTTAAAACATCAACTTTCACAGCGGCATATACA
>NBLY01000105.1 GCA_002084665.1 Desulfobacteraceae bacterium 4572_35.2 | reverse complement strand
ACCTGACCTAGTGCTTTTAGATTTAATGTTGCCGGGAATGAATGGTCTTGAGGTGTGCCAAGCGCTCAAGAACGATGCCGCGCTGCGTGAAATTCCTGTCATCATGTTGACCGCCAAAGGGGAGGAGTCTGACATCGTTGCTGGGCTTGAGATCGGTGCGTCCGACTATGTGACAAAACCGTTTAGTACTAAGGTTTTAGTTGCACGAGTTGCTGCTGTTTTGCGCCGTTATTCTGATGATGAACCTGAACATGAGATCAACACCGAAACGGTGATTGAAAGCCATGGTTTAGTGATTCATCCGGGTCGTAACGAGGTACTGGCTGAAGGGCACACCGTTGAGCTCACCTATACCGAATTTCGTGTACTCCATTTTCTTGCCAGCCGACCAGGATGGGTGTTTACCCGTTATCAAATTGTCAATGCTGTTCGTGGTGAGGATTATTCGGTAACGGATCGAGCCGTTGATGTTCAAATTGTCGGTTTACGGCGCAAATTGGGCAATAATGGCCATTGCATCGAAACAGTGCGCGGTATTGGTTACCGCTTCAAGGATTAACGACCATGGGAAAAAATCGTTCTCTCCGCCTTTTATGGCAGATCTATCCCCTTTTCTTCATGGTGACGGTTGTCGCGATCATCGCAGTGTCGTGGTACTTCTCATCAGCACTTAAAGAATTTCATCATCAAGACAGTGTTGCTTCGTTACGCGCTCGCGCTGAATTGATCGCATTTCAGGTGCAGAATCCTATCCGAACTCAGTCATGGGATGAACTCAATCAGCTTTGTCGCGAAGCGGGTGTGAAAATTTCGACGCGTATCACCATTCTTCTGCCCAATGGTCAAGTTATCGGTGATACTCGTGAGGACCCCGAGCGGATGGAAAATCATGCGGCGCGACCTGAGATAGTTGAGGCTCTAAATGGCCAAGTGGCAAACTCTAGCCGCTTTAGTCGTACTCTGCAAAAAGAGATGATGTATCTAGCGGTTCCAGTGTTAAGCGCTGGGACTGTGGTTGGTGTTGTGCGCACAGCAATGTCGGTGGATGCCGTCGAGGCGCGCATTAGTGTGTTACGTGAGCGTGTTGTAGCAGGCGGAATGATTGTCAGCCTTCTCGTTGCCCTGTTGAGTCTTGCAATTTCGCGGCGCATCAGTCGTCCACTTGAACAGATTAAGCAAGAAGCTGAACGTTATGCCCAAGGTGATTTTAAGCATCGCTTGCGGGTGAGTGGTTCAAGTGAAATAGTCACCTTAGCTCAAGCCCTAAATGAGATGGCGGCGCAACTCAACGATCGCATCACCACCATCGATAAGCAGCGCAATGAACAGGACTCAGTTCTTAGCAGCATGGTGGAGGGGGTGATCGCCATTGACTCCAATCAAAACGTGTTGCGCATCAATCCCGCCGCCGCGCGCTTACTCGATGTTGACGTTCAAGATGTCGTCGGTTTGAGTGTTCAACAGGTGGTACGTAAAGCAGAATTGCTCGATTTTATAACCAACACCATGGGTAGTGAATTGGCTATCGAAGAAGATATGGTGTTGTTTTCAGGTGAGACTGAGATGTGTATTCAGGCCCATGGCACCATGTTGCGCGGTAGCAATGGCAAAAGCATCGGTGCTTTGGTTGTCTTCAACGACCTGACCCGCATGCGCCGCCTTGAAACCATGCGGCGTGACTTCGTTGCCAATGTTTCACATGAGCTAAAAACGCCCATCACGGCGATCAAAGGTTTTGTCGAAACATTGCTCGATGGTGCGTTAGATGATCGACAAAATTCAGAAGATTTTCTACATATTATTGAACGTCAGGTTGAACGGCTAAGCATTATCATTGAAGACTTAATGAGTTTGTCACGCATTGAGCAGGGCGAAGAGAAGCAGAACTTTGAGCTTGAGTCGGGCAATCTTGTCACAATTGTTGATGAGGCCATTAACGATTGTAGCATGCTAGCAACGCAGATGGGGATCACCCTCGAGGGCGCAAACAGTGGGCCTGTTTCAGTTGCTCTCAACGGGGCTCTTCTTGAACAGGCTCTGACGAACCTTATCGATAATGCGCTCAAGTACAGCGCTGAAGGCACGTCGGTTTTGGTAAGTTGTATCAAGCGCGATGGGATGGCTGAAGTGCGGGTTGTCGATCACGGCTGCGGCATTGAAGCCGAACACTTACCGAGACTGTTTGAGCGCTTTTATCGGGTAGATAAGGCGCGTAGCCGCAAGGCTGGCGGTAGCGGGCTCGGCCTCGCTATTGTAAAACATATCGTTCAAATTCACCATGGCGATGTTGAGGTGAAAAGTGTTCATGGTCAGGGCAGTCAGTTTATCATCCGCCTGCCCTTAGCATAACCACAGATCAATCTGTCGTTGCAGCTTGTTCACCAAGGTCGAGTAAGCTATACAGCATGGTTGTTTGTGGCATAGCCAGCCCTTGTTGTTTGGCGTGTTGTAGCGGTATGGCATAGATAGAATTAAGCTCAAGGGCGCGCTGCTGTTGGCGATCGATCATCATGCTTGGTCGATAGTCGCCCATCCCTTCAGTGAGATCAATAAGGTGAGCGGCAAAGTCCGTTGAAACAATGTCCGAACTAAGGCCCTGAGCGTTGGCTCCTTGTACCACCTCCGCCATCAGGGTTTGAACCAATTCGCGGCTAGGAGGATGAGCAAGCAATTGGTCGGTGGTACATTGGCTCAATGCACACAGGCCATTAAAAGGGATGTTCCAGACCAGTTTTTCCCAGCGTGCTTTCTTTAAATCTGCCACCGCTTCGCACGGAACGCATGCGCGTCGAAACATCTCAGCCAGCGCTTGTGCTCGCGCGGATAGTCCGCCAGCAAACTCGCCCAGTCTAATTTTTCCTTGGCCTAAATGGTGAACAGTTCCTGGCTTGCCACGGTTTGAGCACAGAAAAGCAACACCACCCAAGATCCGTTGCGCTCCAAATAAGCTTGCGAGTTGCTCCTCATTACCGAGGCCGTTTTGTAGCGTCAAAATCGCTGTATCATCATCCAGAAGGGGCCGAATAAGGGTATCCATATCATAATTATTGAATGTTTTTAGACCAATAATCACCGTGTCAACTCGGGGCATAGCGTTTGAAGTGCTGTAGCCTTTGACATTGTCGAGATGAAAATCGCCACTGATTGAGATGACCGACAACCCATCCTCCCTGATCGCATCAAGATCGCGGCGTAAAAGAAAATGAACCTCTTCACCGGCGCGTTGCAACATAGCACCATAGTACAGGCCTAATGCTCCCGATCCAATAATTGCAATAGACATAAAGTCTCCTGTATAAACCTTAGTTAAAAATGGCCAGTCATCTGAAAGCCAGAGGTCTTATCATCAAGTAGTAGTGAAAAGTTGCACTGTTCAATCAGTCGCGATTACCTGTTTTGATCGATTGTATCCCGCCGCCCAAAAATGCAGCATTGAGAAGTAGTGACATCCCCGCTTCACGATAACGACCGGCATAAAGCTGACCGCTGCCCGGCAGGAGTGCTGATAATCCCCCTGCAAGTTTTGCTGATTTTAGCGGCAGTTGGTTCAGCTGTAAAAAATCATCATTACTGAGCAATGAATGATCAGCAAACTGTTGGTCATCATCAATCAGTTGGTCGTATTCACCCAATGAGGCGAGTGACCACAGACGCAGGTCGGTTTGATGGCTTAATAATTGTTGTGCTGATCTCTGGCTGGTAGTGAGATCACTGAGACGCTCAAGGGTGCGGCTAAAGTTATGCTGTTTATAGGCCGTTTCGGCATACAGAAGCGCAGCGTAATCACTCTCAGGACTATGTGGATAATTTTGCATGAGGGCTGTGAGAGCTTTTTCGCCGCTATCCCACTGCTCACCATGAAGAAAGCAACGCGCCATATTGAGTTGAGCATGAGGTGCCTTTGGATGGTTAGGCTGGTAATGGAGGAACCGTTTGTACTCGGTTACCGCACGATAATAATCGCCCTCCTGATACAACTCTTCAGCAAAACTCAACTCAGAACAACGTGACCCTTCACTGTGGGCAAAGCTCGTTGTGGCAGGGCTTAGGAAGGGTAAAAGGAGAGATAAGATTAGGGCGAAAATCACATTCAAGGTTGGCAGCTCCTCAGCAAATTTTGTCAGGCTAACATAGCAGTATTCCTGAATCCAGTATTAAATGAAAGGTTTTTGGCCGTTGCCTTGACGTAAGAGAGCGGTTGTAGTAGTCTAAAAGACTGTCGCAAAACAAAGGCATTCGGATGCCTACTTAAAGTTTATTGCGACGGTGTCATAACTTATGAGGTGTCTCATGTTGTTTAGTATTGGTGATAAAGCTGTCTACCCAGCTCAAGGTGTAGGAATTATAGAGGCAATCGAGACCCAAGAATTTTCAGGTGAGACACACGATTTTTATGTCATGCGTATCTGTGATAGCGACATGATTATCATGGTACCAACGGCGAATGTTGCTCAGGTTGGTCTGCGTTGCTTGGTTGCTAAAGATCATATCCAAGAGGTGTACGATGTCTTGGAAGATAAAGAAGCACCGATCGGCAATATCTCTTCTTGGAGCCGTCGTCAACGCGATTATACTGAAAAAATTAAATCGGGCGACCTGCTCTGTGTTGCAGCTGTACTGCGTGAACTGTACATGATTAGTGTCGGCAAAGAGCTGTCCTACGGTGAAAAAAAAGTGATGGAATTAGCGCGCCGTTTAGTCATTAAAGAGATGGCTTATGCTGAAGATATTGAGGAAGATCAAGTCGGCCTGCGGGTGGATAAGGTTTTCAATCGTCAATAAAGCAGGGTTTTTGAGTGTAAAGAGGGCCAGGTTATCAAAAACCTGGCCCTCTTTGTTTCAACTCGTCACCTCCTCGCACACACTGTGAACATGTTATGAGTGTTATTGTATTAATTCCAGCAGCAGGACTTGGCCGCCGTATGGGCGGGACTGTTAGCAAGCAATATCTCGGTCTCAATGGCCGGCCCATCTTAACTCACACCGTGGCCCTGTTTGATTCCCATCCACGGGTTGATCATATCTACATTATTGCCCCCGAAGATCAGCGCGATTTTTGTCAACGCGATTGCATCGAACCATACAATTTTAAAAAAGTACGTGATATTATTATTGGCGGCGCTCAGCGGCAGGATTCTGTGCGTAATGGCGTTGTCGCTTGTGGCGGTTCATTTGGGGATACGATTATTATTCACGATGGGGTACGCCCTCTCTATGATGGCGCACATCTTGATGTTATCCTTGATGAAGTTGAACGCTCTGGGGCCTGCGTTGTTGGGGTTCCCGTAAAAGACACCATTAAGCGCGTTCAGCATGGTTGCATCGTAAAAACACCTCCTCGGGCAGAGCTGTGGGCCGCGCAAACGCCTCAAGCGTTTCGCTATCAACTGATCTCTGCGGCACACCATGAGGCACAGCAGTTGGGCTACAGCGGTACGGACGATGCGTCGTTATTGGAATGGCAAGGAAAAACTGTAACGATGGTTGAGGGCAGCTATCGCAACATAAAAATTACCACCCCCGAGGATCTACACATTGCCGAGGCGTTTTTAGCGCTGGATCAGCCCTGTTCGCAGGAAGTACTGCCTACAATGGAAGATGGAGAGAGATCAATGGTTGCGATGAGAATTGGCCACGGCTACGATGTTCACTGCTTGGTCAGCGAGAGAAAATTAATTCTCGGCGGTGTTGAGATTCCACATTCACTAGGTTTGCTGGGTCATTCTGATGCCGATGTTTTGCTCCATGCCATCTGTGACGCGATTCTTGGTGCCTTGGGTGCTGGTGATATCGGCCAACACTTTCCCGATAATGATGTACAATTTAAGGGTATCTCTAGTCTGAAACTGTTAAAAAGAGTGGTTGATCTTGCCTTTGAATCTGGTTGGGCTATAGGCAACCTCGATACGACATTGATCGCCCAGCAACCAAAGTTAGCACCCCATTTGGCAAAAATGGTTGAAAATATTTCATGCTGTTGCAATGTGTCGCCATCGCAGATTAACGTGAAGGCGACGACCACTGAGCAGCTTGGTTTTGAAGGCAGACAGGAGGGGATCTCGGCCCATGCCGTGGTTATTCTTGTCTCACAAACAGTTGAATCTGAACGAAAGGTCGTTGCACAGCTATGAGTACAGAACCGCAAACTAAAGACTTTATCCGCAACATTGTTGCCGAAGATCTTAAAAATAATAAAAATGATGGTCGCTTAGTCACCCGTTTTCCCCCTGAGCCTAATGGTTATCTCCACATTGGTCACGCGAAGTCGATCTGTTTAAATTTTGGTGTTGCTAGAGAGCAAGGTGGCGTGTGTCATCTCCGTTTTGATGACACCAATCCTGTTAAGGAAGAGACCGAATTCATCGACGCTATTAAAACCGATGTTAGCTGGCTAGGCTTTGATTGGGGTGAAAACGAATACTATACTTCAAGCTATTTTGAACAGCTGTATCAATTTGCCACCCAGCTTATTCGTGCAGGTAAAGCCTATGTTGAGGATCTAAGCGGTGAAGAGATGCGCCAAATGCGTGGAACTCTCACTCAGGCTGGCACCAACAGCCCGTGCCGTGAGCGCAGCATAGAGGACAATCTTGACCTGTTTGAGCGAATGCGTAACGGTGAATTTGGAAATGGCGAAAAAGTGTTACGCGCTAAAATCGACATGGCGGCACCGAACATGAACCTGCGTGACCCAGCTATGTATCGCATTCTCCATGCCCACCATCACCGTACAGGCAATGAGTGGTGCATCTACCCCATGTATGACTTTGCTCATGGCCAATCTGATTCAATTGAACAGATCACCCACTCTATTTGCACTCTCGAATTTGCCGATCATCGACCATTATATGATTGGTTTATTGAGCAATTGGGCATATTTGCCCCGCGCCAATATGAATTTGCCCGCCTGAATCTCGGTTACACGGTGATGAGCAAGCGCAAATTGCAGCAACTGGTAGCACAAAATCATGTTTCTGGTTGGGATGATCCGCGTATGCCAACTCTCGTCGGTATGCGCCGGCGTGGTTTCCCTGCACGGGCGATCCGCACCTTCTGCGAGCGCATTGGTGTTGGCAAAAGTGATAGCTGGATCGACATGAGCGTTCTCGAAGATTGTGTTCGTGAGCAACTCAACGAAACAGCGCCACGGGCGATGTGTGTGATTGACCCGATCAAAGTTGTCATTACCGATTATCCCCCGAAGAAGTTTTTCCGTCTCGGACCGGGTCGCGAAGTGCGTTTGCGTAACAGCTACATCATAAAGTGCAACGATTTCATTTGCGATGAACATGGTAAAATTACTGAACTGCATTGCACCCACGATGCGGCAACATTGGGCGCAGCCCCCGAGGGGCGCAAGGTTAAGGGGATTATTCACTGGGTTTCACAAGCTCACGCACTAAAGGTTGAAGTGCGTCAGTATGATCGTCTGTTCAACGTAGAAAGTCCGGGAGCGAGCAAGGAGGGGGTCGATTTTATCGACGAAATGAACCCTGATTCAAAGGAAATTATCCCCTGTTGTTATGCTGAACCAAGTTTGGCAAATGCTGAAATTGGCGTGCCGTATCAGTTTGAACGGTTGGGCTACTTTTGCGCCGATAACGAGTCTAAAAGCGATGCGTTGGTGTTTAATCGTACGGTGACATTGCGCGATTCCTGGCAAAAGGCTAAGTAGGACGTTAGGCACTTTGTAGCATAGGTGATATACGAAATGGGGATGTTCAAGCTCCAGATCGTGATTGCTTGCAACGCTTTCGCTTAACTTTCAGCACTCACGATCTGGAGCTTTAAACAGCGGTGTGAGTGCTTTGAGTTGATTGAAATTTGACATATTGAAAACATAAAATTGATCCATCTACGAAAGAGGTCATCATGAGTTTGCGCGTATATAATACCCTTAAAGGTCAAAAAGAGCCGTTCGAAACACTACAGCCCGGTAAAGTTGGCATGTATGTCTGCGGTGTCACCGTTTATGATTACTGCCACATTGGTCATGCACGCGCGAACATTGTTTTCGATATTATCTACCGCTATCTCCAGTTCAGTGATTACGAAGTGACCTATGTGCGTAATTATACCGACGTTGACGATAAGATTATCAACCGGGCTAACGAGCGCGGCATCACCAGTCAAGAGTTATCGGAAGAGTTTATCCGTGCCTTTGACGACGATATGGGTCGTCTCGGTCTTAAAAAACCAACGGTTGAGCCGAAAGCTACCGAGCATATTTCACACATCATCGCTCTCGTTGAGCGCTTGATTGCTAACGGCAAAGCCTACGCCAGCGAAGGTGATGTTTACTTTGCTGTCGATAGTTTTGATGACTACCTCAAACTGAGTAAACGTAATCTCGATGAAATGCAGGCTGGAGCACGAATTGCCATTGGTGACAAAAAGCGTAATCCGATGGATTTTGCCCTGTGGAAAGCTGCTAAACCTAACGAGCCTTTTTGGGATTCACCCTGGGGTAACGGTCGCCCAGGTTGGCACATCGAGTGTTCAGCGATGGGGATGGAATACCTCGGCGAGTCATTTGATATCCACGGTGGCGGCAAAGACCTCATCTTTCCCCATCACGAAAATGAGATCGCCCAAAGTGAGGCAGCAACGGGCAAACCATTTGTTAAATATTGGTTACACAACGGCTTTGTCAACGTCAACAAAGAGAAGATGAGCAAGTCGCTGGGTAACTTTTTCACCATCCG
>NBLY01000104.1 GCA_002084665.1 Desulfobacteraceae bacterium 4572_35.2 | reverse complement strand
CCATGCTCATTGGTCAGCCAATCACCGTCATTGCGACCATAGTCGAGATACAGCATCGACGCCACCGCATCGACACGTAAACCATCAAGGTGAAACTCGCGCACCCAATACAGAGCATTGGCGATCAGAAAGTTACGCACCTCATTACGACCATAATTAAAGATATAGGTTCCCCACTCGCTGTGCTCGCCTAAGCGTGGGTCTTCGTGCTCATACAAAGCCGTACCATCGAAACGAGCTAAGGCAAAACTATCCTTGGGGAAATGAGCGGGAACCCAATCCAGATAGACCCCAATATGATGTTGATGGCAGTAATCGACAAAATAGCGAAAATCATCGGGGTCACCAAAACGGCGCGTCGGTGCATAATAGCCCGAGGTCTGGTAACCCCACGATTCATCGAGAGGATGTTCACTCACGGGCATTAAATTAATATAGTTGTAGCCCATCCATGTTACGTAATCGACAAGGCGATGGGCTATTTCACGATAATTGAGGAAGCGATTATTTTCGTCACGCTGCCATGAGCCAAGATGAACTTCATAAATAGAGATCGGCGCATGTTGCCAATCAAAATGTCGCCGCGCAGCCAACCAGGCATCATCCTGCCACTGATGAGTACTCTGACAGACAATGGATGCGGTGCGCGGCCTCATCTCCATTGATTGCGCATAAGGATCAGCCTTTAAAACACAATAACCATCATGCATGGTGCGGATATCAAATTTATAGCGGTCATCAACATGCGCTTCAGGGATAAACAGCTCCCACACTCCAGATCGGCCACGTGAACGCATCGGATGGCACTGACCATTCCAACCATTAAAATCACCCACCACCGACACCCGTTCTGCCGAAGGAGCCCACACGCCGAATTGAACCCCTTCGATGCCATCAATCTGGCAAAGCTGGGCACCAAGAACTTGATACAGATTCCAATGGCGGCCCTCAGCAAACAAGTACAGGTCGAGTTCACCAATTTGTGGTTCAAAGGTATAGGGGCAGAACCGACGATGCACCTCGCCCTGTTCATCGTACCACTCCACTTCATAGTGACGCGGCAACGCCTCTTTTTCCTCAGCACTGAGTTGAGCCGTAAACAGCGAACTCTGCGCGCTGCGGAGCAATCTCGGTCCATCAACAATTTGCGCCGTTTTAGCACACGGCAACCACGCACGCACCTCCCACTGTTGATCAACAGCATGACAGCCCAACAACACAAAGGGGTCATAATGACGACCGTGTTGGAGGCAATACAGATCAAAATTTTCACTACGCTGAGATTCACACACCATTTGCTTTATCCTCAGATGAAATGCGCTCACTCTGTTGTAGCCAACAGCGAATTTTCAGCGCCAAAGTTTCTGGAACCTGTTGCCAACTAAAGCGCCAACTCCAATTGTGATCAATCGTGCCGGGTGTATTGGTTCGATGAGCACCATCAAGTGCTAGCCAATCCTGCATGGGGATAATGGCTAAACGGGCCGGTGAATGCAGCGCAGCGATAATCATCGGCCACGGCATCTCGCCACTATCTTGTGGTAATTTTGCCAACACCTGCTGCTGAACATCGACTGGGAGCGAATCAAACCAACCGCACGTGGTATTATTATCGTGGGTTCCCGTATAGACAACGGTGTTCTCCGCTTGATTATCTAAATTATGAGGATTGTCGGGATTACCATCAAACCCAAAGTGCAACACCGACAACCCGGGCAGATCGAAATCATCGCGCAATGCCACCACCTCTGCGGTGATCAAACCGAGATCTTCGGCCACAAACGGCATGTGGGGAAAATCGTTCTTCAATACTGTTAGCAGCTCACGGCCAGGGGTCTCAACCCAACAGCCATCTATAGCTGTTGGCGCAGCGGCGGGAACTTCCCACAATGCTTGCAAGCCGCGAAAATGGTCAATTCTGACAAAATCAAACTGCCGCAAGGCGTTGGTCATCCGCGCACGCCACCAACTAAAATTATTTTGTTGCATCACCGACCAATTATAGTGTGGATTGCCCCACAATTGACCTTTTTCTGAAAAATAATCTGGCGGCACTCCCGCCACCACAGTTGGCTGTAATTGACCATCTAACTTAAACAGCTGCGGCTGCGACCATACATCGGCACTATCGTAAGAGACGGCGATAGGGATATCACCAAAGAGCTGAATGCCCCGTTGATGCGCTGATTCGCGTACCCGCTGCCACAGAGTAAATAGGCTGTACTGCTCTTTTTTTAAAGCTCGCAACGAGTGCTGATTATCCAGCGCAAACTGCGACAACGTTGCAGCATCACGATAACGATAGCGATCGGGCCACTGCGACCATAATAGGTAATCATGATGTTGTTTCAGCGCCATGAAAAGTGCGTAGTCATCGAGCCAAAACGCTTCGTTACGACAAAAACTAGCAAAACCTTGTTCATCGCTGTCATGCCAACCTTCCCCATTCGGCAGCAGAGCAGGATTTACAGCGTAGGCTGAATAACACTGATATGGAGAACGATCTTGATGTGGCACACAGAGGGGCAGCATTTGCCACACCGACAAGCCCGCCGCGACCATCCAGTCAAGAAATTTCTCGACATGGTGGTCCAAAACTCCATGTGGTAACGATGTAGGATGTAACAATACCCCTGCTTTTCTCATCCGTCACTCTGCTTTCAGTTCATTGTGTGCTGCGATCGACCCTTAATCGGGGTACGAAACAGTTTAATTACGCCGCATCGTTCCAGAATTTTCACTATCGCCGCCGCCGTGAGACAGTGGATTTTTCAATTTTTGCGGTGGAATTTTTTCGAGCATTTGATACAAACGGGTCAAATGGCGGCGAAAGAGCTGATCAAAGTCGCGCACGCTCTCGGCGGGATTATGATCACCAAACCACCAGAACCAATCAGAACCTTCACACACAGCCAGTTGCCGTGTCGCGTCTTGCTCTTTTTTCGCTGACAACAACCCAGAGGCGAGCACTTGATCATAACAGCTCTTGGCTTCCACTAATAGATCCCATGCCGCGTTCTTATCTTTATCACCAATCCAAGTAGAAAAGGAGCCATAAACCCAGCTGCCCGCCTTTAAAACCGTCAACTGCTGAACACCACTAGGATCGAGAACCGGCAACAGATCACTATACGTCACCATCTCTAGTTGGTTATTTTCTGTCAAGTTTTGATACAACGCGCGCAGAAAATGGTAGCCATTATCAGGGTAATATTCCCACGCATTTTCACCATCAAGAATAATGCTCACCACATGTTCACCGACCTCTTGATCTAAAAATTCACCGATATTCTCCAGATGTTTACACAAATCACGCGCGGCATCTTCTGCAGCCCAATCTTTATACTGAAAGCCAATCAGATCGGCGAGGCCATCATCACGAAAAAACAACATACATTGATGCGGAGGATGGCGCAGCGGCTGGTACAGCAGCTTTTTATGCTCCATCAATTCAGAACTTACCTTTGAAGCCTCGCATGAGGCCCGCCACACCCCCTCACCTGAAGCTGTCCAAGCAATATTAAATGAATCAAGCAACGACAAGGCCTCGCTGCTAATTCCCCCTTCAGAGAGCCAAACACCTTTAGGGTGCACACCAAAATGATCTTTAAATACTGCCAGGCCGCGCTCAATATGCCAGCGTGAGCGCTCCAGCCCTTCGGGATATGTTTCATACCGTGGCCCTTCAGCATCAGGTTGGCTCTGCTCCATCACCTTAAAATCGATCAACAGCGGCACAATGGGATGACCGTAAGGGGTCATAGATAATTCGATCTGGCCCGACTCCATCAATGCTCGGTAGCGTGGCACAATCCCTTCGATCACATCGGCAATCACTTCGATCAGGATCCTCTGATCAACGCGAGTGCCAAGTGATACCACATGATCAAATCGACAAAAAACTGTGGCCGCAAATAACTAACGCGAAGGGTATCTAACTCGCCGGCGCTGTATTGCTCTAAAGCAATATCCACCAGAGCGCGATACGGCGCATGACGATCTATCATGGTTGGCTCTAAAGCAATATTCACCAGAGCGCGATACGGCGCATGACGATCGATCATGGTTGGCGCTAGCCGGCAGCTCTGTTTCTCCAGCCAACAAATTTAGCAACGGGTCGTGCATCGGTGTTTCGTGCTGGAGCCATTGGCGCATCTGGTGGGCGTAATCATCGAGCTGCTCTAACAAAACAGGTGCAAAATTTACCACAACGCGCGCCGTCGGAAAAGACTCCAAATGAGCAGCCATATCAGCATAATCTTTGATGGCATGGAGGTACACCCAAGGCAAATGGTAGGAACCGTCAAGACCATCGCGGTAATAGGGTTGATGCATGTGCCAACATAGCGCGACTTTAACTTTATCTGTCATAATCAGCTCTCCTCGTAACTGCTGAGTCAAAATAATGGAATTGTTTAACAGGTTGTTGGGCTTGACGAGCCGTAGCGAGAAACAGCTGACTCGAGATCAGATTTTCGACCATTTAAGAGCGCATAGTGAGCCTATTTATCGAAAATGGACGGGAATATGGGCCAAGTTTAGCTGATTCGCAGTAGGTTCTTGTAATGTCCGCCAGCCTGCTAGCGCACGCCATGGATATCTTGCCCCAACATGTCGGGAGTCACCAATACAATGCCATGTTCATCGACACAAAAACGCTGTTCATCATCGGCACGATTTTCGCCGATCACCGTGTTAGGAGGAATCACACAGGATTTATCAATAACCGCCTTGGTGATGCGACAATTTCGTCCAATATCTACATGGGGCAAAATAACACTATCCTTAATAGAGGAATAACTACGGACAACACAACCACTAAAAACAACAGAACGTTTGACTCGGGCACCGGACAAAATACACCCAGATGATACCATCGAATCAATGGCCTCACCGCGGCGACCTTCATCGTCAAAAGCAAATTTAGCCGGCGGCATTTGTGCTTGATAGGTCCAAATAGGCCAATCTTCATTATATAAATTCAGTTCGGGCTGGATGGAGCACAGATCCATGTTGGCGCTCCAGTAGGATTCGATGGTACCGACATCGCGCCAATAACTGGGCACACCATGTTCATCAACAAAAGGGTAGGCCTGGACATGGTTGTCAGCGATAATTGACGGGATAATATCTTTGCCAAAATCCTTTGATGACAACGGATCATCATTGTCTTTGATCAACTTATCAAATAAAAACTCGGGGGAAAAAATATAGATCCCCATTGACGCCAATGCCTTATCGGGCTTAGCGGGAATCGCCTCTGGTTGTTTTGGTTTCTCGGTGAAGCGGGTAATGCGCATGGAATCATCGACAGACATCACCCCGAATCCAGTGGCATCAAGGCGTGGCACCTCAACGCAACCGACGGTGACATCGGCACCAGATTGAGCATGCGCTTCAATCATCGGCCGATAGTCCATGGCATAGATATGGTCACCACCTAAAACCAAAACATATTTAGGATTGTGGCAGCGGATAATATCAAGATTCTGATAGAGTGCATTGGCCGTCCCTTGATACCACTGCTTGCCTAACCGTTGCTGCGCTGGCAATAATTCAACAAATTCACCGACTTCGTAACGCATAAAGCTCCACGCACGTTGAATATGGCGGATCAATGAGTGCGATTTATATTGGGTTAAGATACCAATGCGGCGGATATCGGAATTGACACAATTGGACAAAGCAAAATCGATAATCCGATATTTTCCACCAAAAGGGACGGCAGGCTTAGCGCGCCACTGAGTTAAATCTTTAAGGCGGCTGCCTTCCCCCCCTGCCAACACTAACGCTAGGGTGTTACGGGTCAACTCGGTGATTTTTGAATAAGTTTTCATTGTGTTTTTTCTCCATCGCGGTTCAATCGCATTGACGTTGCAGTATCGCGTGCTTTCGCCAATGCACCAGCGAGACCCACATGTTCATCAACAATCAAATACACAGGCATAGTTGCCACCAATTTACTCATCTCATTTTTAGCGAGGAATGAATCTTTAAAATCAGCACTCATCATCCATGAACAGATCTTAGCCCCAATCCCGCCAGCGATATAAATCCCAGCGCGAGCAGGCCAAATCAGCGCAAGATCACCGATAAATTGACCATAAATCATGACAAACAACCGCAACGCCTCAACAGCCAGATCATCCCCACTCTCTGCCTGACGCTGAATATGCGCTGCAGTCAAGGCATTGGGACAAATCCCATGGCCTACACAACAAAATTGGTACAGGCGCTGCAACCCTTTGCCCGATAAAAAATATTCGTAACTGATATGAGCACGATCGCGGTGCGCCCATGCCAGCAACGTCTCCTGTTGGCGGTTAACTGGGGCAAAAGCGATATGGCCACCTTCAGAAGGTTGCGGGTAAAACTGTTGACCAATGTGACAAACAGGAGCGACTCCAAACCCCGTGCCGGCACCGACGATCAGCCGGTTGCCGTGCTCATCATGTTGCCCTGAGTACAGGCAAATCAATGCTTCGTCGGCGAGTGAATTGAGGCCCAAGGCGATAGCGTGAAAATCGTTGAGAAGCACCACATCATCGCAGTTTAATGCGCTTTTCACATCACAAGGGTTGATCTGCCACGACAAGTTTGTGACATCTACGCTGGTATCGTTTATCGGCCCGGGGAGGCCAAAACAAGCCACATCAATTGGGGGAAGTTGGTGTTCGTCTACCAGCGTCAGCAGCAGAGCCGTAAAGGTGGGAAAGTCACTGCTGCTATAGTAGACAGGTGCAGAGAGTTGATTGGCGTTAAGGGTATCCAGCCATTGAAAACGGGATGTCGTTCCACCTATATCACCAGCAATGAGCATCATTCCACCCTCCACGAACCCTTTAAAAAGAAACACTCAACAACTTCACGCTCTGACGTTACCAACGCCAATGGTCGTGGTTATAATTATGAGTGTAAAGTTTGAACAGCTAACATTTCAGCTAAAACTTTCAGTGCCTCATCATCAACATGATCGGTTAAGATTTGCTGCGTTAACCGCTTACCAAGCTGAACACCCTCTTGATCAAACGAGTTGATGTTCCACAAAAAACCCTGAAACATCACCTTATTTTCAAAGTGCGCTAACAACGCCCCCAAGACCCACGGTGTGAGTTGTTCGCCATAGATAAGGCTTGAAGGGCGTTGACCAGCAAAAGAGGTGTTTGGATCACTGCTGGGCTGACCAGGCGACCAGATTAGCATTGAGTTTATCCTGACTGGTTGAACCATCCACTTGGAGGTCGCCCCCCCCCTGTGAGTGCTGAAAACCGATAAACTGCAATGGCACAACCTGTGTGCCTTGATGCAATAACTGATAAAAGGAGTGTTGGCCATTGGTGCCAGGTTCGCCAAAGATGATCGGCCCACTATCGTACGGCAGGGGCACCCCCTCACGATTAACCGATTTGCCATTCGACTCCATATCAAGCTGTTGCAGATGAGCGACAAAGCGAATCAGTGGTTGACTATAGGGGAGGACGGCACTGCAACCATAACCAAGACAGTTGCGTTCATAGATGCCGATAAGGGCATCGAGGAGTGCAGGGTTTTCAGTGACACAGGGATTAAGGGCCAGCGTATCCTGATGATGAGCGCCATCAAGCAGAGCTGCGAACACATTGGCACCAAAGGTCAA
>NBLY01000103.1 GCA_002084665.1 Desulfobacteraceae bacterium 4572_35.2 | reverse complement strand
TTATTGATAAACTTTTCGTGTCCTGGAACGTCAATAACGCCAGCATGATCACCGTTTGGCAATTCGAACGAGGCAAAACCGAGGTCAATTGAGATCCCCCGTTGCTGCTCCTCTTTGAGGCGATCTGTCTTTGCTCCTGTCAGAGCTTGAATGAGAGCTGTTTTTCCGTGATCAACGTGGCCGGCAGTACCGATAATGATGTTTTTTATTCGAGATGCTGACATGATTAGTTATTTTTCTGTTGGAGACTGCTGGCAATGGTCTGGATCAATGTGACCTCCTGATTTGGAAAAACCGTGCGCAAATTGATGATGACGCGGTCCTCTTGGATTCGTGCAACCACCGCTTGTTGTGCACTGCGTAAGCGGTTGGTAAGTTGATCAGGGGTAAGTTGCAGCGGAGTCAACGCTAGAGCGGTTCCGGGGAGGTTGGTGATGGGTAGTGCGCCACCGCCGACACAGGAGTTCTCGCTAATTATTTCCACTGTGCAGCTTTGAGTTACACGTTGCTGAAGTTGCTCTTTAAAGTCATGGCTTCGTTGTTCGAGGCTTTCAGTGGACATGTTTAGCATTCGCAATACAGGTATTTCGTCAAGAGCTTGCTGTTCATCAAGGTAGTGACTGAGTGTGGTTTCAAGGGCTGCAAGGGTCAGTTTGTCGATCCGTAATGCCCGAGCGAGGGGATGGTTGCGGATTTTATCTATCGCCCACTTTTTACCGACAATGAGTCCCGCTTGAGGTCCACCAAGAAGTTTGTCGCCACTGAAAGTTAGCACATCAATTCCTGCTGCCACACCCTCTTTAACCGTTGGTTCTTTGGGGAGGCCAAAGGGGGTCAGGTCAAAAAGCATTCCGCTGCCAAGATCCTCCATGACCGGAATTTTATGTTGCTTGCCCAAGGCCACCATCTCAGCCGCAGGTACCGAATCGGTGAAACCAACAATACGATAATTGCTGGTATGGATTTTTAGTAGTAATCCCGTGTTGTCGTTGATTGCGGTTTTATAATCGCGTAGGTGAGTTTTATTGGTTGTGCCAACCTCACGCAGCAGAACGCCGCCAGCTTCCATCACATCGGGGACACGGAATGCTCCGCCGATCTCAACCAGCTCCCCGCGCGAAACTATGGCTTCATCACCTTGCGCCAGTGCTGTCAGGGCTAACAACACCGCTCCGGCATTATTATTGACTACGGCAGCGGCTTCGGCACCAGTAAGGCGGCAGAGTAGGGTGTCGATGTGGCTGTAGCGGTGGCCACGTTTACCTGTCTCAAGGTTAAGCTCTAAGTTTGAATACGATCTGGCGACGGTGTTCATCGATTGTAGCGCTGCTTCACTTAGTGGTGCGCGGCCGAGATTGGTGTGCAGCAGGGTTCCTGTTGCATTGATCACTTCACGCAGTGATGGTTGTGCTTTTGCCTTTAAACGCTGGATGGTATCAACTATAATCACATCCGTTATGCCATTCTGTGGCGTATTACCCTGTAATATCTGCTTTCGACAGTCATCGACGGCTTCTTGAGCGGCCTCAACTTTTAAGCAGTGGGGTGCAATGACCGTTGCGAGTTGTGGTTCGAGAAGAAGGCTGTCGATCGAAGGGAGTTTTTTGAGGTCATTTATTGATTTGTTCATGAAATATTTTGTCGCTATTAAGAGGGTTGATGGTGGCTAATGTCTGAAAGTGTATGTGGTGGCAATATTGTTGCATTCAATCGAGTGAATCGTACCATATCTTTGACTGAGGCAACAACATGCATAACAGTGGTTTAACGAAGAATAAGAGAATCATACTTTATTTGGCTGGCGCATTATTTGTCGTTGCAGTCATTGGAGGAGTATTTTTTTTCTATGTGGCTTCGAGCGCAGTAACAAAATCTTCGCTACAGTGGGAGCAGCGCGAAGCTGAGTTTTGGCAAGTTCAGACATTTAATCGCCGTTTTTGGCATAAGGATGCCAAGAGATATTGCCAGCAACTGGAACTTGATAACCATTACGACTGGCGGTTGCCAACATGGGCGGAATTGGAAGGGTTGTTGGATGTGTCGGGTGGACGTAGAAACAGTGTGGCTCGGCTAGGGCGAGCTATCTACTGGACGGCTACGCCTTTTGACGCAGATTGTCGCCGCTATTGGGCGTTGTCCTTTTTAAGTGATCAATCTGCAGCGATGGAAGTTCACAATTATAACTGTGTCGTTTGTGTTCGCACTGTTAATAAAAAAATGTTATGAATATTTTTCCGTATTCTGATTTATGTATGTTCTGAGTTGCTGTTGCAAATCGAAAGTTTGATTGATGTCAGTTGAGGTATATACAGATAGTAACGAAAAAATCCTACGCGATCTTTGTGATGATTTAATGCAATTAGTGGGCAAAGAGTTTTTTGCTGCACTGGTAACCAAGCTGGCGCGTGTAGCAGAGGCTGATTACGCTTTTATTGGTCAGTTTACGTCAGAAACCTGTGAAGTTGTTCGCACTGTTGCCGTTTATGCCGATGGTAAAACCATTGATAATATAGAGTTTGGAATAGAAAATACCCCATGTGAAGTGGTTGTTAAAAACGGTTACCAGCGTTATCCCCATAGTGTTCTTGAACTTTTCCCGTTAGATCATCTCGCCATTCAACTTGATGTTAACAGTTATGTTGGCGTTCCTCTGATCGATTCATCTGGTACGGTCCTCGGTCCTTTGGCTGTTTTTAGCCGCAAGCCGTTGCATAATTTATCGTTAATCGAAACAGCGTTGCATATGTTTGCATTGCGGGCATCTGCCGAACTAGAGCGATTGACGCTAGAGAATAAACGTCAAGATGAACTCCACTTTTTGCAGAGCCTGCTAGATGCTGTCCCTAATCCTGTTTTTTACAAGGACAATGACGGGCGCAACTTGGGCTGTAATAAAAGCTATGAGGATATTGTTGGTTTATCGCGGCAGGAGATGCATGGGCATACTGTCAATGAAATACTCTCTGGACAGCGTTCAGTCATTGGGCTGCGAGAAGATCAAAACTTGTTTGCGACCCAGCAGCCCCGAACCTACGAAAATCAATTTACTTGCCCCGATGGCAATACGCTAGATTTTCTTTTTAACAAAGCACCAATCTTTAACCGTGATGGTGAGATGATGGGACTTGTTGGCACAATTCAGGATATTACCTCACTGAAACAGATCGAAACAGCTATGCAGACACTGGTTGAAAGTACGATTGGCCATACTGGGTCGGAGTGCTACAACCGTGTTGCTGAACAATTATGTCAGTGGTTTGAAGCTGATTGTGTCATTGTTGGCCGTTTGTACGGTGATGGTAAGATAACTTCTCTAGCAACATTGCGCGATGGCGACTTTCTTTCTGAATACAATTTTGATATTGCCAAGACACCTTGCGAAAAGGTGATTAATGACGGCATGTGTCTTGTTAGTGAAGGGCTGATCAATCACTTTCCCGATAGTTTTATTGTGCGTGATTTGGAAGCTGAGGGCTATGTCGGCACACCACTTCGCAGTCACGATGGTACAATTATTGGGGTGCTCAGTGTATTGTCACGTAGCCCCATAAAGAGTATGAGCCGTGCTAAAGATGTTTTGGCGATCATGGCGGTAAGGGTGAGTGCTGAAATTGAACGGGAGAAGTCAGAGCATCAGTTACGCGAGAATGAAAGTCATCTTGAATATTTAGCCTACCATGATGTGTTAACAGAATTGCCGAATCGACAACTATTTCGTGATCGATTACAACACGCTATATCAATGGCACGGATGGCCAAGTCACAGGTGGCTGTTCTTTTTCTCGATTTAGATCGATTTAAGAAGATCAATGATTCTCTCGGCCACGAATTTGGTGATCAACTGCTGTGTGAAGTTGCTAAGCGTCTGCAGAAATGTGCGCGGGATGTGGATACTGTGGCCCGAATTAGTGGCGATGAATTCGGGATCGTTCTCGATCAAATATCGAGCGTTGAAAATGTCATTTTAGTTGCCGAAGAGATTCATCGAACTATCGTTTCTATACCTCGGGAGTCAATGAACGTGCCAACGAGCTATTGAGGCTTGAGGGCGCGTTACGACAGGCCGTTGATCAAGATCGATTGGTTGTCCATTACCAACCTCAGGTGGACTTGGAGACTGGTAGTGTTATTGGTGTTGAAGCGCTGGTGCGTTGGCTTCATCCTGAGCAGGGGATGATATCTCCAGCAGACTTTATCCCCCTCGCCGAGGAAACAGGATTAATTGTTTCAATTGGTGAATGGGTGTTGCGTAGTGCCTGTTCGCAGTGTCAACAGTGGCAAGATCAAGGTTATGAACCGATTCGAATTTCTGTCAACATGTCTGCGCGCCAGTTCAATCAAAAAAATGTGGTCGCAATGGTGACGGAGGTTTTAGCTCAAACAGGGCTTGATCCCAATTATCTTGATCTGGAAATCACCGAAAGTGTTTTGATGAATGATGTCAATAGTGCCATTGACACCATGACGCAATTACACGAGTTAGGTGTACAGCTTTCCATCGATGATTTCGGTACAGGGTACTCATCGTTAGCCTATTTAAAAAGATTTCCGATCGATACGTTGAAAATTGATCAGTCTTTTGTCCGTGATGTGGTAACCGATTCGAACGATGCAGCGATTGCGACAACGATTATCGACTTAGCGCGCAACATGAATCTTAACGTTATTGCTGAAGGGATCGAAGATGAAGCGCAGCGGCAATTTCTCTATTCCCACGGCTGCCGTTACGGTCAAGGTTACCTCTTTAGTCGGCCCCAAAGCCTTCAAGATATTGAAGTGTATCTGGTGCCTAAAAACACTAATGCACTCTAGGGCCAATATATCGCGTATGTTCCCCTCTATAGAACTGTTGAATTTCTAAATGAATATTGAAATCGTTGATCACTATCGTCAGCTGTTAACTCAGGTAGACACATGGTTTAGTGACTGCCTACAGGCGCACGGTGATAAAATGGCTTGTCGTGAAGGCTGTTCTGGTTGTTGTCGTGGATTGTTTGATATCACCCTACTTGATGCCTACTTACTGCAACAGGGGTTTCGAAAATTGTCAACAGCGCGGCAACGTGATGTCCTCGCCCGAGTTGATGTTCGTCTCCAACAACTACAGTGGCGATGGCCAGATTTTCATCCCCCTTTTATTCTTAACCATTTGTCCCATGATCAATGGCTTAACATGCCCGAAGATGATCTCACCCCGTGCCCACTGTTGGATGAAGATGGACGTTGTCTGGTTTATGACTATCGCCCACTAACGTGCCGTTTGCATGGTATTCCTCTGGTTGATATCAGTTCAAGGGTATTTTGTGATAGTTATTGCACTTTAAATTTTGTCGATTGTGACCCGCTTGAACTAATCGAGTTACGGGGTGAATTTGAGCGTTTCTTTCAACGTGAAGTGGAGTTGTTGAGTCAATTTAGTCTGCAACTGACGGGGCGTAGTCAAGTTGAGCTAGATACGTTTATTCCAACAGCCATTTTGATCGATTTTGACCATCTGGTTTAGTTCTGTTTTAACGGATTGGTTGATTGAGCCGTACTGTCTTTACGCTTAGATTTATTGATGCAAAACCAAGCATAATTTTGCTTTCGAGTGAGCGAATACTGCGGGTTAATGTTAGAATTGTTGTTAGGCAGGCGCAAGCGGAAGTCAGACCCTTGGGCATGGATGCTAATACTGATGATACTTTTGTGGTCAAATTTGACGTTGTTGTCACCGTCGGCAATGGCCAAAATAGCGAAATAGGCAACAAGATCAAGGTGGTGTCAGTGGGGGATAGCGAGCCCGTTGGTTCAGCGCAACGCAATTGTTCACCGGCACAGCGTATCTCCTTTCA
>NBLY01000102.1 GCA_002084665.1 Desulfobacteraceae bacterium 4572_35.2 | reverse complement strand
TTCGCTGCGACTCGTCAGGGTCCATCTTTTTCCGACAAATTCGGGTCGGTGAACGTGAAGTACCATTTACGATCTATAAGTTTCGTACCATGCGTCAGGATGCTGAAAAAGAAACTGGTGCCGTGTGGGCGACTGAAAATGACGTGCGGATCACTAAGGTAGGCAAGTTTTTGCGTAAAACTAGATTGGACGAGTTCCCTCAGCTATTTAATGTGCTGAAAGGGGAGATGAGTCTGGTCGGTCCTCGCCCAGAGCGACCAGAATTTGTCGAGCAACTCAACGAGAAAATTCCTTATTACCCGACACGTCACTTCATGAAACCTGGAGTCACAGGATGGGCGCAGATTTGTTATCCCTATGGTGCTTCAGATGAAGATGCGTTGGAAAAATTACGTTATGACCTTTATTACATTAAAAATTATACTGTTCTGTTTGATGTTCTCATCATTTTAGAGACGGTCAAGGTCGTACTCTTTGGTCGCGGAGGGAGATAGATGAAACGAATACTCTTATTTCTATGTGTCTTAGGGATGTTTTTCACGAGTGTTGCTTGGAGTACAGATTATATCATCGGTGACGGTGATAGCCTGAGTGTCGCCGTATGGGGTGTCCCAGAGTTGAGTGTTAATGTCGTCGTTCGCCCTGACGGCAAAATCACGTTACCTGCTGCTGGAGATGTCGTGGCCACAGGTTTTACCCCGTCACAACTGGGACAAGAATTGACGGCTATCCTTGGAGATTATGTTAAGGCCCCCATTGTGACTGTTACTGTGGTGGGGATAACAAATAATCGCATCTATATTTCGGGTAGTGGAGTACCGTCACAAGTTATTGTTTTAACAGGTCGTACCACCCTTTTTAAACTTATGTGTGGGGTCGAAGGCATTGTCAATGCTGACTTGCAACGAGCCTCACTGATGCGTGACGGTGAAAAATTGACTGTCGATATCTATGATCTTTTTATTAACGGTAACATTAAGGCAGATATTGCTTTGATGTCTGATGATATTTTGTTTTTCCCTAGCAACGAACTAAATAAGGTGTATGTCGTCGGTGCCGTGAATACCCCCCAGGCGATTATGTATCGCGATGGTTTGCGGATTCTCGATGTCATTCTTGAGTCGGGAGGTTTTACTAAATTTGCTAAAGCTAGCGCTGTCTCGATTCTGCGTAAAAAATTTGATCAACAGGGCAATGAGCTCAGTGATGACCGGGTGCGTATTAAACTTAATTTGGATGACTTGATGAATGATGGAGAGTTGGAACACAACATTACTCTTCAGCGTGGGGATTATGTGTTGGTCAAAGAAGGGATGTTTTAAGTGTGATTTTAATGGCTGAATGTTCTGCGATGAATTTTATCATCTTTTAAATGACAGGTGTTCAATGGACTCTCCAACGATTCAGATAAAAAAATATCTTCATCTACTGTATTGCCGGCGCTATATCTTTGTGATTGTTGCGACGACAACGGCATTGTTGATTGTTTTCGGAAGTTTTTTTTCCGTCAAACAATATAAGGCAGAAAGTACAGTTTTTATCGAAGCTAATGTGGTGAATCGGTTGATGAAAGGGCTGACGGTATCACCGTCGATGGATGATCGAATTCGAGTCCTACGCTATCATATGCTCAGCAGAGATATTATTTCGCGAGTTTTGAAAAAGTTGGATATGGATGTCATGGCCGGTACCGCTGAGGCCTTTGAATATTTGATCCGTAATTGTCGAGAAACAACAGTAATCAATATCAAAGGGAAAGATCTTTTCTTTGTTTCATTTACGAATTCAGACCCCCAGTTTGCAAAAAATTATATTAATACCTTGGTGACAACCTACGTTGAAGAAAACATATCTGCTAAACGTGAAGAATCATTTGGTGCTGGAAACTTTCTTGCTGAACAGGTCGATTTTTATAAGAAAAAGTTAGATAAGCTTGAAAGTGAAATTAACAATTACCGGAGAAAAACAGGAATATTTTCTACCGTAACCGAGGAATCAATTTTTGATGAGATTAAAGACAGTAATCTTAAAATAAAAGGCTTACAACTTAATATAAATGAGTTGTCAGCCAAGATTAGTGCCATGAAGGAGCAGTTGGTGGTGATGGAGTCCATGGAGTCTTCAAATGGCAGTTCATTTGATGACCTGATGGGGGGATCGAACGACGAGATGCGGATCGATTCCTTAATGGATCATCTACAGGATATGTTGCTTGTCTATAACGATCAATATCCAGGCGTAATCAAGATTAAGGAGCAGATAGCTGAGCTTGAAAAACGTCAACTGTTGGAGCCAGATGTAATAGTCGTTGATTCAGAGGGGACCTATAATCCACTCGAAAATCCAATATTTGTCGATTTGAAAATGCGTTTGAATACCACTCAGTCTGACCTTAAGGCTTTACAGGCTCAGGAAAGTGAATTGTTGGAGCAGATTAATCGTAATAGGCAGATTTTGCAAAACTTTCCGCAGGATAAAAAGATTCTGGCTGATATGGAGCGGGAACGGAACATGAATCGAAATGTGTATGAAACATTGATTGCACGTGTTGGAATTGCTGAAGTGTCAAAACAGATGGAAGTGGCAGATAAGGCGACAACATTTCGGATTCTCGATCCAGCGATTTTGCCAACTTTTCCGGTGGGAACTAAACGTTTAATGAAGATGATTTTGGGGCTTTTTGTCGGCCTTAGTGCAGGGGTTGGTGCTGTGGTTCTTCGGGATAAGTTAGATGATACCGTCAAAGATGCCGATGCCATCCGTGCTCTCGGAATAACGGTATTGGCTGAAATCCCTCTTATGTATAACGAAGAAGAAAGCAAACGAGATAAAAAGAGGGATCGCCTCGTTTACTCCTATGCTGGAATCTGTCTCGTTTTCATCGTCATTATGATTGGTCACGATCTGCTTGGCATGACGGTGTTGGATAGTTTGATCGCCAATGCTCAGATCGATACGCTGGTTTCGGACCTTGTAAAGCGTCTACATTAGAAGGGGATTGAAATATGAGTCGCATCGAAAAAGCTATCGAATTGGCAGCGAAAAATCGTGAATCGGTCGTTACTGTCTTACCTGACGAGATGACCACTGGGTCACTACCATCAGATGACGATCCATGTCACGATAGGAAGGATGACCAGACGGAACATTATAACACCTGTCATGAAGCCTTCGCCACGGTGCCGTTTCCGCCTGTGCGTAATCCATTTCTTGTTACGGCAAGCGGTGAAACCGATTCAACCTCTGAGCAGTACCGCAAACTTAAATCGGTCATCGTTAAACTTGCGCAGTTGGACCGTTTTGATAAATCGTTGATGATTACCAGTGCCATTGGTGGTGAAGGCAAAACTCTTACCGCTTTAAATTTAGCGATCACTTTGGCACAAGAATTTGACCATACTGTGTTGCTTGTTGAGGCCGATATCCGCCGTCCTACCGTTTTAAAATATTTGGAAATGGAGTCCTCGGTAGGACTGACTGATTGTGCTTTAGACGGTCTTGATGTCAGTGAGGCATTAGTTAAAACCGGTATTGGAAAACTGTCGGTCCTTCCTGCTGGGCGTACGGTTTCAAATCCTGTGGAACTCTTCTCCTCTAACCGCATGCAGAATTTGTTGGTTGAGATTAAAAATCGCTACCCTGACCGTTATGTGATTGTCGACACTACGCCACTGCTACCTTTTGCCGAACCTCAGTTTATCGCCAGTGTCGTTGGTGGGGTGCTGTTCGTTGTTCGGGAGGGATATACCTCTATGGATAAAGTGACCCGGGCTCTTAGCCTACTGAAAAATTACAACTTACTTGGTGTCGTCTGTAATGGTGTGAACCAGATTCACAGTGGCGGCAAGAATGGTTATTACGGATATTATGGTTATAAGTAAGTCGTCTGAAGGGGGATTTATATGAATCATTCGAAGATCATTTTTACCCTGTTGATCGTCAGTGTGTTGGTGTCATCGGTGGCGTGGGGGGAGCTTCATATTGTTCCAACGTTGTCTCTGCGCGAAGAATATAACGATAATATCTTTTTAGAACGTGATGAAGCGAGTGACTTTATTACGTTTATTCAACCGTCTTTGTTAATCGATTGGAACACCAAACTCTTTGACTTGTCACTTGATCCAATCAGTTAGTTAACTTGACCGACAGCAATCGACTCATGATCAATCCCTACCTTTTGTTGAATCCCTTACGTACTTTGCAAGCTCGTTTTGACTATAAATATGAAAATGTTTGGTATCAGGATGATGATGGCGATGATGCAGAATATCACCATTATATCGCGACGCTTACTCAAGAATTAAGCCCCCGAATTAGTGCTAACCTTGGTGGTGGGTACACTCAGTATCGGCCTCGAAATGCTAGCCGTTCATTGCTCGATGATAGCGGTGAAGAGGAATATGATCGCAGCTATACCAGCCTTGGTTTGCTTTGGCAGCTCAACGAGCGACTCGCCATACGTGGTGAGGCCGGTGCTACGTGGTTGGATTACGAATTTAGTGAAGACTACGATTCTCCCATGTATGGTGGTCAGATCGACTATCAACTCTCACGTGTTTTCACCCTCGGTGCCGCTTATCAGGATGATATCTCAGCGAGTGTCGATGAAGGTGCAAAGCACGAACAGAAATATTCAGCTTATTTGGGCTACTCTGATCGGTCTAGCGTCAAGCTTGGGCTTTTTCAGAGTCGTGATGAATACCTTGAGACCGATAGACGAGATGATTCGTGGGGGATGACTCTGAATGGTGAAATTCTTTTGACCAATAAAAAAGGGTTGATCTGGCTTTTGAGTTACACAGATTACCAAGAACAGGATCTGCGTAATTATGACCGCTATAGCGGCCGCATTGAATTTTATCATCAGCTACGATTAGGTCGGCTATCTTGCGGTTATACCTATAACCGCAGTGATTCAAATCTAAATGATGAGGACTACAATAATAATATTGTTTTTATTCAGCTTGCATTGACGTGGTAGCGAAAACAGGTTTTTTTACTCTTTAATCAAACTCAAATTATGGATTTATAGATGTATGAAACTTATTTTGGTCTCAATACTAAACCGTTTGAGCTGGTGCCTAATCCACTGTTTTTATTTAACAGTCATTCCCATAAGAAGGCGATCAGTTATCTGCAATACGGTTTACAGGAACGAGTCGGTTTCATTCTCTTAGCTGGGGAAGTTGGTTCGGGTAAAACCACGATTATTCGTGATCTCATCAAGAACCTTGATGAGGATATTATTTTATCTCAGGTGATCAACACCAGCGGCACAGCCACAGAGATTTTGGCGATGATTAACGATGATTTTGGCCTCGT
>NBLY01000101.1 GCA_002084665.1 Desulfobacteraceae bacterium 4572_35.2 | reverse complement strand
CTGTTTCCGCTAAAGGAGGTAAAAACGCTTCCTTTAGCGGATTATTTTACACCGCTATCCCATAGAGACAGGGCTTTTAACTGTGTGGGACTGGCTCTAAATAACTGGCCCTGCCTTGCCTTAAAGTACTCTTTACGGTACTATGAAAAAATTGTTGGTGGTTGTTGGGGAGATATGACTGGGAGTGCGATAATGAGAACGATTACTGCAAATGAAATTAAAACCAAAGGGGTTGTTTCGATTGATGCTGTGTTGCGGGAGCAAGACGAGGCGATTATTTCTGTACGCGGTAAAGATCGTTATGTTGTCATGGATATGAAAACCTATAATCGTTTACGGGAGTGCGAACTGGAGGCCGCTTTATATCAAACTCGCCGTGAAGTTGCTGAAGGCAAGGGAGTTAAAGAGAGCGTTGATGAGCATATTGTGCGTGTTCAAAAGTTTGAGCCATGAGTTTTCACATCCTTTACACCCCCGCTTATAACAAAAGAGCCGCCAAGTTTGTAAAAAAACATTCTGAATTAATTGACCAGTACGAAAAAACTTTACGATTGCTAGAACTTGACCCCTTTCATCCAGCATTGCGCCTCCATCGGTTAAAAGGTCGTTTGAGTGATATTCATGCTGTTTCAATAAATATAAGTTACCGGATAACTTTGGAACTTATTCTGTGTGAAGATCAAATTGTCCCCGTGACTGTGGGTAGCCACGATGAGGTGTACCGATAAAGACAACTTCGTAAGAAAAAATGGAGAAAATAGTATAAAATTCAGCTCACACAAAGCCACAGAGTCACAAAGGGTGGACCTTGAAACCCCGAAGACTATGACCTTGATTTAGCTTTAGCCCTCCTTAGTGTCTTTGTGCCTCCGTGTGAGAACGCTTTTAAGACAGGATGAAATCTGATGTTAAAACTACACCCAATGCTGTAGACTCTGACTTCCGTTGGCGTGCTGGCACGAGTAAATTTGTACTTCCCATGTCAACGCCGTCCCGTCGACTATCTCAACTGGAGCAGCGAATGATTCATGAGTCACGCAGGGTTTATGGTCGGGTGAAGGAGTTGCCTATCGATACATTGCGGCAAGCCTTTTCCCGTTTGCCCTATGTGAAATTAGCACTATTGTTTGGCTCAAGGGCTTCCGTCAATGGGGTGCAGATTCACGCCCAGAGCGATTATGACTTTGCTGTTTTGATGGATAAATCTCAAGACTGTGATTGGGGGCATTTAGCGAAAATTCGTATTGATCTTGGTATCTTGCTATCTTTGGCCGATGAAGATTTTGATGTCGTTGACCTACAGATTGCCATCCCGACACTACTAAACAGTATTCAATCGCAATATGTTGTCCTTAAAGGAGATATTGATGAGTTTTGCTGCCTATTTAAACAGCACGATTGAGACAGCTGGATGTGAAAAAGAGGTGCTTGACACATTGTGTGATCAACTAAGCTCAGTTGGTATACTCAGTAAAATCGAACTGAGAGCTGCACGAGCCTCATTGCAAATTCTTATCGAAAATTCAATAGGAAAAGCACGCAGAATTTTAAAGCACTATGATTGCCCACTTGTGCCAAGCCGTGGTCGAGATGCTTTTATTGTTCTGTACGAGGTTGGGTTGATTAATGATGAGCTGTACCATGACTTGATGCAGGCTGTAGGCTTTCGCAATGCCATGATTCACGATTATATGAATTTCGATGAGGGTATATTGGTAAATATAGTTAGAGAGCAAAAATATAAACCAATTTATCAATTCTTAATGCAGCAACCTAATTACAGTGCGGTGCAATTGTCGCGAATTGAGAATTTTAGCCTGTAATTACACTGAGGATTTTTTAGATCTAAGGTCAAGATCGGCTCACAAAGTCACCAAGGGTGTACCTTGAAACCAGAAGCTTTCAGGTATTGATCTTGATTTATGTTTAGCCCTTCTTAGTGTCTCTGTGTCTCCGTGTGACAACGCTTTTGTATTGATCTTTACCCTTGGTGCGATAAAGCTCTTTAGCGTAAACACTGTTAAAATCCATCGCAACACCCTTGCAAAACACCCTCTTGAATGGCAGTATCAAAAAAGACTATTTAGATGGAGGTTATTATGGCACAGCGTCGGTTGATCAGTTTCGATTGGGCAATGAAAAAATTGCTCCGTAGCAAAGCTAATTTTGAGATATTAGAAGGGTTTCTTAGTGAACTGCTCAAAGAGGGGATCCATATTCTCGAAATACTCGAAAGCGAAAGCAACAAAATCGATCGTTGCGATAAGTTTAATCGAGTTGACTTGAAAGTAAAAAACGATGCTGGCGAAATCATCATTATCGAAGTGCAGTACGAGCGTGAATTCGATTATTTGCAACGTATCCTCTACGGAACCTCCAAAGTGATCACCGAACATCTACACGAAAGCGACCCCTACGCACAAATCGTCAAAGTGATCTCCGTCAACATCCTTTATTTCGATCTCGGCCAAGGCGACGATTATATCTACCACGGAACCACCAACTTCAAAGGGCTGCATCAACACGATCAACTGCAACTCTCCGACGAGCAGCAACACCTGTATAAGCAGCAGACCGTTCACCAAATATTTCCCGAATATTATCTGATAAAAGTGAACAACTTTAACGATATTGCCAAAAATAGCCTCGACCAGTGGATTTACTTCCTCAAAAACGAAGAGATTAAAGCCGAGTTTAACGCCCAAGGCATCACCAAGGCCAAGCGTGAACTCGATATCCTCAAATTGCCCGACCTCGAACGTGCCGCTTATGAGCGTTATCAAGATGATCTTCATTATCAAGCCAGCATGGTAGAATCCTCCTACACCATAGGGGAGATAAAAGGAGAGATGAAAGGGGTTAAAAAGGGGCTAGAACAAGGGCTAGAACAAGGGCTAAAGCAAGGGTTAGAGCAAGGGTTAGAGCAAGGGTTAGAGCAAGGAGAAAAACAGAAAGCACTAGAGATTGCTGAAAAATTAATTGATATACTCGATGTGCAAACTATCGCCGATAAAACAGGATTGTCGTGCGCTGAAATTAGCGCGTTAAAATAGGTTGAGAGCAAGGGTAGAAAACCAGCTCACGCCGAGCCATAAAGTTTAGACCTTAATCACTATAGACTATGACCTTGATTTTGATCTTATCCTCCTTAGTGTCTCTGTGTCTCCGGTGCGAATGGATTTATGGGGTGATCCATCGTCATTTGAGTTGCTGATTGTTGACAATTTGTCGATGAGTGCATATAGTGATATCGATGTGCAGTCAAGCAATGTATCTCACTGGAGGATGTTATGAAATCTATGTCAATCCGTGGTGCTAATGATCAACTCGTTTCTTTGCTAAAGGATAGAGCGGCCGCATCCAATAAAAGTGTCAATCAACTTGTTCTCGAAGTTCTACAAAAATTTGTTGGACTTGATAAAAAGAAAACCTTCACTGCCGAGTATCATGATCTGGATCATTTGTTTGGTAAATGGTCAGAAGATGACTATTTGTCGATTCAAGAAAAAATTGATTGTGAACGTAAGATTGATCAAGAGCTGTGGAAATGAACAAAATTATCATCGACACAAATATTTATTCTAATTTATTGCGGGGTAATAGTGACGTTAATGACAGCCTGCGGCACATTTCTCACATTGGAATTTCCGTAATTTCTATTGGCGAATTGTTTTCTGGGTTTAAGGCTGGCAATAGAATAAAAGAAAACCGTTATGAGCTGGGGCAATTTCTCGATTCTCCTCGGGTTGCCATTTATCCAGTTGATATCGATACTGCTGAACATTACAGTGCTATTTCGAATACATTGAAAAAAAATGGAACCCCCATCCCCACAAATGATATTTGGATTGCTGCGCTAGCGTTTCAGCATGGCCTGCCGCTTTATACTTTGGACAACCATTTTTCTTTTGTGGAAGGATTGTTGCTGCATTAATTGTACTTACACTTAAACCATGCCAATAGTATCAACATTAACCAGTTTTCACACAAAGCCACGAATGGTGGACCTTAAACCACAAGACCATGCCCTTGATTTAGACTTTGCTTAAAGCTTATATCTGTGTTCATCCGCCCTTATCCGTGTTCAAAAAAAGGTCAAAAATTAAAAGATCAAAACCTGATGAACACAGATAACACCAACATCAAAGGATTCACTGCCTTTATGCCCCGTCCTTGAACTATCCACTTTTGTCAAGGAATTTATCATGAGGCTAAAAACAGCCTTTGACCGTGCCCTCCTTAGTGTCTTTGTGCCTCCGTGTGAGGATGTTTTTGATCTAAAATAACGGGGATGCTAAAATAAGGTCGATACCGTCATCATCGGCAGAAATAGGCGGGTTCTACCGTTGACCGTTTCCAATAGTTCAAAATCAAATTTTTCATAAAATGATTTCGCGTCATCGTTAAGGCAATCGATCACAACGGCATACGCGGGCATCTCAAGGCTTATCTTGTGCAACGTCTTAAGGGCTACAACGAGAGTCGCTTTGCCTAATCCTTGCCCTTTGCACTCACTGTGAACAGCAAGTTGAGCAATAAGAAATACCGGGATTGGATAATGGGGCAGTCTTCTTGCCTGATCTACTGGTAATGAATCACTTTCAATGGATGAAGCAGCTATTGTAAAATAAGCCGCGATAGGATACCGGCCGCTTGACAAAAGATCGGCACCAGCAAGCACGAATGTTTTATTGATCCCCGCTGTCGCATGTTTTGCAGCCTTTGTTTTGATAAAGTCGTTTAGCTCCTCTTCGCCGCAATCAAATGATATGCGGTCATGACACTTTTTATCGAGTTCTACAAACTGTTTTGATACCTTCACTCGATACCTAACCTTTGTGTGCTTGCAACGGCATCACGCAAGGATTGGTTAGGTTTTTTCGCATTATCACAGGCATGAGCGAAGCGCATAAAAATATCGTTGCTTACTGTTAGTTTTTCATGTTGTGCAATGACCTTAGAAGCATCCTCCTCTACCAGTCGCACAACATACTCCGTTAAACTCCGCATCCCCAAAAGGGCAGATGCTTTCTCTGCTTTGTCTTTGATTGCCTGTTCCAGCCTCATTTCAAGACGCGCGCTAGCCATGATTACACTCCTTGTGATTTGTGTACGGAAATATTCCGTACCGTGCGTCAACTCTACGCCTATCTTTATTTGCTGTCAAACTGTACGGAAGAGTGCCGTGTGGTTGATGATTTGCTTTAGCCTTTCTTAGTGTCTTTGGTGCGCCGAGCTAAGCTCGGTCATTCTCGCAAGCTGAAAGGAGCTTGCCCTGTTAATTGCTGATTGAACAGGTAGTTGCGGTCTGTCGTGTGGAGGTAA
>NBLY01000100.1 GCA_002084665.1 Desulfobacteraceae bacterium 4572_35.2 | reverse complement strand
GTGCTGTTTTTGACTCGGGCCAACTTCTTGCGCCGCCAAGCCGAGAGGGCTATTCAGGCAGAGAAAGAATTTACCGAAACCGTGCTCGATGCCATCGCCGTCCCCTTGTATTATCGTGATATCAACGGTGTCTACCTCGGCACTAACAATGCTTGCGTTGAATTCTTTGGCTTTGAAAAAAATAAATGCGATATCATTGGCAAAACAAGTTATGACCTCTTTACCAGAGAGGTGGCTGACAACGCTGATGTTGGAGTCGCGCCACGTTTTTTTTCACAAAGCGCTATTCTTTGATAGCCAGTCAAATGTGGCAGGTATTGTCGGTACCATGCTCGATATTACCGAATTAAAACAGGCTCAACAATTGGCCAGTCGCTTCGGTCGTATTCTCGACTCATCCCTTGAAGAGATTTATATGGTGGATGCTAATTGGTTAAATCTGATTCGTACCACGCTAGGCTCGCGGAAGAATCTTGGTTACACTCAAGGCGAACTTAGCAGAATGACCATTGCCGATTTACTGCCAGAATTTTCCTTCGAATTACTGCAGCAACATCTGCAGCCTCTTTGCACAAATCAACAACAGACTCTAGTTCTTACCAGCGAAATACAGCGAAAAAATGGTTCCTGTTACCCCGTCGAACTCCATCTGCAACATACTGAAATCGAAGGCGATGCGGTTATTGTTGTGATGGCTCAGGACATCACTGAAAGAATTAAACTGGAGCGGTTAAAAAATGAGATGTTGTCGATGGTAAGCCATGAGTTGCGTACCCCATTGACTGGTATGTTAGGTTTCGCAGAATATCTGCTCGAAAATGACCCTCCTGCCGAACAGCGGATCGACTGCCTACAAACACTCTATAAGGAGACCCGCAAATTACAAGAATTGATCGATAATCTGCTCAATCTGCAACGGCTCAAAGAGCGGCAAAACGCGCCACCTGCTGAACGCATTAATATGCGTGAGTTGTTGGAGGAGGTTCTACATCTATTCAGTCACGCCTCGGAAAAACATTGTTTGCAGTTGGAGTGTCAGGGCCAATTGCCACAATTGAGCGGTAATTTAAACCATTTAATGCAAGTGTTGAAAAATCTCGTCTCTAATGCCATCAAATACTCTCCTGCTGGCGGCACCATCACTCTGGGAGCGAAGCAACAAGGTCAAACCATTCGTGTTTGGGTTAGCGATGAGGGGATGGGGATCAGCGAACAGGATCAACAACTAATTTTTGACCATTTTTATCGCGTCGATAATGGTGATAACCGGTTGATTGGTGGAACGGGGCTGGGGTTAGCCCTTGTTAAGGAGATGGTGTTAGCCCAAGGGGGAACTCTGGCGGTGGAAAGCACGTTAGGCGAGGGGAGTTGCTTTATCTTTACGTTGCCGCTGGCTCAAGGTGCGAAGGAGTAAAAATATTGTTTGTTGTGCGCAGCATAATTAATAGATGAACTGTTAACGTCCATGGACAGGGTGTTACCTGTGGATGGTTATAAAATCGAAATATAAAAAGGCCGCCTGCATTATGATGCAGACGGCCTTTTGTCATTAATCACGAATAGGGCACAGGTTAGCTGTGTTGTTTCAGCAGATTCTGTCCCTCCTGGCGTAATGTCTCACTAAGTCGTTGGTCATTTAGCACCGCTCGCAGCAGGGCTAGCCCTTTTCTCTTAGATCCACGAGCGATTTGGGTTTGTGCCACCCGTAGTTGCCAGCGTGGATTGTCAGGTTCTTGAAGGCTGGCAGTGTTGAAGGTGTCGAGCACTTTGTTTAATTCGCGCTTCTGGCGCATCAAAAATTCAGCCAGATACAGGCCTATCTTCGCGCCGCTGCCGTCGAGGATTTGGGCATATAATGCTTCCGCTTGCTCCAGTTGGTTGTTTTGCTCCAGCAACGTGGCCGCGAGCAGGGTGATGTTTGGATCGTCGTGACCAGCCTTTATTGCCTCAAGGCAGTGTTTGAGGGCGAGGTCGTCATCCTGTTGAATGTGATACAGCGAAGCAAGTTGGGCGTGGCAAAATGTGTCATTGCGCTCCTCTAGTAACATTTGCAGAATCAATTCAAGTGCTTGATCATTTTTTTTCAAGCCGACTAATAATATCACCAGAGTTTCTGCTGCTAGTAGATGATCAGGGTTTTGGCTTAGGCACGATCTCATGGTGTTACACGCCTTCTGCTCGTGACCGTGACGTGCCATCAATAACCCTAGCTCATAGTCAAACAGATCATCTTGCTCGTCGATGGCTAGTTTGGCGAGCATATCCAGAGCTTGGCGGTCCTCCCCTTGATGGGCCAGCACTAAGGCTTGTAAGAATTCAGGGCTCTTTTCATGGTAACGAGCTGCTAACTCTTTGGGATAGTTGGCTAGAATTGCTTGTAGTTGCGAATCGAAAGCAATGGCATCACTTCCGTTGGCTGTAGATATGTTCTGATCTTGCTGTGGAGGGCTACAACTAGATGAGGTTGGTGATTGTTGGCGGGTGTTTGAAATGGAAAAAAGGCGATTAAGTAGACCCATGTTCGTGGTTCCTTTTATTGGTGAGTAATTGAAGTAAGCTCGTTACTTTAGAGCGGTTAGGCTTGAAGTGCAAGGGGTGGGGGTATATTTCGAAATGTAAGTCAGAAAATCATAACTGAGAAAGATTAACTCATCGTTAAAAGGTGTCGATAATAGCTTTGATCCGCTAAAATAAACGTAACTTCAGCACAAAGGTAGCTGACCTAGCAGCGTTTAAGGAAATGGTATTTGTCACCATGACTGGCTACACTTACAAACAATTGGCGTTCTTTGAAATGGGCGCTACCAGTTTGTCAGCTGGATAATTGCAAATAAGTAAACTCAAACCTTGGGGTAGTATGTGAATCTAATTTTAGACCTCCTTCAGCAGATGTCCGTTTTTCTGGTCATCGCCTATATTTTTACCAAGTCACCAGCCTTTCGGCCACTGACCAGTGAAACCATGCACCCTCGCCACAAGGTGCTACTCTATGGTATCTTTTCAACTTTTTCGATTATGGGTACTTATTTTGGTTTGCCTGTGCAGGATGCCATCGCCAATACTCGCGCTATCGGCCCGGTGCTGGCGGGAATCATCGGTGGTCCAGTTCTTGGCATCGCTACCGGACTCACGGGGGGCATTCATCGCTACTTTCTGGGTGGTTTTACCGCCACCGCATGCGGTATTTCGACCACCACTGAGGGACTGATCGGTGGCCTCGTCGGGCTGGCACTGCTGCGTGCTGGTAAGGCGGAACAGCGCTTTAATCCGTGGATTGCTCTGGTCACTATCCTGTGTGCCGAAGCGGTGCAGATGTTGATCATTGTTCTGGTGGCCAAGCCAACGCCCGATGCTATCGTTCTGGTGCAAACCATTGCCGCGCCGATGGTTCTGGCTAATGCCGCAGGAGCCGCACTGTTTATGAGTATCATTCGTGATCAGCGGCGTATGTACGACCACTTTGGCGCGCTGTTCTCGGCTAAGGCATTTGAATTGGCTGAAAAAGTTTTGGAGATCCTTGGTCCCGGTCTTGATCGCACCACTGCTGCTCAGATGGCGCACCTGATTCACAGTTGGACTGGAGTCGGTGCCGTCGCCATTACCGATCGCGAGCAGATTCTGGCCTTTGTCGGCCTCGGTGAAGACCATCACTTGCCGGGAACACCAATTGTATCACCGCTTACTCAGCGCGCCATCGAATTTAACCAGACGGTGTTTGCCAATGGGGTTCACGAACATTTCCACTGCAGTTTGTCATCAAAGTGTCCGTTAAGTTCAGCATTGGTGGTGCCACTACATATTGATAACGATGTTATCGGTACAATTAAGCTTTATGAGCCACGCAGCAAGCTGTTTCTTAATATCAACCGCTCTTTGGGCGAAGGGTTGGCAGCACTGTTGTCGGAACAGCTTGTTCATAGCCGCTATCAAGAGCAAAAAAGTTTGCTTACTCAGTCAGAACTTAAACTGGCTCAGGCGCAAGTCAATCCACACTTTTTGTTCAACGCTCTCAACACCATAGTTGCCGTGGTGCGCAACGATGCTGATCAGGCCCGTGATCTTTTGCTCCATCTGTCGCGTTTCTTTCGTAAAAATCTTAAACGGGCCAGCGACATCACTACTCTTGAAGAGGAACTCGATCATGTTCGCTCCTATCTCTATATTGAAGAGGTCCGTTTTGGTGATCGGCTTAAGGTTGAAATGGCTATCGATCCGGCACTGCTGCTGATAAAATTACCCACTTTCACTTTGCAACCGCTGATCGAGAATGCCATCAAGCACGGGATCTCACAGCTATTAGAGCACGGGCTGGTCACCATCAGTGCCCAGCAACATGACGGCGGCATTGAGATCAGTATTGAAGATAATGCTGGGGCTTGTGATCAAAACAACGAAGATGAAAGTGATGGGCTGGGGATGAAGATTGTTGATAAGCGAATCAAAAACCTCTACGGTATCGCAGCTGGGGTCCGCATGGAGGACTCAATATGATCCGTGCCCTGATTATCGATGACGAGCAACACGCTCGCGAGGAGTTGCAGGTGTTACTCGAAGCTAGTGGTGAATTTGAACTGCTTCCGCCTTGCGCCAATGCCTTTGATGCCATCAAGGTGATCAACCAGCAGCAGCCACAGGTGCTGTTTCTGGATATTGAGATGCCGGTGGTTAACGGTTTTCAGCTGTTGAGTATGATTGATGAAGAGCGGATGCCACAGGTGGTGTTTGTCACCGCCTATGACGAGTTTGCTCTTAAAGCGTTTGAAGAAAAAACTCTCGATTATTTGCTCAAGCCAGTAGAAACCGAACGGCTACAGCAGACCATTATCAAATTGCAAGCCAGCTTACAGCAAGGGACCACGCCATACTACGAAATGCCCCTATTACAGCGCATCCCGTGCCGTTGTGTTCGGCGCATTAAATTGATTGATGTTGATGAGGTTGAAAGTATATTTTCCGATACCAGTGGTGTTCATGTCCATACCGCCGAAGGGGATAACTTTACTGACCTCACCCTCAAGGTGCTAGAGCGGCGTACCAGCTTGTTCCGTTGCCATAAGCAGTATTTGGTTAATCTCGATCAGCTCGATGAAATTCTGCTTCAAGAGGGCGGTACCGCTAAAATCCGCTGTCATTCTGGCCAGTCGGTTCCAGTTAGCCGTCGTCATCTACGCCAACTCAAAGAGCAACTCGGCCTATGATCCCCATCATCACGACCGCTTACACCGCTCCTCCAACCGCTTAGGCCCTAGAACTGACCACTCAGCACTAACTATTTTAGCTTTAAGGTTTCCCAACCTATCCTGCAAGGAATCATAACCCCTAGGGAGGCCCTTATGCTCTATTTTTTTGCCTGTGTATTCGCATTGATTCTCGGTTACTTTATTTACGGTAAGTTTGTTGATCGGGTGTTTGGACCAGATCCAAACCGCGCCACCCCTGCTACAACGCTGGCTGATGGTGTTGATTATGTCGAGATCTCGCCGCGCAAAATTTTTCTTATACAACTGCTTAATATCGCCGGTCTCGGTCCTATTTTTGGTCCGATCCTTGGTGCTCTATATGGCCCGTCAGCACTGGTTTGGATCGTCATTGGCTGTATTTTTGGTGGAGCGGTGCATGACTACTTCTCTGGCATGCTCTCAATCCGCAATAACGGTAAGAGTATTCCCGATGTTGTTGGCCAAGAACTCGGCAATGGTTTTAAACAATTCATGCGCGTGTTCTCCATCGTTCTACTGTTACTGGTCGGTATCGTTTTTGTTCTCGGCCCTGCCAAGTTGCTTGGCAATATGTCAGGGCTACCGGTTCCTGTCTGGGTAGCGATTATTTTCGGTTACTACTTTTTCGCCACCATCCTGCCGATTCAAAAAATTATTGGCCGACTCTATCCACTGTTTGGTGCCGTACTGATATTTATGGCTGTTGGCCTCACCGCTGCTCTGATCTTGCAAGGCTATGAGTTTTATCCTGATATGACTCTGTCTAATCTTCACCCTAATGAGCTGCCGCTGTGGCCACTAATGTTTATCACCATCGCCTGTGGCGCGATCAGTGGTTTTCACGCGACTCAGTCGCCACTTATGGCACGTTGTGTCAGTAATGAACGCTACGGTCGGCCGCTATTCTATGGTGCTATGATTGGTGAGGGTATTATTGCTCTGGTCTGGGCCACGCTCGGTATGGCGTTCTATCATGGCTCCTCCGCCCTAAATGCAGCCTTGGCCCAAGGTGGACCGGCCCACGTTGTTAACGAAATCTCCACCTCGCTGCTCGGTCCCTTCGGTGGTCTGTTGGCAATTATCGGTGTTATTATTCTCCCAATCTCTTCAGGGGATACCGCCTTTCGTAGTGCGCGCCTGATTATTGCTGACTTTTTTAAGGTTAGCCAACGTAAAGTCAGCAATCGTCTATTGTTGGCAGTTCCACTGTTTGCTATCGGGTTTCTGATTTCTAAAGCGGAGTTTGGTGTTATCTGGCGCTACTTTGGATGGGCCAACCAGACTTTGGCTACCATCGTCTTGTGGGCGGCAGCAGCCTACCTGATCAGGAACGCCAAGATTCACTGGATTGCTACGCTTCCAGCCACCTTTATGACCGCCGTTTCAGCAACTTATCTCGCCTATGCCAAGATCGGTTTCGGGCTACCGCTGGAGATCGCTAATTATATCGGTATCGCTAGCGCCATTTTTGCCTTTGGTGTTTTCATGATTCGCTTTAGGCGTGGTGAACAGGTCGTGTCGGATAGCGATGCCTGATAGTTAGTGCGTGATCGCAGAAGCAAGGTACGGGGATGTTTGTTAAGGAAAACGTGTAATAAATTGCCGCAAGGACCATAGGGTCTCCCCGTTTTGCTCCAGATTGAATAGAAAAGACCGTCTGTCTTTAATGTAGACGGTCTTTTATCATTTATTATCATAGCTTTGGCAAAATTATAATGGTAGCGTGACCCAAAATCATAATGGCTCGATCCCTTCAACACTTAGCCCTTTTGGATTATTGATGCAGGAAAATCAAACCACTACAGAACTAACCATTGAACCCTCTTCCGCCCACCGTAAACCATTTGGCTCAACACACGATCAGGATAATTCGATCTTTGCTGATGTTGAAGTGTTGCCGCCCGAGTCAAGCTATCAACAGCAAACTCAGCAGCCGCGTGGCCAAAGTTGGCTGCGTAAGTTTGGCGGTATCGGCCTATTGCTGTTATTTATATTTAGCAAGCTGAAATATGTCGGCCTCCTGCTACAGGTTGGCAAGTTCAAAACTTTTCTCAGTATGATCGTTAGTATCTGGGCTTATGCCATGTTCTGGGGCTGGTCGTTTGCCGCTGGCTTTGTCGCCCTGATCTTCATTCATGAGATGGGCCATGTGATTGCCCTGCGAATGATGGGTATTCGCGCCTCAGCACCTATGTTTATCCCGTTTGTTGGTGCTCACATTGTTATGAAGCAGATGCCGAAAAACGCTTTTGTTGAAGCCGTGGCTGCTTACGGTGGGCCATTGCTCGGTACTCTGGGAGCTGTCGGCTGTGCTGGTATCGGTATCTATACTCAGAACCTATTTTGGTTTGCCCTAGCATCGAGTGGCTTTCTCCTTAACTTGTTTAACCTGCTACCGATCTCGCCGCTGGATGGTGGCCGAATCATCGGTGTCATCAGCCCTAAGCTGTGGATTGTTGGTTTACTCGGTGCCATCGGCTTGTTCTACCTGACTTGGTCGCCAATTGTCGCTCTAATCGTTATTCTCGGTAGTTTTCAAATCTACAAATCGTTCAAGAGATCGAAAACTGAGCGAGCTGCTTATTATGATGTTTCGCTGACAAAGCGCTTCGCCATGGGCGTTGCAGAATATGTAATTACTCTCAGGTGGAGTATGTCGCATGTTTTTTGAAACACATTAACTCTACGGTAAAATCATCTGATCGGTGCATATTTCCTCACATTTATGATTATGGCATGGTAGAAGAGCTGTTTTTCGATCTGCGAGATGATAGGGACTTATGGAGCACTTTGAATAGAGAGAAAATTTCTGGTTATTTTCGTGGTAATAGATAAAAGGCCGTCTGCATCAAAATGCAGACGGCCTTTTATCATTTATCACGAACAGCGAAGGGGATTAAACAATCGCCTTCATACCACTCATTGCCGCACGCAGCTCTTCACCAATCTCTTCGATGTAGTGCTCACGAATTTCAGCGTTAACGCGAACAAGGACGCTGTTATCAACACTGGTGTCGGTTGATTCAAGACCTTTACCGATCACATCAGTCTTAACATTAGCCATGAAATCTTTGAGTAGCGGTACACATGCGTGAGAGAATAGGTAGCAACCATATTCAGCTGTGTCAGAGATAACGCGGTTCATCTCATACAATTTCTTACGAGCGATGGTGTTAGCGATGAGTGGAGTTTCGTGGAGAGACTCGTAGTAAGCAGACTCAGGCTCGATACCCACTTCAACCATGCTCTCGAAAGCTAGCTCAACGCCTGCTTTAACCATAGCAACCATCAAGATCGCCTTGTCGAAGTACTCTTGCTCTGAGATCTCACCAGCGGCAGTAGTTTTTTCAAATGCTGTCTCGCCAGTCTGCTCACGCCAGGTGAGGAGGTTGATATCATCGTTAGCCCAGTCAGCCATCATGGTGCTGGAGAATACGCCGGTGATGATGTCGTCCATGTGCTTTTGGAACAATGGGCGCATGATCTCTTTCAACTCTTCCGCTAGCTCAAAGGCTTCGAGCTTGGCAGGGTTAGACAGGCGATCCATCATGTTGGTGATACCACCGTGCTTGAGTGCTTCGGTGATGGTCTCCCAACCGTACTGAATCAATTGTACTGCGTAAGGAGCCTCGATGTCGTTTTCAACCATTTTGTCGAAGCACAGTAGTGCGCCAGCTTGAAGCATACCGCACAGGATTGTTTGCTCGCCCATTAGGTCAGATTTAACTTCAGCAACGAAAGAGGACTCAAGAACACCGGCACGGTTACCACCTTGAGCGCAGCATAATGCTTTTGCCAATTCAAGGCCATCACCTTTAGGATCGTTTTCGCCGTGAACAGCGATAAGTGTCGGCACACCAAAGCCACGCACGTACTCAGCACGAACTTCAGAACCGGGGCATTTAGGAGCTACCATGATAACGGTGAGGTCTTTACGGATCTCAGTACCCTCTTCAACAATGTTGAAGCCGTGAGCGTAGGAGAATACTGCGCCCTCCTGCATCAGTGGCACGACGGTATTAACTACGTCGGTGTGTTGCTTGTCAGGAGCGAGGTTCATAACGATATCAGCAGTAGGGAGAAGCTCATCGTAGCTACCAACAGTGAAACCATTTTCAGTGGCGTTAAGGAAGGACTGACGCTTTTGAGCGATAGCTTCTTTACGCAGGGTGTAAGCAACGTCGAGGCCGCTATCACGCATGTTAAGGCCTTGGTTTAAACCTTGAGCGCCACAGCCAACGATAACGATCTTCTTGCCTTTAGCGTACTCGCAACCTTCAGCGAATTCAGCAGCATCCATAAAACGGCAGGTGCCGAGCTCATCAAGCTTACGACGTAGTGGTAGGGTGTTGAAGTAGTTTTGACCCATGATGTGTTCTCCTTGACAAAGTATGTGTGAAGTAAAACGTAAATATGAAGTTCAAGTAATAAGTACGACGTACTCTAGCTGATTTATGCTGTTGCGTAAATTGATTTGTTGTGTATGCTGTATTGCGTTTCGCGCAATGGTGTCGCAAAAAGTCCGTCCTCCTGCGTTACAGCGTTTGTTCAAGACTTCGACAGACCTCATGTATGTCTTCACCCTTGAACAGCCACTGCGCCTTGGGGGGACGAAATTTTTGCTTAGCCATATGATTTACTATTTGTGCAATTAACAATGAGTTGAGGGAGTGTGCTCCTTTAAGGGTAATGAATATGGATATTCGAGAGCTAGAGATATTTTTAGTATTGGCTGACCAACTTCACTTTGGCCGCGCCAGTCAGATGTGCAACCTCAGTCCTTCGGCCTTGACGCGTACTATTCAGCGTTTGGAGGAGCAGGTGGAGCAGCCATTGTTGATTCGTGATAACCGCAGTGTGCGCTTGTCGGCAGTGGGTGAGCAGTTTCGCCACTATGCACGGGAATCGGTGCAGCATTGGCATAGCTTTAAGCAGCAAGTGCGCGAGGATCAATCAATTGCTGGCAGTTTATCGATCTATGCCTCGTTGACGGCGGTGTACGATATTTTGCCGAGTATTTTAGCGGAGTATCGCAGCCGTTATCCACATGTTC
This sequence comes from Desulfobacteraceae bacterium 4572_35.2, assembly GCA_002084665.1. Lineage (GTDB taxonomy): Bacteria > Desulfobacterota > Desulfuromonadia > Desulfuromonadales > Desulfuromonadaceae > Desulfuromonas. The sequence goes on along the minus strand of NBLY01000100.1, from coordinate 2,002 downwards.
AGTTAGAGTTACGCACTGGGGTAGCTGAGCAAGCGTTAGAACAAATTCGCACTGGTGAGATCGATTTGGCTGTGGCCGCGTTACCGATGGAGAGTAAAGGTAAACGATCTCAGTTGGAGATATTACCGCTGATGACAACGCCGTTGATATTTATTGCTCCGGCACATGTCGATCCGCTAAATGATCCGCGTTGTCATGCTGGCGGTAAGGATAATTCAACTGTAGTTGATGGCGATCTTGATTTGTCGGTGGCCCAACTGGTGTTGCCGCAGCACGGTTTATCGCGCGAGCGCATTGATTCATGGCTTAAACAAAATCGGGTGCGCGCCAATATCAGTTCTGAGGTGTCGGGTAATGAAGCGTTGATCGCATTGATAGCGATGGGAGGCGGCATCGGAGTAGTGCCCCGTTTGGTGTGGGAGCGCAGTCCGTTTCGGACTAAAGTGCGGGTGATTGAACATGCGCCACATCTTGATCCCTATGTCGTTGGGTTGTGTTGCCAGCGCTCAGCGTTACAGTTGCCCAACGTGCGCGCCTTTTGGCAATTGGCCAAACAGGCGACCATTGGGGTGTAGGGAGTCCTGTTGATGCTCGTTCTGTTCAAGGGATGGGAACGTTGCCGACATCCATTGGTGTTTGTAACAGCGATCTCCCATTGCTGAACCGCTTAATAAGTGAACGGAGTGAACTTAGAGTTAGCTCGTTTTGTTTGATCTTCGGCTTATTGTTGCAAGGTTAATGAAAATTAAGTGGTGATTGTGTTGTACTCCATTTTAATATGTCCAGATGAAAAGAGAACTGCATGGAGAATAACATTCATATCATTATCGCCGCAGGCGATGGTCGATCACGCTCACTGGTGGTTAAAAAGCGCGTTGTTAAAGCATTAGCTGTGGCGGCAAGTGTTGTCGGCGTAATCCTCGTTGTTTCACTCTACCTATCGTACCACTCGTTAGCGCAGCAGCGCGTTTTGATGCAATTGGAAAGTGAAGTTCAACGTCTTGCTACCCATAATAGCCAATTGTTATCTCAAGTGTGTCAACAGGAATCTGAAAAACAGGAGCTGTTGAGTAACGCGGTCAGCAATCTAAATGAACGAAGTTCGCAAATTGAATCGATTTTATCCAAGGTTGGTATTAAGATTCCTGTAGGTGAAGGAAATCAGAACAGTGGTGGTCCCTATATTGCCGATATATCCAATATGGGGAATAGTGGTGACGATGCTCTTTTTGTTTCTCAGCAATTGATTAGTATTGTTGAGACGTTGCCCCTTGGTATCCCCTGTGAGGGCTACTTGTCTTCCAGTTTTGGTGCGCGGCGCGATCCTTCAGGACGTTCAACTGGGCCACATCTTCATTACGAAATTCGTGATCAAGGTAAAGCGATCAACCCTTACTCATTCACCTATCTAGCTGAATAGTTATTGGTTTTTTTTAATTATAATACTGGAGTTTTTATGTTTTCATCCACAAAAAAAAGTAATCCCGATGCGATCAGCACGATTCTCGGTGAAGGAACTGAAATTACAGGAGATATGAGTTTTACAGATACCATGCGTGTTGATGGTCAGTTTGATGGCAATTTAAATGGCGACCATCTCATTGTTAGCGCAACGGGAAAAATTCTCGGTGATGTGGTGGCCACTAGCTGTGTTTGTTACGGTCAGATTGTTGGTAACCTGACCGTTGAGAAATTACAGGTTAAGGCAACTGGTCGTATTGATGGCACCGTAGGTACTGATGATCTTGAAGTGGAGTCAGGATCAATTCTCAGTGGTGAGATTGGTCCAAAGAAAAAAGAACTTCGTCTTGTCCATGAAGAGTCAGAAGATAATGCTTTATTGACCAATTAAATTTTGATTGTATAACTACAAAAAGCCAGCAGTTCCCAGAGGAAATCGATTTTCCAGCATTCTCAATATTTTAATGTAATCGGAGCAAACACGCTCCTAATTTACTCCGATTTGACCAAGGTTTCTGTATCTAAATACGATTTTGTCCTT
>NBLY01000099.1 GCA_002084665.1 Desulfobacteraceae bacterium 4572_35.2 | reverse complement strand
TTAAGGGTGAGCTGGCGGGTGTTTTGTGGCAATTGGCTTTCGATATATTGTTGCTCCAGCGCGGTTAATGACCGGCAGGGTGTTTCACCATCTTCAACCACATCGAGAACATTGGTATAATGGAAATCACAGTCAGAACAGGCGTAGAGTAGCATGTTTTTTAGCTTGTATTTGGGGCTGCCACTTGGTTTGCCACACTGCTTACATTGGTTGAAATCGTACACAGACACCGCCCTTCATCGTCGTTTTTAAGGATCAAACGATAGCCGTAATTTGAATGAAACTCAAGGGTAATTGGCAGCTTGTTGATTTGAATGATGGCTGGTGTCGTTCACTTAAGCAGTGTGGTCACTTTGTTGGATTACGGTGCGCGGCGATCCAAGCTACGGTATTGTACCGCTTCGGCTAGGTGATGTTCGCAGATGGTTTCACTGCCAGCAAGGTCGGCAATGGTGCGCGCTACTTTAAGGATGCGACTGTAGGTTCGTGCCGACAGACCGAGCTTGTCGGTGACGATGGCGAGCAACTTTTCACCTGCGCTATCGACAGCACAGTACTTACGGATATGGCGCGCTTGCATTTGCGCGTTGGCATGAATACCGCAGCGTTGGAAACGCTGCTCTTGATGACTGCGTGCTTGTTCTACCCGTTGTCGAATTGATTCGCTCGATTCACCCTCGTTAGGGTTCGCTAGCTCTTCATGGCAGATGCGCGGCACTTCAACATGGAGGTCGATACGGTCAAGCAATGGTCCCGATAGGCGGTTGCGGTAGCGTTGTAGCATCGGTGGTGTGCAGGTACATTCATGCTGACCATCACCTAAGTAGCCACACGGACACGGATTCATTGCGGCAACCATCATGAATGAAGCAGGAAACGTTAGGCTCATGGCGGCGCGACTGATACCCACTTGACCATCTTCTAATGGTTGGCGCAGCATTTCGAGGACATTTTTTTTGAACTCGGGTAACTCGTCTAAAAACAGCACGCCATTATGGGCTAAAGAAACTTCACCTGGGCGCGGAATGGTGCCGCCGCCAATGAGGCCGGCATCGGAGATGGTGTGGTGGGGAGAGCGAAATGGCCGCGTGTGGATGAGGGCATCGCTTTTGGCCAACAGTCCCGAAATAGAATGGATTTTGGTTGTTTCCAGCGCTTCAGCAAAACGCAGATTGGGTAAGATAGATGGTAGGCGGCGAGCGAGCATGGTCTTGCCGCTACCGGGTGGCCCAACCATCAGCATATTGTGACCGCCAGCCGCCGCAACTTCGAGGGCGCGTTTGACGTGTTGTTGACCGCGAACTTCTGAGAAATCTTCACCGTTTCCCTGTATCGCTAAGGGGGCGCTGGTGTCGATCTCTGTCGGTTGTAGTTCTATTTCATTGTTGATAAAGGCGACAACTTGACCGAGGTTGTGAACGGCAAAGATAGGGAGGCCGTTGACAACGGCCCCTTCGGCGGCATTGTCGACGGGTAAGATTAAGCCATCGAGGTCCCACTCCTTGGCGGCAACCGCCACAGCGAGGCAACCGCGAACGGCTTTAATGCGGCCATCAAGAGACAGTTCACCCATGTAGAGATAGCGGGCTGCTTTATCGCTGCAAGAGCCTGTTGCGGTAAGAATTCCCATCGCCATCGGTAGGTCGAGAGAGGCTGCATCCTTGCGGATATCGGCTGGGGCAAGGTTGACGGTGATGCGGCGGACAGGGAAATCGTAGCCACTGTTTTTAATCGCTGACTTAACGCGGTCTTTGCTCTCTTTTACCGCTCCCTCTGGCAAGCCGACGGTAGCAAATTGTGGCAAGCCTTGAGTGACATCGACCTCAACTTCTACGGGGTACGCATCAATACCGATCAATGCGCCAGATAGGATGTTAGCCAGCATAGTGAACCTGTCGATGGAGTTTTAGATGATTAACATTAAGTTGCATTATAGACACAAAAAAGCCGAAGCGGCAAGGGTGACCGTTTCGGCTTTTTATCATTTGGAGCTTAGCTTGAGAGCGTTACTCGTTCTCAGCGAGATACTTTTCCACCACCGAGGCCGCTGTTGCGCCATCACCAACTGCGGTAGCAATTTGTTTTAATACGCTTTGACGCACGTCACCGGCGGCAAAAATTCCGCCGATCGATGTTTGACACTGGTAGTCAGTGATAATGTAGCCGCTGTCATCGAGATCGACAACCCCTTGCAGGAAGCTGGTTTTTGGGGTAACGCCGATGGCAACAAATAGGCCTTGAGTCTCAAGTTTTGTTTGTTCACCCGTCTGAGTATTCTTAAGGTTGATATGGGTCAGGCCGCTGTTGTCCCCTTCGCAGGATTCAATAGTGCTGTTCCATACCACCTCAATTTTGTCGTTAACTTTCAGCCGTTCCTGAAGAACGCCTACTGCGCGTAATTGGTCGCGGCGATGGACGAGATATACTTTGCTGGCAAAGCGGCTGAGGAACATCGCCTCTTCGACAGCGGTATCGCCACCACCGTTGATGACAACAGGGACGTTACGGAAAAAAGCGCCATCACAGGTTGCACAGTATGAAACACCGCGACCTATAAGTTCTTTCTCTCCTGAAACACCTAGTTTGCGCGGTTCAGCACCAGTGGCGATGATCACTGAACGGGTGAGAATCTCTTTTTCGTCAACGATAAGACGTTTAATTTTCCCTTGATCGTCAATTGATTGCACATCGCCGGTGGTAGTTTTAAGGCCAAATTCTTGACAATGGGTTTGAAAGCGCTCCATCAGCTCAGGGCCAGTGATGCCACCGGGAAAGCCAGGGTAATTTTCAACGTCAGTAGTGATCATCACTTGACCGCCAAGAATCATTTTCTCAATAAGTAAGGTATTGAGCCGGGCGCGTGAACAGTAGAGTCCTGCAGTGAGTCCAGCTGGACCGCCACCAATAATGACAACATCGTAAATTGTTTCTGACATGTGCGTTCCTCCAATAGGTCAAATTTGGTTTAGATGAATGGGTTGCGTTTTAATGTTAGCTGTGGAAAATTACTACGCTCGCTTCAGCGTGTTACTATCTATCAATGACAACTTAATTAACGGGTATGTGTCCTCCCGTTGCTCTGTTGTGTTATGGGATCGCATTATGAAAAAAATGACTTTTAGCTTTATTTGGTTCGTTAGTTTTTTACTCTTATTGTTGGTGGGTGACCAGTTTTTATTGCGCTATCCGGGCAAAGATTTGCCGTTGTTGAATGATTTTCAACAGTTTTATCAAGATTTCCGTCAGCGGCTTATTAAGTTGGAAGCACAACGATCAACTCCGCCAAAGGATACCGCGACCACGGTAGAAGAGGTGCTAGCCATTCATGTGCAAGAGGTGACTAAAGCGACATCCGCAGCGGATGAGATACGGTATCTTTACTTAGATGACCACGGGACATTGAACTTCGCTGATCGGCTAGATGAGGTCCCCCCCGTATTTCGCCATAGTGCCAAGCCTTTGGAGCAATGATTTTAACCTACGGCAACGTGCCGTAGACTTCAGGCCGCCGATCATGAAAACATGGAATTTGAGAGCGGTATTTAACCATCTCTTCGCGTTCAAAAATTGCGATCAATTCGGTGTTCTCTTCACCGCCTTCAGCCAGCACATTGCCTCGGGCTGAAATCAACATACTCATACCAAAAAAATCAAGTTTACCCTGAATGCCACAACAGTTGGCTGCCGCAATAAAAAGTTGGTTCTCAATGGCTCGCGCTCTGAGTAGCGTGCGCCAGTGCTCTTGGCGTGGTTTGGGCCACTCCGCAGGCAGGCAGATGATTTCAGCTCCTTCAAGGGCCATTTTTCTAAATAGTTCTGGGAATCGCAGATCATAGCAGATCGCAACACCGAGACGGCCGATTGTTGTTGGCACGACGCAGCACCGTTGGCCCGCCGATAAAAAACGATCTTCGCCCATGGTCGAAAAGAGGTGGAGCTTGCGATACTTGCCAACTTGTTGGCCATTGTCGATGACATAGAGGGTGTTGTACAGCGAGTCGCCGGCTTTTTCCGGCAGGCTACCGACAATGACCAGCTTGAGCTCAAGTGCTAGAGATTGCAAGGTCAGGAGGATGCGAGGAGTTTGCTCTGCCAGCTGAGCAAGGTGGCGGTAGTCGTAGCCAGTGCTCCACATCTCAGGCAGTACTGCGAGCTGCGCCCCCTTGGTTGCTGCGCGCTTGATTCCAGCAATAGCAGTGTCGAGATTCGTTTGAACGTCACCGAGAGCAATATTGAATTGTACGACGTCACCGAGAGCAATATTGAATTGTACGATGGCTGCGGTTAGTGAATCATTCATGGTAGATTTATCCAGTCATTGGTTGGTTGTAGTCAATGATGATGTTGCTGTCTTTGTGTTGCTCTGGTGTGGATTAAGGGCAAAAGACGATCTTTCGCAGTATAGCTCAGAATAATTGTGTGCTGCAAGCACTCGCCATGACTGTTGAACAGTTACCGGTAAAATAGTGACTGGTGGGTAGTGAATTTCTTGTTTGGTTGTGTTGTTTATTGGCCAGTATTTTGGATTATTAAAACGATGGTTCCATCAATCTGTAGTTGGCGATTAGTATGCAGTATACCGTTGATTTAAATTATTGCTGAATTTTAATTATACCTGACTGCAACGAAGCCCTTGAAATAACGTATATTTTTACTATATGCGCAGCTAACGTATACAAAACCATCAGAAATTAATAAATAGAAGGTTTGGATGGTTGACACTCGGAGGACGCGGTGTTATTACACATATGCTATTTTATTTAAACCTTGGTATGGGTGTACAATTAAGTGGTATGGACAGCACTGTCGTAGAAGGTGGTTGTCTAGTTTAGGGCAAATATCTTTAGAGTAAAAACCAGGTGGTTGAGAAACAGGCAACGTCGTACAAGAGCTGATTAAGTATCCTGCAATGTTATTATGTTAGTTATGGGCTTATTTGGATTGTGTCCGGCACAATTAAACTCGAGGGAGAATTTAGATTATGGTTGAACATGATGCTGGGCATTTGCCCGTAATCATTTCATTAGTCGTTTTTGTGATTACGTTTGCGCTTATTTTGACTGAGCGTATTCACAGGACCGTCATTGGATTGTTTGGTGCAGTAGTTATGGTTGCAATGGGGATGATCTTTGATTTTTACCATCCTAGTAGCGCACTTCATGCGATCGATTTTAACACGATCGGCTTACTCTTAGGCATGATGATCATTGTCGCGATATTGGAACAAACAGGTTTCTTCCAATATTTAGCTATTCTTGCCGCCAAAAAAACCAAGGGTGATCCTTGGCTGTTGGTTGTGGTTCTGGGTACTGTGACCACCCTGGTTTCATTGATTCTTGATAATGTAACCACGGTTGTCTTGATCGCTCCAGTAACAATTATTATCGCGCGTCTGCTCAAAATCAGCGCGGTTCCCATTCTGATGGCAGAAGCTCTGCTCTCCGATACTGGTGGTGTCGCAACTTTGGTTGGTGATCCGCCAAACATCATGATTGGTAGTGCCGCCGGTTTTACTTTTAACGATTTTATCTGTCACATCACCCCTATTGTTTTCGTTGCATGGTTTGCAACGCTGGTTGTTCTTAAAATTGTATTTAGGAAGGAACTGGCAATTAAGCCGGCGAATATTGATAAGCTGATGCTTATGAACGAAAAAGATGCCCTGACGGACATGAGAACCTGCAAGATTATTATGGGTGTTCTCTGTTTGGTCACGGTGCTGTTCTTCGTTCACCACGCCTTCCACATGCCACCTTCCATGGTCGCATTGATTGGTGCGGCGCTGGCGTTGTTGTTGGTGTCACCGAAAAAAGACCCTCAGCCCATTCTCGAAAAAGTAGAGTGGAG
>NBLY01000098.1 GCA_002084665.1 Desulfobacteraceae bacterium 4572_35.2 | reverse complement strand
TTTATGTTTGATGCCTGTTGTTCAAGATCGTTCATCAACACAACAGAAGCGTTTTGCTGATCAGATGCCTGCTTTACATTGATGGCCAGGTCACCAATTTCATTGGCAGTATTATCAATTTGAATTTGTAACATCTCAGCTTTTTTACACGATTCTGCGGACAATTCAGTTTGACGTTGAATACGACCCGCAATTTGGTTGACTGCGGCTAAACTTTCTTGACTGGCACTACTGGACTGCTCAGCACCAGCAGCAATTTCACTCATAGCGGTTGATAGCTGATCACGTGCTGCTGCCGCCTGAGCAACACCGGTTGCCAATTCCGCAGAAGCCGAGGCAATCCGTTCGGAAGCCTGCTGTTGTTTTGCCAGAGTCCGTGCCTTACGTCGTTGCATCTCAGCATCTCGCTTCGAGTGCAAATCGGTCTTATCTGCGGAATTCGCAGGGTGCTTAGGTACTAATGCATTAGATGATTTTTTTAGGCCCATGGTAGCGATCTCCCTTAGTCAATAAATGTCAAAGCTATTTTTTTAATATACTTATTTTTTTGTTTAAAACAATGAAAAACTCAAACCCAAAAACCCCGAAATAGAAAATGAAAAACCTCTAAAGTGTGAAAAAATTTAATTACTTAGACAATACCAATTCACCACCAAAGATGTTAATTATTAATGGCTCAAAAATTCTACCTTTCAAGCTGGAAACAACTACCGATCTATTGACCCCTAATGCTGGGTTAGCAATTTTTGGTAAATTTATCCATACGACAGATATTATTGTTAACGCTACCCCAAACCCGCAGCTATTTGCCGTAGGATGGTTACGATCAAAACCTGACCAGTGATCACCAAACTAATCAGGCTTTAAAAAGGTGGCTCATCCAGCGGATAACCGCTAACCATAGCAATACTAAACTTAGGCGGTACGCTCAATATCATATGAACAAGGTCGCTCGTTGTATTGCCCTCTACTAGGTCTACGCCTTTTTGACGACATAGCTGTCGTCAAATTTCACCAAGCCTTCGACGCACATGACCATAAAGAACCTTACGCCGATACTTTGGTACAATCACTATATGATATTTACATTCCCATTTGACATGGGATAAACTTTGCCACTCTCGCATGACATTTCCTCCGGTGACAGTCCCTCGGGGCTTTCCTCGGTTGGAAATGTCGTATAATTCGCTGGAACGGCATAGCCTTTTATAGTCACACCAGCAGAGCCGGTGATTTACTGAACTATAAACTACGAACGGGAAGGGACTTCTTTCCTTCAACTGTAGGGAAGTAATTGTATGGATATTGTGAGATGCGAAGCTAAAAGTAATATGTATTGATACGTTTGGTGAGATGAAATGACAAAGCCCAACCTTCATTGTGTCCCAGCTTAGGGAACAGATTTTAAAGATTGGGCTATAACTGACTGTAAATTCAGATAGATTAAAATTGGAGCCGTTAAACGGAGTCGAACCGTTGACCCCTTCATTACGAGTGAAGTGCTCTACCAACTGAGCTATAACGGCATCAATTTTAAAGACTTGTATTTACCGTAAATCGATTACACTGTCAAACGTTTTTACTTTGATGTCAGAGGGTTGTAAACTTATGCTACCCCCTGGTTGACAGCGTAGACCGAGAGTCGTAACGTCAGCACTTCATAGACAATAGGAGCCACAATGGACAACAGCATATATCAAAGAACCGCAGCGGTCTTGGCGGGTGAAAGCTTAACGGCAGAGCAGGCGTTATCGTTAATTAGTAAGGTAAAAAAGAATGACTCAGCGCTGACTGCATTGCATCAAGGTGCTGAAGCGATTCGACAACAGTTTTGTGGTGAACAGGTTGAGTTGTGCTCGATTGTGAACGCTAAATCAGGCCGTTGTGCTGAAAATTGTGCATTTTGTGCCCAGTCACAACACCATCAAACTACTACACCCATCTACCCTTTGCGGCAACCGCATCAATTACTGGAGGCAGCCAAGAGGGCCGAGCAAAGTGGGGCTCGCTGTTTTAGCTTAGTCACCAGCGGCACACGGGTGCTACCAGGTGAGGAGACTGATATCCTGTTGCGAGCGCTCGAACAAATTGCCACGCAATGTGATCTAGACCCATCGGTATCACTGGGTTTTCTTGATCCACAGACGGCCACGCGCTTAGTGGCTGCTGGTTGTGTCACCTACCACCACAACCTTGAAACAGCACGATCATTTTTTGCCAACGTATGTAGCACGCATAGTTATCATCAAGCGCTGGATACGCTAAAGATTGCTCAACAGGCAGGGCTACGGCTATGCAGTGGCGGTATATTTGGCATGGGTGAAAGCTGGGCGCAACGGATTGAACTCGCCTGTAGCCTGCGTGAACTAAACATAGATTCAGTGCCGATCAATTTCTTGACCCCTATCGCTGGCACTCCCCTTGAAAATCAACCAGCCCTCTCTACTGACGATTGCTTGACCATAATTAGCTTGTTCCGCTATCTGTTGCCACAGGCGCGAATTTCAGTCTGTGGTGGCCGCCAGTATCAACTGAAGGCACGACAAAATGAAATTTTCAAAGCTGGGGCAAGCGGTATGATGATCGGTGATTTTTTAACAACATCAGGCAGTGCTTTAAGTCTTGACCATCAACTGCTCCAACAAGCTGGAATGAGCTGGTGACGGAGTAATTGCCACGCCGTGCTTGTCAGTGTAAAGTGCCGCTATTATCTACCTGTTTCAGTGAAGGAATAAACCATTGGAATTAGAACAACTGTATCGCTCTACCGTTGATGTATGGGGGGAGCAAGCTCAATATGATCAAGCAGTGGAAGAGTGTGCTGAGTTGATTGCCGCGTTGATGCACTACCGCCGTGAAAAGGTCGATGCCCAGCAAGTGATTGATGAGTTGGCCGATGTAACCTTAATGCTCGGCCAGTTGACATGGATGTTTGGTAAAGAGCGTGTTGAGGAAGCTGTGCAGCGTAAGCGCATAAAGCTCGACGACTTAATGGAGCGTGAGAACGCTCAAGGTGCAAAAAAGTTATAATTGTCGAAGAATCAGCATTTAATTTGCTTGGCATAAACATCAAGCGTTGTGGTGGTGTTTCGCTTGGGGGGGGGACGATGAATAAACGTTTAATATTGATAACGATGACAGGGTTGGATCGCCCGGGGGTGTTTGCCACGGTGACGGGATTAATTTCAAAAACCGAGGGTGCTCGCATCCGCGATATTGAGATGACGGTCACCCACCCACAGATGGTATTAACGGTTTTACTTGATCTCTCTAGTGGCGATAGTTGCGAAAAACCACTGATTAAAGAGCTGTTGTTCGCCGCCATGGAGATGAAACTTCATCTCGATTTCTCAGTGGTCAGCGAAGAGGACTATCGGCGTAAAACCGCTAAAAATCGTTATATCGTCACCATTATTGGTAGTCATGTCGATGCCGAATCCTTAGCACAAGTCTCGACAATCCTAGTCGATTGCCATGCCAACATTGAGCGCATCTCTAAACTGACCCAGGGTGAACTACGCTGTGTTGAACTATTGATTGGCACCGATGCCCAGCTTGATATTCGCGCTTTAAAACGGCAACTATTACAACTCAGCGGCGGCCAGCATGTCGATGTGGCGGTACAAAAAGAGAGTCTCTATCGCCGCGCTAAGCGGTTGGTGGTGATGGATATGGATTCAACGCTGATCCAGATTGAGGTGATCGATGAGTTGGCCCGCTTAGCTGGAGTTGGAGAGCTGGTTGCTGAGATAACCGAACGGGCCATGAATGGTGAACTCGACTTTAAAGCCTCTCTCGAAGCGCGCGTTGCTTTACTGGCAGGGCTAAAAGAGAAAGCGTTGATGGAGGTGTATCAGAATATTCCATTAACCACTGGTGCGCGAAATTTGACCAGTATCCTCAAACGGCTTGGTTTTAGAACTGCTGTCATCTCCGGTGGCTTCCAATTTTTCACCGATCGCCTTAAGGATGATCTAGGTCTCGATTACGCCTTTGCTAACCAACTTGAAATTATCGACGGCGTGGTGACCGGGCGCACAAAAGGGGTGGTGGTCGATGGTGAACGCAAGGCGCAACTGCTTGAGGAGATTGCCGAGCGCGAAGGGATCACCCTCGATCAGGTGTTTTACTGCCCACACCCCCAATACCGGCAGTATGCGCCAGTGCGCCGTGCCAGGATCAAAGGTGTTGTTTTCCCGTAGCGATAACCACAAGCGTAAATACCAATATACGCTGGAGTTGATTCAGGTCTACGCTGGAGTTGATTCAGGTCAACGACTCGTGGGTCGATATTAACACCCAGCGCAGCAATAAAGTGGTGGCTGAAGCGTTGATCAATGGCACCCTTGACGGCTTAGCGGGCTACCGTGTGCAGGCTGAAAAAAAGTTGGGTGCTAGTCGTATCGATTTTTTACTTGAGAGAACTATTAACGGCAGCGATGAGCGAGTGTGGCTCGAAGTGAAGAATGTCACCTTGATGGCCAGTGAAGTGTGTGCCTGTTTTCCTGATGCGGTGACTGAGCGCGGCCGGCGCCACCTGCAAGAGCTGATAGCTGCTCGGCAGCAAGGAGATCGTGCGGTGATCCTGTTTTTGATTCAACGCAGCGAGGCTAAATTATTCTCCCCCGCTGCCGATATTGACCCCGCCTATGCTGAGCAGTTGACATTAGCCCTTGATGCTGGCGTTGAAGCCTACGCCTGTCGCACTGAAACAACCGCGACTGAAACACAGATCATTGAACGTCTTCCGGTGGTGGTTTAATCATGCGCGCCGTTGGGTTAATAACCGAATATAATCCGTTTCACAATGGTCACCTCTACCATGCGCAACAGGCCCGCCAATGCAGTGGAGCCGATGTGGTGGTGGCGGTGATGAGTGGTAATTATTTACAACGGGGCGAACCAGCGTTGGTCGATAAATGGACCCGCGCCCAAATGGCCCTAGGTTGTGGTGTCGATGTAGTGGTGGAACTCCCCTTCCCCTATGCGTGCAACAGTGCGCCGATCTTTGCCAGCGGCGCGGTTCAGGTTCTCGATCTTTTTGCTCCCCATCTCGACTGCGTATGTTTCGGCAGTGAGAGTGGCGACCTGCCACGATTGCAACAGTTGGCTCAAGTGATGGCCGAGTACGATTCGGCTGCTGCCGATAGCCATCATTTACGTTGTGGCCAAACATTTCCTCAGGCACGCGCTGCCGCTCTGGCACAATGTGGTCACGATACCTCCCTGCTCGATCAACCGAACAACATTTTATCATTGGCATATCTACGGGCGATAAAACAACTTGATAGCGACCTGCGCCCCCTGACTATCACCCGTCGCGGCGCAGGATACCATGATTTGACTCCAGCTGAGGGTAACATTGCCAGCGCAACGGCGATTCGCCATCGACTCGTTACCGGCGAACCTGTACAGCGTTATTTGCCAGAAAGTGCTTACTCGTTGTTACTACAAGCGGCAGAACAGCAACAACTGGTAGATATGTCGCGTTGGTTTGCCATGGTGGAGCAGGCGTGCTTGAGCGCAGATCAACGTAGCAATAATTGCTATCAGATGGAGTCGGGACTTAAAACGCGAATTTTTCAGGCAGCGTTGGTTGCAAAAGATTTTGATGATTTGGTCACGCGGGTTAAAGCTCGCCATCTCACCCGTACCCGAGTGCAACGGCTGTTATGTTATTTGGTGATGGCGATGCAGGCCAGCGCAGTCGATGATTTTTTATTGCAGCCTATCCCCTACCTTCAGCTATTGGGTACGAGTAAGCAGGGAGAGATGTTTTTGCGTCAATGTCGTAGCGATTTTCCTCTGCCACTAATAAGCAACTTTTCCCGTATTCATACTCAGCTCAATCGCACCTATGGCCACGATTCGCCAATGAGGAAGCAGGCTGAGTGGATGGTGGAGATGGAAAACCGCGCAACACGTTTATATACGCTGTTATTACCCGGCTGGCGGGGTAAATCGCGCCAGTGGAATTATTTTCAGCAACCATGTCGGGTGTAGAATATGGCATCGCTTATAGATAAAGAGAGTACAGATATGCAAGGTAGTATTTCAGACACACAGCTAAACGCAGCGGTGTCGGTTGATGGTTATGTGTTACTGGAGTGGGGAGCGCCAGCTAGCAAAACAACAAAAAGCACCACCCTGTTACAGCAGGAGATTTTTACTGCCTATTGCTCCGAGGCAGACAGCTGGCTTCTATATGTAGGATTTGCCGACCCTACTGTCACCTTATCGCCATCCCTCGACTTCTGGCGCCGTTTTAGTGCCCTTTTTGTTCATCAACTGCGCTTGACCCCCGACCTTGAAACGCTCCGCCAGCAGGTACAAATTGAGCCACCCGAATCGCAATTAATAGAATTACTGCAATTGTTGCCCGCTATAGCTGGGGGGGAATATGTTACCCCTGAGCTTCTTTACTCACAGTGGTCACATCTCAATAAAATTTTTATTACACAAATCGCCAATTATTCAGGAACCGTTGCCGAATTTATCCAGCGTTTTTCCCCTTCCAGCCACTTGCTGGGGCGAATCTATTTCCATCTCGTTGAAAATAAAGATGGCGAACTCCCTTTTGCCTTTTTGGCGACCTATTCAACCAAAATGGGAACACAGGGGCAATCGAAGCATCTCCCCCTTAAATATGCGTTGCAGGAATATCAAGACGATAACGATAAGTTGCTCGACCTGTTGGTGACCGTCCATGCCGCAGCACGCGACAGTGAGTTAATTGCTGCGCTGCTGGAAAGTAACGAATTATTTTATCCGCTAGCGTGGAGCAGTAGCGAAGCTTATACCTTTTTACAACAGGTGCCTAGTTACGAAGATGCGGGAATTTTATGCCGGATACCAGATTGGTGGCAGACCAAAAAAACAAAAATAAGTGTGAGTGCCAGTATTGGCGAGAATCCCCCCCCCATGGTGGGGATGACGGCATTGCTCGATTTCACCCCACGCCTTATGCTGGGGGATGAGGAGATCTCGGCTGACGAGGTGCGCCGCTTGCTGGATGAGGTTAACGGCCTAGCCTTTATCAAGAATAAATGGGTGGCGGTTGATCACGATAAACTAGCACAAACGTTAGCGGTGTATGAAGCAGCCAGAGAGATCGCTGTACGTAATGGATTAACATTGGCCGAAGCGATGCGCTTGCAGTTGCGCCCTGAAACCATGTTAACTCATAGCGAAAATGCCGCTATTTTGGAGGTGGAGAACGGAAAATGGCTGCAAACGCTATTTGCCAGAATGGACAACCCCACCCTGTTGCTCCGTCGTTGCTAGTTATTCCAGCGTCATTACTGTCAAACTGGGATCAGGAGATTACGCGTTTCTGGCCGCAGATGAAAGTTTTTATTGCTCACCCCGCTATGCACAAGGGGCACAGGGTGGTGGTGCCAAGCAAAGATGCCCTAAGCAAACTCGATCTTGTCATCACCACCTATGCTTTAGTGCAGCGCTATGAGTGGTTACAGCAACAACACTGGCACTATGTGATTCTAGACGAAGCACAGGCGATTAAAAATCCGCGCACCAAGCAAACTCTGGCAGTGAAGAATATTTCTGCCACCAACCGCATTGCTATGACCGGCACTCCGGTGGAAAATCGTTTGAGTGATTTGTGGTCACTGTTCGATTTCATCAATCCCGGGTTGCTTGGCACAACCAAAGAGTTTACCACCTTCACCAAGGGATTGACCGATCATCCCGATGGCTATCGGCGCTTGCGGCGCATGATCTCGCCGTTTATTTTGCGCCGTTTAAAGAGTGACAAGTCGATCATCAGTGATCTACCCGATAAGGTGGAGATGAAGAGCTGGTCAACCTTAAGTAAAAAGCAGGCGGTGATCTATCAACAATTGGTAGATGGCATAACTGAACAACTGGAAAATAGCGAGGGTATCCAGCGCAAAGGGATGATTCTCGCAGCGTTGACCAAATTCAAACAGATATGTAACCACCCCGATCAATATGCCGGCATGGACAGCTACATTGAAAAGGAGAGTGGCAAGTTTGTCCGCTTACGGGAAATTTGTACCACCATTTAATTTGTACCACCATTTACGAAAAACGGGAACGGGTGTTGATCTTTACCCAGTTCAAAGAGATGACCGAACCGTTAGCCCGTTTTTTAGAGACGGTATTTAACCAACCCGGACTAATTATTCATGGCAGTATTGCCGTGGGAAAACGCAAAAAAATTATAGAACGGTTTCAAGGTGATGCTTTAGCCCGTTTTTTAGAGACGGTATTTAACCAGCCCGGACTAATTATTCATGGCAGTATTGCCGTGGGAAAACGCAAAAAAATTATAGAACGGTTTCAAGGTGATACTTCTTATATTCCGTTTATGGTGCTGTCATTGAAGGCCGGTGGAGTGGGGCTTAACCTCACCAAAGCTAATCACGTTGTCCATTTTGATCGTTGGTGGAATCCAGCAGTGGAAAACCAAGCGACTGATCGAGCATTTCGTATTGGTCAGCATAAGGCAGTGATGGTACATAAATTTGTCACCAAAGGAACCAGCTGCCAGCGGCGAATCATGGCTTACCGAGATGGATAATAATGAACTTGCCGACATGTTTACTTTGACTAAATAAGAGAGTTGTAAGTATGAGATATAATGATTATCCCCCTTATGTCAGTGTAGCGGAAAAAAGAGCCAAAGCTGAAAAGAAGATTAAACAGTTGCGCAAAAAGAATCCAGATTTGCGACCGGTAATCCTCGAAGGGCGCAGCCTAGCACGCACCTGGTGGGGGAAATCGTGGAATAAAAACCTTGAACGCTATGCCGATTACAGCAATCGAATAGGGCGCGGACGTAGCTATGTCCGCCATCTGGCAGTTGTTGATCTGCAGATTGCTGCTGGCAAAGTAACCGCGCTGGTTCAGGGCTCCCAGGGCAAACCATACAAGGTTGCAATAAGTATCGATAAAATGCCGCTGCATAATTGGCACAAGGTCAAGTTAGAATGTCAGGCAAAACTCTCCTCGTTACCCGATCTGCTCGCGGGTAAGTTCCCCAAAGATTTGCAAGAGATGTTGATGTTGCAAGGTGATGGTCTTTTCCCAACGCCCAAAGAGATCAATTTTGATTGTAATTGCCCAGACTGGGCCGATATGTGTAAGCATATAGCCGCTGTGCTCTATGGTGTCGGTGCGCGTCTCGATGAGGAGCCAACATTGTTCTTCACCTTGCGCCAGGTGAATGTGCAAGATCTGATCGGCCGAGCGGTGCATGACAAAACCGCCAGCATCCTCAAGGGCAAAAGTGCTAGCGGGAGTAAAGTTATTGGCGATGACAAACTGGCCGATGTGTTTGGTATCGATATGGATGATTTTGATATCGCCATGCCGATAAAGACTAAACCAAAGATGACCGCTACGACGAAAGCTCAAAAAACAATAAAAAGGAAAAATAGCTGTGTAGCTAAAAAAGACACTCCGACACCGATGAAAAAAACTGCGGCGACGGCTGTCGTTTCTAAAAATCTTGACAATAGGGCTAACGGTCTCAGTATTAAAGAACTACACCAACTTACCGGTTTTTCAGCTAGTAAACTCTATGGTATTTTGTTTCGATTAAAGCAGCAGAAAAAAGTAGAAAATGTACGCCGTGGCGTTTATCGCTTGGCGGAGAGACGCTAGCGTTGAGGAACAAAAAACACTCAAATTGATTTAATTGTGCAATTCATCAATGCCCACCGTCAAGGTAGTAAAACTACGGAAGGTCAGTACCTGCAGGAACTAAAGATATCAACTGCCAATCAGCTTGGGGAGAAAACTGTTGTGCTGGGCCAAAAACATGCAACACCCCTTTACGATCGATGGCGAACAATGCAACACCTTGACGCTGGTGCTGTTGTTGCTGCCACTGTTCATAATTAAAAGAATCGCTGAGGCTTGTGGTTTTGATCTGGCCACCATGGTCAAGAATATCCTCTAACGCAGCATAGGTGATATGAGCGCCGAAGAGTATCTGACCTCGATTTTTTTCAGCCACCTTCCACTTCTCTGCAATCTGATCTTCAACTTGAATTTGCAGAGCAAACACCTTCTTTGCACCTAAATCGATACGATAGTGGAGTACGACATTCACATTATGCTCCTGTCGCCGCGACATGGCAAACATGTGGCCGATACCGCCTAGATCGAGATGGCGGTCGGCATGGTCGGAGATGGGGTTACCAAAATAGGTCGGTAAGTCCTCCATACGTGATTTAGAGATATTCTCCCAACCGGTATCGGCGAGCAGCACACGAAAATTGTGCTCTTGCAACGATTTAGCAATCGCCCGTGCCACACGGTTGGCACCGACAAAAAGAATCCCACGCGGCTCAGGTTCAACAACCCCTAACCACAGAGCAATCGGTCGCGCCGTTGCACTTTGTAGCAACACTGTGCCGATAATCACTAAAAACGTCAGCGACACCAGTGAACTTGCCCCAGCAATACCCGCTTGCTCAAGCTTCAGAGCAAAGAGCGCGGCAACGGCAGCGGCAACAATTCCGCGTGGAGCAATCCAAGCTAGCAGATGTCGCTCAGGCCATGTAAGGGATGAACCGCACGCTGAGATCATAATATTAAGAGGTCGAGCCAAAAACTGAATCGCTAAAAATATCAGCAGCGCAGGCCAACCGAGTTGGGTAAACTCAACAAGATCGAGGCGTGAAGCGAGGATAATAAACAGTAATGAGATCAACAGCACACTGAGGCTCTCCTTGAAATCAAGAATCCCCTCCATGTCCACCCTCGGCATGTTCGCCAACCACATCCCCAACACCGTCACCGTGACCAAACCCGATTCAGCCTGTAACAGATTCGACAGCGCAAAGGTACCAAACACCAACGCTAGTGCGCACAGGTTG
>NBLY01000009.1 GCA_002084665.1 Desulfobacteraceae bacterium 4572_35.2 | reverse complement strand
ATCCATATTGCCGAATCCGCTGATGAGGTGGCCTTTACCTGCGACAGTCGTGGCTCCATTGCCGAGCAGATGTATCCTTTTGTCGGTTGGCAACAATTTCTCCCCGAGTCCCGCAATGTGCGGCCATTACAGCTGTTACAGCAGGTGGGAGGCTTGACTGACAGCAATGTGTTGGTTCATGGCGTTCATCTCAATGCTGATGAAGTTAAACAGGTCGGCGCAGCAGGCTGTAGCATGGTGTTGTGTCCACGTTCTAACGCCAAGTTAAACGTTGGTGTGGCTCCAGCCGCGCACTATCTTCAGGCTGGGGTTCCTTTGGCTCTTGGTACCGATAGCCTGGCCAGCAATGATTCACTATCACTCTGGCACGAGATGGCTTTTGCCCTCAATTGGTTCAACGGTGATCTCGATCCTCAACAGTTATTATATATGTGTACTCGTGGTGGCGCTCAAGCACTCTATGGTGCTCAAACGTTAGAGGGGCAACTGGCTGTCGGAGCGCCGGCATCGTTTCAGGTGTTACAGCCCGAGTCATTACCTGAGCTTAACTACATCTACCCATTTTTATGTCAAGCACAACGCAGTGACGAGGTGCGACAGCTTGTTGTTGATGGCGTGTCGCGCTATATTGCTAGTTAGCAGGCTGTCGGACTTGACACGAACCTACTACGAATCAGCTGAACTTGGCCCATATTACCGTCCATTTTCGACAAATAGGTTCACTATTCGCTCTCAAATGGTCGAAAATCTGGTCTCAAGCCAGCTTTTTCTCGCTACGGCTTGTCAAGCTCGACAGACTGCTAGCTCTGAAACATAAAAAATGGGGGAGTCATGTTAAGCGGCAATCAAATACCATCAGTTAAGCAATTATTTGAGTATCAAACCACCCTCGAAGAGGTTGGTGTTGTCAGCGAATTGCGCGAGAAACGGATTGCCATTGTACTACGCGAAGAGGGTGATGGCTGCTCCGGTTGTGGTGCATCAGGTGGTTGCTGCATCAGAAATGATGGCGGTGATGGCGGTGGAAGTGAAGGCAAACGTCGTATCTTTGCCGACAATATCCCTTACGCCCGTGTCGGCGATACCGTGCGTGTCGAAATTGAAACCAGCGCTGGAATTGTCGATTCGCAATCATTTTTATACGTCATTTCATTTATCATGCTTGCACTTGGCCTAGCAGTCGGTTATTTTATCGCCAATCTTATTGCTGTTGGTATTCCTGCGGCACTGTTATCATTGTTAATTGGTTGCGCGTTTATGGTCGGTACTATGGGGGTATTACGTTTTGGCCGCCAAGCTGTGGTGCAAAATTCATTGGCAAGAATTGTAGAAATTATTGATACTGCTGATCAGTAATCGTTGCAGTAATTACGCAAAATAGAGAAAATACGGTTCACTATGGGCATTAAAATAATCGCCACCAATAAAAAAGCGTATCATGAATACTTTATCGACGATGTCTATGAAGCAGGTATCATGCTGCTCGGCACCGAAGTGAAGTCATTGCGCCTTGGTAACGTCACCATTAAGGAATCATTTTGCCGTATTATAAAAGGTGAGTTGTTCCTCAATAATATGAATATCAGTCCATACGAGCAGGGTAATAGCGGAAATCATGAACCTACTCGCATGCGTAAGTTGTTGTTACACAAGCTAGAGATCGAAAAGCTGGCGCGTAAAGTTGATGAAAGAGGGTTATCCCTAGTACCAACGAAAATCTATTTTAAAAATAGTCTAGTTAAAATTGAGATAGGGGTAGGGCGCGGTAAAAAAATGCACGATAAACGCGAGAGCCTCAAGCAAAAACAAGCCACACGTGAAATGGCTAAAATACTAAAAGAGAATCGTTAGAATAACAGAATTATCAATGATCGTTGTCTTATGGTATGATAGGTAAAACCGTTAAACTTAAGCCTGAATTTAGATATCGGGGGCGCCAAGGTTTCGACGGGGATTGGAAGCTAAGGTTGCATGTCGGAGTGGGCAGGCTCCGTAAAAAAGCCCATTATATAAAAACGCCGATACTGACGTTTCGTACGCACTAGCAGCATAGTCTGCTACGTCGCTAGTAACAGTGCCTACGGGTTTCTAGTGACGTCAATTTAGTAGGCTGGTTGTTGTTCACGTCTATGGTTCAACAATGAGACTTAAATAGAATCGCTTGGTGTGTGAGCCTGTCTGTGGGGGCCACGTTGAGTTAAACTTAAATCACAGACTATATATGTAGACGCCTTACGTGAAAGATTTTCGGACGCGGGTTCGATTCCCGCCGCCTCCACCAAACAAAAAGCCCTGCAACTCAAATGAGTTACAGGGCTTATTATTTGTTTGATTGAAGGGCGGGCATTGTCCGCCAAGTAATGATTAGAGGTTTGATTCAGTTTTTTAAACAAAACCTTTGTTAAGGCTGTTACTTGACTTTTAAACGCTTGATGGACATTTTTCAACTACCGTATCAAACTGCGAACGGCGCAATTTAAGTTGTGGCTGGCCATGTGCTACGATGAGTTCTTTATTCATTAGGTGGGGGAGCAATGTTCGTGCTGCATCGCTGCCGAGTAAAAAACTCTGAATATGACAAAAAATACGCAGTCCACCCAGGTCAACATCGCCCCAATGGAGAAAGGGGACGTTCGCATCAAACTTGTGGTGCAGTAAGCGGATCAGGTTACCAAAATCGGGGGAGGGGAAGCCATTGCTATACAGGATCAACCCACCATCTGTTATCTCATCACAGTGGCGATTAAATGAAGCAAGATTCTCGATGGTCAGCACATAACGCGGGGGCGCGTCAAACTCAATGTCGTTGATGGATTGTGGTGCCAAACCAATATACGGCTTGACGTTGCAGCAATCGATCTGAGTGTTGTTGAGCTTAACGGTACATTGAGCTTGTAAGAAGACCGGTTGGGCAAACTTTACCAAGCCAAGTGACTCGTATAACTCTTGAGCTTCGAGGTCGCCCCCATGGTGATGTTGCCAAAGCGTTCTAAAAATACCCTTTATTGATTCCATGGTTTTTGAGTTACCAAGGTAGGTCACACTGAAGGATCGCAGGTCGTGGCCGCGATGACATCCTTGACTGACGGCATCGAGAGCATTCAATACACTGATTGCCTTTGCCACATCCGCAACACCTAATCCGTGTAGTGATTTTCCATGGTGCCATGCAAGAACTAGATCCTCTTTTATCACAGCAATCCATTCGAATTCAGTCCGTACATGTTTTTCAATCTGCTCTCGTGCATCAGCTGCTTGCTCAGACGCTAATGGCACATCTAAAAATGTTGCCAGCTTTGTGGGATCTTTAAGGGTTATTCTTTCCAAAACCTTATTGGGGGCGCGTTTAGCCCAAGTGAGACTTATGCAGCCGTTGGCCTCAGCTGTTCTAAGCCGTGCATGGAGTTGTTCCTTGCCATGAAATGTTGTAGTAGAAAAATACTCTTTCGCCATTTTTCTCGTAATCGGCCGCGAAAAGGTTTGATCTTTATTGGCACTCTTTTGCCACGATTCAAATAGGCGCAGAAGTAAAGCTGAAGCGGCAGTATTTCCCATCTTATGCCCCTATTGTAGCGTTTGAATCAGGAACGGGCTTATTAATCGTCGGATTGTCTTGCTGCAGTAATGCGTGCGCGGCCTTAGTCGGATACTCAATGCTAATATCAATCGCCTGTTCTTCACGGTAGATATTGATGATGGTATCCATCGAGGCTGAAAGGATGGTGTGCTTCTCATCTGGAGCACCAAGCAACACCTGAAGGTTGATGTCCTGTAGGAAGTTTAAACAGTTGCCGCAGTTCTCAACATCGAGCTTTGAGAACGCTTCATCAAACATAATCAGGTGTATTCCACCTTTCACCCCTTCAGAGGTGTTACGTAGCCGGTACGTTGATGCCAGGGCCGCACCAATGGCAACGTAATAAGGACTTTGGCCTTCGCCACCTGAACCTTTGGCAATACGGTTGCGCATATTGGATTTCAACTCGCCATCCTGGGAGTGCATTTCGATGTCGAAAACAAAATAGGAGCGATAATCTTCCAATCGCGAGCTTTGCTGTGAATCCTTCAACGCCCCGTTGATCTCCTGTATTGCGTCATAGTGGGGGGAGGTGGGGTCATTACTTGGGTCAAACAGCCCCGACAAGCTGAAGTTCGGATTCTCGTCAATGGCATCAAACAGTTTGACGATATTTTTATACTCAGGGTTATACGACCATTTGAAGGTGTATCGTTCACCGTGGAATGTAATTTTCTTCAGGGTACGATTAAGCTCACTAAGCTGACTTTTTACTTTGTCGATGCTTTCCTTGATCTTAAAGATAAACTGTGACCTGAAGGTGAATTCAGCGTCGTGTAGTGCCTGTTGAGATTTCGCAGCATATTCGGCAAGGCTGGTATCAATGAGCTTTTGTTTGTCGCTGGCAATACGCGCATAAAGTTCATCAAAATCGGGCTTGTCGTTTTTAGCAAAGCTCGATACGCCCCCAATTGTGGCATATTGCGACTGGTGCTTCCATGTTTGCTGATAAACCGCACTCTCTTCGTTGTTCAGCTGTGCCGCAAGGGTCTGCTGTTTTTTTAAACAATGAGATATCACCAGTTGGTGATCGGCATTGAACTGTTCTTGGAGTTTTAGAAAACGATCGGTCACATCTGCAAAATCCCAACCTTCGCTGTCCCACATTGGTTGCCCAGTGAGCTCTTTTTCTTGTGCCTCATAGGTGGTTATCTTTGTTTGCAGTGCGGCGTAATCGCCTGTTTTCCTGCCGAGCAATTGAGCCAATTCTATTTGCTTCTTTTGCTGTGCGTCGGTGTCGGCTTTTAATTGTGCAACGACACCTTCAAGCTGCCCTATGCGCGATTGCAGCGTGGTGTCTTGATTTTGTTCGAGTTCTGCTATCTCACGATCTAGCTGCGATGTTTTTAAGTGAGCTTCTTCACGCTCTTTTTTTGTTTTTTCAACGCTCTGGCGGCGGCGGTCACAAAAATTAACGAATGAACGGATCACCTCCTCAACTGCGTTAAGGTTTTTACTCACCAGATCCGTATCGTTAAACTCTTGTTGCAGTTGTTCCAGTTCTTTTTCAAGTTGCTCTAAGAGCAGAGCCTGACTCTCACGGCCAAGGATAGGGTAGGGACGGGGACGTTCGATGGAGGATGTAACGCCGCCATTGTAAAATATCCCATCTGCCGTGGCCCCACGATTGGTTGCCAATAGCTCCTTTTCCGTTTCGACCATCTCAATATTACCAAGTTGTCGATTGATGAACGCACGCACGTCTTCATCTTCTGTACTCATAATCGTTGCCAACGTGTTTGCCGATACCTTGTTAATCCAGCGTTTCGTCTTCGTGGTATCAATCACCTTGGCTTTTGGGCAATCTCGCTTGTTTTGTCTGTATATCCGTACTGCTTCGTGAGCATCCTTGCTGTCAACAATCAACGCCTCACGGTTGCCCTTTAAAATACCTTCAATGGTCAAGCGCCAAGTCTCATCCGTTACATCGCACAAATCACAAAAGGGGCGGGACTCAATGTTATTTTTTTTGAGGATAGCGACCATTGCTAGGGTGTCGTGTGAAAGAGGGGACTTGCCATCGCGTAATTGCTTTAGATGACTAAGCACACCGCCTATCTCTGTTTCTAACCGATCTTTATTGGTGATGTAGCGAGCTTGTTTGTCACTACGAAGATTGCGCGTCTGCTGTTCAAGGCCAACAAAACTATCAATGGCGTGATCCACTTGTTGCGGCTGAGTTGGCCACAGTTGATCCAATAGAGCGTCTTCCTTGTTGACGTGATCTGTAAGTGCTTGATGACTGGATACAAGCTCAGGTGGCAATAAAGCGAAATGACTGTTACAGCGCAATAGTTCAGAGATCTCGTTACGCGTTGTATCGAGTTCCTTTTGAGACAACTCCTCTGTCCTTCGGCTAACGTCCTTTTTTTGCTGAAGGGCGGTGATGCGTGCCTTGACAGTGGAGTTAGCTAATTCGTTTTTGGCTTCGTTCAGTTGGTTGCGAAACTGTTCGCGTTTGTCGTCGAACTCTTTGATTGCATCAGCACAGTCAATTTGGTGCTGTTCGATATCTTCAATCTCAGTGTTGATCGGCTCACTGAGTTCAATGTGGTGCTCTTTGTTGCTCCATAGGCTTATCAGCCTGAAGTACGCAATATTTCTCTGATGAGTTTTTACCTTTTTGCATAACGTCTCGATCTGGGTTAAATCGTCAATTCGCTCACTGACCTGTTGATGCTTTGCGTTCATCTCCTCATAATTCTTCATGGCTCCACGTAGATCATCAATGGAGAGATCATTGTTCTGAAGGATGAAGTCGCGCACGAACATGGTTGGGTCACCGATCGGAACAAAAGCGATGGCATTTTGCAGGTTTCTTAAAAATTGATCTGTGTCGATCATTGGACAGCCTGGATCTTCACTGAGCTGAGTCAATAACTCACTGACAAAGCGGAAGGCATTACTACCAGGATAGTAGATCACCTGTGGGTGGAGCCGATCAATGGTGGACTTAACTTCGACCCACGGAATAGCACTGCGGCGGTCATTGCTGGTATGGCGCACGAAGTCACTAAGGCTGGCGTTCATTCCTGGTACCACAAACCGTCCCTCGACGTTTTCTTCATGGAGGGATGTCGAGGCGGTCATTGAAATGCCGACGGTGGTATGGGTATTAGTTACGTCATCGTGGAAGACAAGGGCAATGTGAGTATGTGCCGTTTTACGAAAGTAGACGTTTTGCCCTGCGGCATTAGAGATAACACCTAAGCAATACTCGTGCACGCTCCGTTTACCTTTGCCGCTGGCACCAGCGTTCAGATTCAGTTTATTGCGGTCGCGGCCAGCAAGGACTGTTTGCACGGCATCGAGGATGGAGGACTTACCCGATCCGTTCGGGCCTACGATGGCGGTGTTACCTTTGATCTCAAGCTCTACACCGTCAAGCAAGTACCAGTTGACCAATATTATTTTCGATAAGAATTTCAATTTAGGTCCTTTTATGTTTCGGTTCGCTGAAGCAGAAAGAGATGGAATCGCGGCCTCTAATCAGATTCTTATTCTGCATCACTCTCTTCTCCGACCAACTCTTCCAGCTGTACGATATAATCATCGTTAACAACGTGGCGTATCGCAGGGCGAATAGTGATCACCATGTTCTTGCCTTCGCTCTCTTTTTTTGCAGAGGCGATGCCGTGGCGTTTCAACAGCACCATAATCTCCCTGAAGCGTGTTAAATTTGGTTGTTCAAGCCGCGTTTCCGTGGTGTAGCGATCAATTACTTTGTCACTGGTTACCGTCACGGCCCCTTCGGTCGCGGCAAAGTTCTCGATCCCCTCTTCATAGATAAGGCGCAAACATAACAGCATCAGCGTTTCGTCTTGCTTCAGGCTGATACTTTTTGCACCGGGGTTTGGCAGTAGGGCGACGTAGCCTAAGTTACGATCTATGAATACGCTGCGGCTTAATTGCTCAAAGAGATTTTCAAAGTAACTGGTTTCACCCGCAATAGTGAGATAGTGCTTGCGCTCACTTTGGTTGGACAGATAGAGGAACTGTTTTTCCAGTAAAATAGTGGCCGCTACGCGTAGGGTATCTTTATCGGATTTTTCCATGATTATCGCTTCTTTCGCGTTACGGTAAAATCTTGCGTTTTTACCATGTCGTTTTCAATCAGTTGATCGTGGCGGGTGATGGTGTACCGTGCTGCAATGTGAGCGCCCCCCTTGAGGTAGCGCAAGTTGACGATATGGCAAAAGGCCACATAGTCCTCAACACTGCGAATGCTAAACTGATCGGCTTTGATACTGTCGTTGTTGCCAAGGTGACGCTCAATGTAGTCAGCAATGGCCACAGGTGAAATTTTACGTCTCTTCTGAAACTCACGCATCTGTACGTTGGCCTGTCGTGCTGCCTCACTGACCTTTTTCTCTGCGAAAACTTCAACGGCAACAGGTTCGCGTTTTTTCGGTGGGGTCCATGCGCTTGACTGAGAGATCATGCGATTGAATTGTAACTGGCAGGGGGCGGCAGAGTCGGAATACCAATCGGCATCGGCTTCTATCTTCGAGCCTACGCCTGAAAGTACCCCCGCAATGCGATGTCGTATGCCAGGCAGTGTTTTATCAACATAGCGCACTGTTTCCGCTACTCTGTTTTCAAGTTGAGCGCGAAACCTGTCTACTCGGCGGAGCCGTCTGTCGATGGAACTAAAGGCACTGATGATGTAGCTGATATTGTGATCAACCTTCTGAACAGCTTCAGCGTGAGTAATTTGTAGTTGTTCTTCATACACCGTGCATAATTGCCGCTTTGTCTCATCATCGTAGTTCAGCTGTTGCAGGGCATCAATGATCTTTGAGCGATAACGAAACGGATTGTTGCCAGCTTGGAGGGTCTTGTAATCAGCAATAAGGATCTTGTCGACAAAATCTACATAAAACACTTCCAAAATCTCTTTTGGGTTCCGTGTGTCAAGTATCTGCTTCTGTAAATTGCGTAAGCCGTGGACGATTTGGCTAATATGGGCAATGAATGCCTGCGTTTCTTCAGTGGCCGTTACCAAACCATAGCCACGGCCTATCGGGTCACTGCACGCCTTTTCGATATTGTTCAGGATTCCAATGACCGTACCGCCGTAGTTCTTTTTTTCGGCTTTTTTGATGTTTTGTAAGGCGAGGACTAACATTGCAACGTCTGGCGGCATAACAACGAGCTTATTGAATCCATCGTCTTCCTCCTCGAGCCATCCCGTGTTCTTGAGCCGACGGTAAATCTGGTTCGCGCAGATGGAGAGGGTGGAACCTTTTTCTTGTATCTCTTCCTCGTCTTCGGCGCACCATTCAAGGCGTTCAATGTCATCGAGTAATTGATAGATTGTTGAGAGAACAAGGGGCTTGGGCGGAAAGATCATGTCGGCATCGTCGCTATCGAGGATAACCGGCATGATCGCTAAAATAACTTTTTCGTAAATATGGCGGTTCTTTCCCGCAAGTGGCGAGAAGATGTTGTCGTGCAGTCTGCCGAAAATCACAGTTCATCTGCTTTCTTTAGTGAAGGGTGGTGAGATTCATCGTAGCCTTGTCCGTAAACGCAGCGAGGTGTTGTTCGTCTGGTTGCGCTGCACATCAAGTAATCCTCCCCAATAATATAAATATAAGTTAAATATCCTTGCATCGCAATTAGTAAAATATTTGTGAATTTCTTCTTGTATTGTGGCGCTATCGCCACAATACATCCCCGGCTTTTTTGTCGAGTCGTATGAACCATATTCTGCTAGATGATCAGTAGTTGAAGGATAAACGAGGGAAACTTCAGTATAAAAGTCAAGTAACAGTCTTAATAAAAGGTTTTGTCTAAAAAACTGAATCAAACCTCTAACGTAAATTCGACACACGGGGTCGAACCAAGCTAACTTATTGATGTGTCAGTGTTTTGTCTAAAAAACTGAATCAAACCTCTAACGTAAATTCGACACACGGGGTCGAACCAAGCTAACTTATTGATGTGTCAGTAAATATATACCAAATAAGGGTGTAAAATAGATTTAGAAGCTCCCAAGAGTTAATCGTCATCATTCCACTGCTGAGTAAAAAGTGTGCATATCTTTTTTCTTTTTTGATTAAAAGTTGAGCATTTTTTGTTGGCTTTGTTTGTAAATATACTTTTAGTGGTTTGTTTGTATTTGTAACATATTGATTTGTTGGATGAAAAATCGTCGATCCGCTTTTTATGTATGTGTGGCAAGGTTATTGCTTTACCTTCCTTACTGATATGTAATTTTGCATGATTGATATCTTTAGTTGAAATTTTAAATAGTAAAGTTAGCTTTGGTTTGTATCCGTTATTAATACATGGAGGATGTAAGTCTATGAAAAAAGTAGAAGCGATAATCAAGCCTTTTAAACTTGATGAAGTTAAGGAAGCTTTAAGTGACATCGGGATTCAGGGTCTTACGGTAAGTGAGGTGAAGGGGTTTGGTCGCCAAAAAGGGCACACTGAACTTTATCGTGGTGCGGAATATGTTGTTGATTTTATTCCGAAAATTAAAATGGAAATTATCGTTTCTGACGATGTTGTTGCTAAGGTTGTTGAGCAAATTGCTGAGGCAGCTAAGACGGGTCGAATCGGTGATGGTAAAATTTTTGTTACGACAGTTGAAGAGGTTGTTCGAATTCGTACTGGCGAAACAGGTGATGACGCTTTATAGAAGTAGTTGAAATTTTAATAGTTAGAATTAATACCTCATGCGTGGCACATGTGGCACACGTATAAATCATTCAAGGAGATCTAAATAATGAATGCAGCAGAAGTTGTTCAGTTTGCAAAAGATAATAATGTGAAGATGGTAGATTACAAATTCCTCGACTTTATCGGAATTTGGCAACATTTTACCACACCAGTCTCAGAGTTTGATGAGGATACTTTTGAAGAAGGGATCGGCTTTGATGGTTCTTCAATTCGTGGATGGCAGCCGATTCATAACAGCGACATGTTGCTGATTCCTGTTCCTGATACTGCTAAAATCGATCCATTTCCCAAGGCAACGACCCTTAGTCTGATTTGTAACATCATTGATCCAATTACTCGTGAAGGTTACTCTCGTGACCCACGTTTTATCGCTTCTAAGGCTGAAGCGTATCTGAAATCAACAGGTATTGGCGATACCGCATTTTTTGGCCCTGAGCCAGAGTTTTTTATCTTTGATGATGTTCGTTTCGAATCGACATGTAACCAGTCTTTTTATGCGGTTGATTCAATCGAGGGTCGCTGGAACACAGGCCGTGATGAGTATCCTAACTTAGGTTACAAGCCACGCCATAAAGAGGGTTACTTTCCTGTTGCTCCAACCGATTCTAGTATTGACCTGCGTAATGAGATGGTTGAAGTGCTACAAAGTGTTGGAATGCGTATTGAGGCATCTCACCACGAAGTTGCATCAGGCGGCCAGTGTGAAATCGATATGCGTTTTGACTCCCTTGTAAGCATGGGCGATACCGTACAGTGGTTTAAGTACATCATTAAGAACGTTGCTGTGCGTAATGGCAAGACCGTTACTTTTATGCCTAAGCCAATTTATGGTGACAACGGTTCTGGTATGCACATCCATTCATCTATCTGGAAAGATGGTGAGAACCTGTTCGCTGGTGATGGTTATGGTGGTCTTTCAAAGATGGCTATGTACTACATCGGTGGAATCATGAAGCACGCAAAGGCGCTTTGTGCTTTTACTAACCCTAGTACTAACTCCTACAAGCGTTTGGTTCCTGGTTATGAAGCTCCAGTAAATCTTGCATATTCAAACCGTAACCGTTCAGCATCACTGCGTATCCCCGTAACAAACGCTGCGGCTGCGAAGCGTGTTGAGTACCGTACTCCTGATCCATCTTGTAACGGTTATTTGGCATTTGCTGCACTATTGATGGCGGGTCTTGATGGTATCGAAAATAAAATCGATCCGGGCCAGCCACTTGATAAAGATATCTATGGCTTGTCTCCTGAAGAGCTTAAAGATATCCCATGTGTTGCAAAATCACTTGAGGATGCATTGGAATGCCTACAGGCGGATCATGACTTCTTGTTAAAAGGTGATGTCTTTACACTCGATGTTATTGAGAAGTGGATCGAGTACAAAACAGAAGCGGAAGTTAATCCTGTTCGTATGCGTCCAGTACCGGAAGAGTTCAACCTTTACTATGACATCTAGTTTGTAGTTTAGTAGATTGTGATTTTAAGGCCTCTGAAGTTGATTCGGGGGCCTTTTTTTATGCTACTATGCTGAACAGGTTTTATTTTGTTAATTGTGAGGGTGGTTGAGTATGGCTAAGCAAGTTAAAGTTGGAGTTCTTTCTGATACCCACTTCCATTCAATTTCAGAAGGTGTAGACTTTGTTCAGCATCTTTTGGAACATCATTTCTCAGATGTTGATGCCATATTACATGCAGGAGATTTGGTTCACCCCGATGTGCCGCTACTGTTCGGTGAACTGCCGTTTTATTGCGTGCGGGGTAATATGGACTCAATAGACTTGATTGCTCCTGAACAGCGAGTGGTTGAGTTTGCAGGCTATCGAATTGGTTTGATTCATGGTTGGGGTGATGCTGAGGGCCTTGAGGAGCGATTACTGAGTCACTGTCAGTCTGTCGAGTTAGATTGTTTGGTCTATGGTCACAGCCATTTGCCAGTCTGTCATACGGTTAATTCAATTTTAGTTATGAATCCAGGTAGTGCAACAGATCGCCGCCGTGCCCCTTGGCACTCTGTCGGCATGCTCACTATTGGTGAAGGGATTGGTGGCGAGATTATCAATATTGACGTTGAATGATAAATCGTCTAACGTCTGTCTGTTGTTATTTGATGTGTTGACATGAAAATGAAATTTTAGAGGAGAGTTGCATGAAGTTTGTCAAAATAATATTTGCATTAGTTGGATTAACGTTTGTTTTTGTTTTTTGTTCCAGTAACGAGACCAAAGTCAGTCTTAATTTTCTAGAATATTCGACACCTGAAACATATTTGTTTTTATATGTTTTGTCAGCTTTTGTCCTTGGGATGATCGCGGCCTCATTTTGCAGCACTATTAAGATTTTTCAGTTGAAACGACAACTTGGTAAGCTACAGCCTGTTTCTGATCAGGACAGTAGCGCGAAGAAAAAGAAGAAAGACAAGAAAAACAAGGGTAAAGATGATGTGAAACAGGATGTCGTTGATGAGCCTAAAGCTAGCCGTGAATCAGCACCGACTACTGTGTCAACGCCAGCAACGGCTGGAGCGGTGGCAGATGCTATTTACGAAGAGGAAGTGGTGGAGACTACAGTGGAACCTGTGCAGGATGTGATTGAGTTGCCCCTTGATTCGCCAGCGCAACCACAGAATGATGAAAAAAAAGAATAACATCTCAGTATTATAGGAGTTTTTTCTCAAATGCCTAACGGAACACTGCTCGACATATTTTATAAGGGGGGTCCCCTTATGTATCCAATTTTTCTATGTTCAATTCTGGCTTTTGCTATTTTTTTTGAGCGCGTATGGACCTATTGGGGGATTCAGCGCAGCGCAACAAACCTGACACTCGAAATTGAAACATTGGTTCGTAAAGATCACGTTGTTGAAGCCTTAGCCATTTGTCAAAGCCGCCGAACCATGATGTCGAGTATCTTCGTGGTAGCCCTCAATGCTGCTGGATTGCCTCGTGATCAAGTCAAAACATTCGTTGAAGAGGTCGGCTCACGCCATAGTGCCAGTTTAGATCGCTATTTAGGATTGTTGGGCACCATCGCAACCATCTCGCCGCTGTTGGGTTTACTTGGCACTGTTCTCGGCATGATCCGGGCGTTTACTCAACTTTCGCTTGAAGGCGTTGGCTCACCTGCGACACTCGGTGGCGGAATTTCTGAAGCATTAATAACAACCGCAACGGGGCTTGCTGTGGCTATCCCAACTATTTTATTGCATAAATATCTCACCAGTCGTTCAGATTCACTGAGCAATCAAGTTGAGATTTATGCCATGCAAATGGTTGATCTTGTTTCAGCCGAGCAGCACATATCGTAACTGTCGTTTCTTTTCGTCTTATTTAGGTTGGGTGGATGTCTTTTAAACGAAAAAAAAGAGAAGAGATTCGTGTGGAATTGACGTCGATGGTTGATGTTGTATTCTTGTTGCTGATCTTTTTTATGATTTCAACCACGTTTGTTGAATCACAAGGGATCGTTGTTGCTTTGCCAGCGGCAAATTCTGAAAAAATTCAACAAGCACCAGAGGAAGTTAAGATTTATCTGGAAAAATCAGGTCGAATCCATCTTGATGATCATTTAATCTCTTTCTCTGATCTTGAAGCCCACCTTGCTGGTTATGCCGACCGTGCGGCGACGACGACATTTATATTGTTGGCCGATGAAAAAGCACAACATGGGCGGGTTGTTGAATTGATGGATGCCGCACGACGGGCAGGCTTTCAGAGATTAGCCATTGCTACCGACCCTAAAGCCAAATCGGAGTGATGTTGTAATCTGTTGAAATATATAAGATGAAGTTCTATCTGAGGAGGGATGATGTCTAAGACAATTGCGATTTTAACAGGTGGAGGGGATTGCCCTGGGTTAAATGCAGTTATTCGTGGTGTGGTTCGTTCTGCCATGCAAAAAAAATGGCGTGTGTTAGGGGTTGAAGATGGTTTTGACGGTTTAATCTCCAATAGCCCTGTTCGTGAATTGGATTCTGTTACGGTCCGCGGTATTTTGCAGCGTGGTGGCACTATTTTAGGTACCAGTAATCATGGTGATCCACTCAATTATCCTGTTGAAAAAAATGGTCAAATTGAACGTGTAGACATGTCACAAGTCGTTATTGAGAATTTTAACCGTCTAGGTGCTGATGCTCTTATCGCTGTCGGTGGCGATGGTACGTTGAAGATAGCACAACATCTCTACCAGCTTGGGCTAAATGTTGTTGGTATCCCCAAGACCATTGATAATGATTTAAAATCTACGGATGTGACTTTTGGTTACAATACCGCTGTCGGTGTCGTGACCGAAGCTTTAGATCGCTTGCATACCACTGCTGAGAGTCATCATCGGGTGATGGTTGTTGAGGTGATGGGGCGTGATGCAGGTTGGATTGCTTTAGAGTCTGGTATTGCGGGTGGTGCTGATGTGATTTTGCTACCAGAAATCCCTTATTCAATCGAGCATGTATGCAATGCTATCAATGAACGACGAGAAGGTGGGGGACGTTTTTCAATTGTCGTTGTTGCAGAAGGTGCATTTCCTCAACAGGGAGAAAAAGTTGTTAAGGTTGGTACTGGCTTAAGTCGCAGCGGCGTTGAGCGATTAGGGGGGATTGGTCAGTATGTTGCTGAACAGCTTGCTGATTGTACTGAGATGGAGGTGCGAACTGTCGTTTTAGGACATTTGCAGCGCGGCGGTTCACCGTCACCGTTTGACCGGATTCTTGGCTCACGCTTTGGTGTTAAAGCAGTTGATCTTATTGATCAAGGACAATTTGGCAAGATGGTTTCTTTGCGTGGACGAAATGTGGTTGCAACGACAATTGCCGACGCGGTTGGCTCATTGAATACTGTCGATCCACAAGGTGAGTTGGTCAAGGCAGCGGAAAAGCTGGGTATTATGTTAGGGAGGTGAAGTTCTGTCCTGTAATGCTTGCTGGCTCGTCTTGGCTATGTTTTTAGATCGAGCACATTGACCATGTTTAGGACATTCAGTACATTTGGTTGGTTCAAGGTGGATGGTTATGTCAGCATTATCGATGCACTGTTTAATCTCTTTCTCAATTTTATCGGCACTGTCATGTGCTTCTTCGATGGTTTTAAATCGACAAAAAGTGAGATTAAAGTCAACCATCTTAAACTTGCCGCTACGTCGCGTGCGAATATTGTGGTAGCCAGTGATTTCGCTTTCATTGTTCGTTATGCAAGTAACAATCTGTTTTCGTTGCTCTTCTGGTAGCCCTGCATCAAGAAAATCATTCATGCTCCCTTTCAAGAGTTCAAAAGCAGCATATAAAATATAACAACCAACACCTATTGAGAGAACAGGGTCAACCCAGTTCCAACCCAGTAGGCGCACACCGATTAGTCCAATGAGCAAAACTGCATTGCTGTAGACATCGGTAGCATAGTGGAGGGCATCAGCCTGAAGGGCTGATGAGTCTGTTTTTATTCCGACTTGTTTTAAGTAGCGACTGAGAAACCATGAAACAATACTGCTGAATGCTAGAACGGCAATGCCAATGTTTAGGTGAGCCAGTTTGTTGTCACTGTGTTGTAATCGATGAATTGATTCATTGAGAATAAACAGGCCTGATGCGGCAATCAGCAGGCTTTGTAGCAGGGTTGCTGCGGTCTCAAACTTGCCGTGACCATAAGGGTGATCATCGTCGGCAGGTTTGTTGGCTTGGCGCAGTGCCAACAGGTTGCCAAAGGACATCATGATATCAAGCAGCGAGTCTGTTGCTGATGACAGTAGTGCCATTGAGCCAGTAGCAAAAGCAGTGATCATCTTGATGATGGCCAAGCTTATTGCCGTGGTTATGGCAATTTTAGCTGCTCTAACACGCGCCCTTGAATCCATTCTCAGTCAATCTCCTTGGCAGGATATCTGATCTAACACGAGTCTGCTGCGATATAGCCTGATTTGGCCTATATTCTCGAACATCTAGTCTCAAACAATCTATCTCTTGCTATAATCTGCCAAAATTGATCAATGCGACCACTGTAAAGCTCTAAGTCAGCTGTTTCGGTTTGAATTTGTTCGCTTAAACTTTGCGAGACATGTCCATTTTGATGTAAATAAGCGTAAAATACCGCAACACCTTGAAGGATCGTTGCTAATTCTTTTATGTTCGGTTCCAAGTTTTTTATGATATACCAGTGACCTGCAAATTGTCGGACACAGCAAGGCTCGATAGTAAAGAGATTCATGTAGCGGTCAGCTATGATGAAATCTCGTAAGAAGTAATCCGCACCATGGGCGATTTGTCCCGCTTCTAGGGGGTCAATACCTTCTTGCAGTAGTTGCTGGTGGAATTGCTTTAAAAGTTCACAACAGCGACCGTCAACGGCAATTTCTGAATCAAGATCGCTAACGTTAAATTGATTTGGTTGTAAAGTCATATTTTGTCTTCCCTTGTGTGTGAAAAATGTGACAGATTATAGCATGATTTTAGCATTGTACAGTGTCAAATTTGAAAGGAGAATAGGGTGGTTGTTGAGCTGAAATGCCCGCAGTGTAAAACACTATGCCAATGGGAAGATAATCGTTGGCGGCCATTTTGTTCCGAACGTTGTCGACTTATTGATCTTGGTTCGTGGATCGATGAAGAGTATCGTGTCGCTGGACAAAAGCCGATGGAGATGAATAGTGATGAGATGGAAAACTAACCATACTTAAACAGGTGATTGGAGAAATATTATGTATAACTTGAAGATTTGTACTAATTTTGCGGCAGCTCACAACTTGATTAATTATGATGGTGATTGTGAAAATTTACACGGACATAACTGGAAGGTTGAGGTAACTGTTAAGGCTAAGGAACTTGATAACTCAGGCCTTGGAATTGATTTTAAAATTCTTAAGGGTAAAACAAAGGAGTTGTTAGGGACTCTTGATCATAAATATTTGAATGAGCTTGAGCCATTTATTGAAAACAGTCCTTCATCTGAAAATATCTCTCGTTACCTCTTTGAAAAACTCGAAACAATTTTGAATAGCGATAACGTTACCGTACAAGAGGTCAATGTGTGGGAGTCAGATAACGCTTGTGCGAGTTACTCACGTGACTAAGTTGCCATTGATAGAGATGTTTTCCTCTGTACAGGGGGAAGGTCCCCTTGTCGGCAGGAGGCAGGTTTTTTTACGTTTTGCGGGTTGCAATCTTGCGTGTGCTTATTGTGATACGCCGTTTGTGCCGACAGCATCGTGCAGGGTTGAAACGGCTCCCGGTTCAGAAACATTTACTCTGTGGGATAACCCCATTGATGTACATCAGGTGGTGAATTGTGTTCATGGTTGGTTAGCGGATTTGCCGCAAGCACACCACTCTTTTTCAATTACCGGTGGTGAGCCATTGCTGCATGTAGACGCTCTAGTTCAATGGTTGCCGCAATTGTCGCAGTTGTTACCGCTGCAACTTGAAACCAACGGTACCTTGACAGAGTCGTTACGTTCGGTGTTGCCATGGTTGCGCTGGGTTGTTATGGACTTTAAGCTCGAGTCGCAGACGGGTGAGCCGACACCGTGGAATGAGCATCGCCAATTTTTGCAACTGGCAGCGCAGGTCAATTGTTGTGTCAAGATAGTTGTCGGTGCTGAAACGCCGATTGAAGAACTACAGCGTGCGGCTGATATCGTTGCCGATGTGGCCCGTCATGTTCCCGTTATTTTGCAGCCGCGAACAATCGCTGGGCGCTGCTCGGTCGCAGGGGCGCAGCTCATTGCGTGGCAGGGGGTGCTTTCTGGTGCTGGATTAGATGTGCGGGTGATCCCGCAAACACACTGCTATTTAGCGGTGTTGTAGTAGTGATAATGTTTAAAGTTAGCTGAATTTCTCAGCTAACTTTTTTTGTACAAATTCTGGTACAAATTCATCAATAGGGCCGTTCAGGGAGGCAATCTCTTTGACGATAGATGAACTAAGATAGCCGTAGCGCAAAGAGGTCATTAAAAAAACCGTTTCAATTTGATCGTGAATCGTACGGTTGAGTTGTGCCAGTTGAAATTCATACTCAAAGTCCGATACCGCCCGTAAGCCACGTAAGATAACCTGAGCGCCCTTACTTGCTACATAGTTGATGAGTAACCCTTCAATCACATCAACCTGTATCCGTGGATTGTGTCCGACCGCTTCTTTGATCATCTCCACCCGCTCTTCAACAGTAAACAGGCTGTTCTTTGTCGCGTTTTTGGCGACACCAACAATGACCGTATCAAAAGATTTGAGACCGCGCTGAATAATGTCGAGATGACCATTGGTGATGGGGTCAAACGAACCGGGACAAACGGCAATACAGTTATTCATAATCTTATTCTCCCGTTGAACTGGATTCAGTATGGCTATAGAGGTAAATTGAGGTGGCACCGTAGTGGCGTACATCCTGTTGCTCATAGCACTTGATATGTTGGGGGATCACTGTGTTACGTTGTTCTTCGGCGCAAATGATGCCGTCAGGAGCTAATAAATTATATTTAGCTACTAACTCAATTATTGCTGGGATCAACTCGTTGCCGTAGGGTGGATCCATAAAAATGAGGTCAAATTGTTGGCCGTTAAGACTTGGTAGCGCCTGTTGTGCACTTTGATGAATGATGCGGGTGTTTTTGTCGAGGCGGCAGCGGCTGCGATTGGTTTGAATGAGCTGTTTCGCTTGCTTTGCTTGATCAACGAAAATGGCATTTGCACCGCCACGGCTCAGCGCTTCAAGGCCCATGGCACCACTACCAGCAAAAACATCGAGAATCCGTTTTTGACTGAAGTGGCCCAAGCGACTGGTCAAAATGCTAAAGATAGCCCCACGCACCCGATCACTTGTCGGACGAATTTCTGCCCCGTCGAAGGTGGTTAGTTTTGTGCCGCGAGCACTACCGCTTATGATCCGCACCGCTTGTAAACCTTATTGTTTCGATTTGGGTAAGGTGATCAATGCTTTTTCAGAGCTACGAAACAATAGAATTGTTCGTCCTAAAATCTGCGCAATGGCGGCACCGCAACGTTCTGCAAGAATACTGGCAACATCCTTACGATCCATAATGCAGCCCTCTTGCAACTTGATCTTGATGAGTTCATGTAGCTCTAGCGCTTCATCGACAGAGCTGACGAGTCCCGCTGTAATTTCATCCTTGCCGACAAGAACGACTGGTTGTAAGTGGTGGCCGAGGCCGCGCAAGTAGCGAGCTTGTTTTCCTGATAATTGTTGTGACACGTATTGGTGCTCCTTAAAATAGTTAGCGCAGGGTAAATGCATGTTTCTGAACTATTATTGACATAGGTGTGAAAATAGATCGAAACGCCATCTTTATACCTGTTGTACACCTAAATAGCAATTACCCAATTCTATTGACGCTGCATGGTTAGATGGGTAAAACTAGCGCAATAAAGGTTTACAGCATACGGAGTTGATATTTAATTCATGACCGATCAATTTGCCCTCATATATTCTAGCCGTTTCAGTGATTATTCTTATGGCGAATGTCATCCTTTTAAGGTGGATCGCTACCGGCTTACCTATGAATTGATGCAGCAATATCAATTGCTTACCCCATCTAATGTGAAGCAGGTGGAATGTCCTGTGGCATCAGAAGAGATGTTGCGTGATTTTCATCGTCAGGATTACCTTGATACCCTTAAATTGTTCAGCATGGACGATGAGGTGCACGCCAATTTTTTCTACGGCCTTGGTGATATCGAAAATCCAGTTTTTAAAGGTCTATATGATTGGTCGCGGTTGATGTGTGGTGGCACCATTGAAGCTGTACGCCAAGTGGTTGAAGAGGGTTGCCGTGCGTCGTTTAGTATGGCTGGTGGCTGGCATCATGCTCACAGTGCGCGAGCATCAGGGTTTAGTTATCTCAATGACGCTGTTGTTGCTATTGCGCAATTGTTGAAACAAGGCAAGCGCGTAGTTTATGTTGATATTGATGCACACCACGGTGATGGTGTTCAACAAGCTTTTTATGACAATGACCAAGTGTTGACGATATCGATCCATGAGAACGGTAAGGATTTTTATCCTTATTCAGGCTTTGTTGATGAGGTGGGCACGGGCCAAGGTTATGGTTACTCAGTTAATATCCCTCTGGTTCCCCATTCCGATGATCTGATTTTTGAACAAGCTTTTACCCGGACGATTCTCCCCCTGATTAAGGGATTTGCTCCCGATGTGTTGGTGACTCAAATGGGAGCCGACCCGTTGCGCACCGACCCGTTAACGCGGCTCGAATGTACGACAGCGTTTATGGAATATGCTGGGCGTGGCTTTTTAGAGACAGCCATCCCGTGGGTGGCGATTGGTGGTGGTGGCTATGACCGTCTTAATGTTGCGCGGGCGTGGACACTGCTGTGGTCAACGATGATTGGCCTACCAGTTGCCGATGAAATACCTGCCCCTTTTAGAAAGACAATGCTATCGCTAGACGAACCGTGTGATTGGTTGCGTGACCCACCGCACATGGCCGCACCCGATGACTTTAGTCGCGCTCAACAATCGTTAGATAAAAATATCTCGATAATTGAGCGGCAGATTTTCCCATTACTGAATCTTAGTCCACGGGGTTAATATGGCACAGACTGGTACGACAAATCTGCTTGATCCTGACGGGTTGCCACTGTTCTCAATTAAAGAGATTAATGCGTTAGCCCAAGCGCAAAAGGAGTCAATTTACTCAACCATTGTTCCAGCAATGATTTTTGATGAGTATGGTTTTGATCGTCACACATTCACCGCACCATCAAAGTTGTCGACGATGAGTGAAAATCGAATCAATTTTATCTGCCCACAAGGTCTTGGGTTGCTTCGTATCGAAATTAGACGGGATGCTGATGATCAAGATTGTCTTTTCTTTGTTGAAGTTGCCGATACCCCATATCATCAGATTGAACTATCATTTTGTTTGATTAATGATCCCGATTCACCTCGATTTAATATTGACCGTGATGAGCAGGGGCGTGAAAACTCGTTTGCCACGGTACGGCGTAATCTCCCTGAAGAGATCAAGGCGATGAAGGCGGGGTTGTCTCCCAATCAGGTGCGGCGTGGATTGAAGGCATTTAAAGACTTTTTTGCTCAATTTGAGAAATTTGTTGCAGCACTTGGTATTGACATAATTATTGCTGAGCCTTTGTCCTATAGTAATGCTGTCCGTTATGAAAAATATGGATTTGATTATATTACCGGCAAACAGTTAATGCTTTGGATCGATCGCGAGTTCCAGCCCGGCGGGATTCTTACGGCACGCTTAGATGGTTCGACCCCCTTTCGTCAACAGGGGATGGAGGCGACAGTGCGCGGTCGCAGTTGGGCCATCCATGATGGTATTTTAGCTCAACCGTGGGATGATATAAAAATTTACAAAACCGTTGGTCAACATGCTGAAATTAATACTGTTGTAACGCACGTATATTGAATTGTTTATGGAGGGGAAAATGACATATTTAGGTGATATCTTTTTTATTGTACTGATTTGCGGAGTAATTTGGGGGGCAATATACCTGAGTAAGCGCTCACAAAAACCACCAAATTAATCTTCATTTTTTTATGCTTGCTTGATGTGAGTTCTCCTAGGCATAATAGCCGTCATTTTAATGATAAGGGAGAATGCATTTGAAGAGTAGATTAACTGTTGTTGTATTGATGGTGCTGTTGGTACCGACAATTGTATGTGGCGCAGGATTTCATATCCGTGAGCAGGGTGCAAAGGCCATGGGGATGGCCAATGCGTTTGTTGCTCAGGCCGATGACCCGTCAGCGATTTTTTATAATCCAGCGGGGCTTGCCTTTCAAAGTGGTACCCAGGTAAGTCTCGGTGTCACGGTAGTTAATGTTCCTGAAACAACCTTTAAAGGTACGACCAATATTGGTCAGTCCGATGCGAGTCCTGCTTTTTTGGGCGAAACAATCGCTGTTGATACCGAAGCACGGTCTGATGTGTTTTTCCCACCTAATTTTTATGCCACCATCTCTGAGCCCGATTCACCTTGGGCTTTTGGGGTCGGTATCGGTTCCCTCTATCCGTTAGCCAAAAGTTGGGCTAACAATAGCCCGTTCCGTGATGAAATTATTGAAATTGCCATTAAACCGATCAATGTCAATCCAACGGTTGCCTATCGCTTTGACAAGTGGAATCTTTCTATCGGTGTGGGGGTTGATTACACCTATGCTCAGGTAGTGTTGGAAAAAACAACAAATATTGATGGTGTTGCTGTTGGTTTGGGAGCGTCAGGAACCACTTCAGCGCAACTTGGTGAAGTAGAAATTGAAGCTGATGGTGATGGCTGGGGCTATAACTTTGGTCTGTTATGGAAACCTATTGAAACGGTTTCAATAGGTTTCGCATACCGTAGTGAAATTGAACTCGATTTTGATGGCGATGCTGATTATCTGATGACCCCTTACGGCCAAGGTGCTCTTTCAAGTGCAGTGTATGATGTTAAAGCTAAAACAGAGATTACCCTACCTGATACATGGAGTTTTGCTGTGGCGTGGAAACCGATGGAGCGCTTAACCGTTGAGTGTGA
Organism: Desulfobacteraceae bacterium 4572_35.2; assembly: GCA_002084665.1. Lineage (GTDB taxonomy): Bacteria > Desulfobacterota > Desulfuromonadia > Desulfuromonadales > Desulfuromonadaceae > Desulfuromonas. The sequence goes on along the minus strand of NBLY01000009.1, from coordinate 17,780 downwards.
TGCCGATTATTTTGGTTGGAGTTCTTACGATAGCTTAGATATCATTTTTGCAAACAACGATGTTTTACCTGATTCGTTGAATGGCAAAGATTGGAACGATGTCTGGGCTTACCGCCTCGGTGCTCAATATGAGCTAACGGATAGTTTTGATCTGCGTATAGGTTATGCCCGCGACAATTCTCCTGTCCCCGATGCGACCATGGGGCCAGAATTGCCAGATTCAGACCGCAATAACTATACCTTTGGTGTTGGCTATCATACCGAGCGCGCTGTTATTGACTTTGCTTATATGTGGGTCGATTTTGATGAGCGTAAGGTTGATAATGAGATCCAAACAGGAACCTACGAAAGTGATGCCCACCTGTTTGCGGCAAATTTGACCTTTTTCTTTTAATCGGTTGAGTTAGATATATTTGTATATAAGGGTGCCCAATTGAGGCGCCCTTTTTATTTGTAAATAAATGGGTAGAGGATGTGTTGATGATTGATTTATCGAAATTTGCAGTTGTTTTAGTTGCGCCACGTCAACCGGGCAACATTGGTGCCGTCTGTCGTGCGATGGCTAACTTTGGCGTGACTGATCTGCGTTTAGTGAACCCTTGTGATCGTTTTCATCCTGAAGCGGTTAAGTTTGCTGTTGATGCAAAACTATTATTGGGGCAAGCAACGTTGCATGAAACGTTGAGTGATGCTGTGGCAGACTTAACCATGACTGTCGCCTTGACGCGTCGTTGTGGTCGTTTGCGCGGTGAATTGCATCCTATTGCCGCAATTCAACCGTTGATTACCACCTTACCTGATCAGAGTCGTGTCGGTCTTGTGTTTGGCCGTGAAGATTGTGGTTTGAGTACCGAAGAGGTGGCTCAGTGTTCGCATGCGGCAACCATCCCAACTTCGGGTGTGCTTGGCTCGAAAGGGTCTCTTAATTTAGCTCAAGCTGTGGTGGTGACCCTGTATGAGATGAGTTGTGAGCGTACCTATGAAATGCCGGAGAGTGTTGATGCTGTACAGCCGCTGCCGTCGCATAACGATACCGAAGCACTGATGAATCAAGTTGATCTATTGGTAAATCGAATTGGCTATAGCAACCCGAGTCGTCCTGAAGTGTTTAGTGGCATGTTGCGCAGTTTGCTGGCGAAAGCAAGACCCAATATTAAAGAATTGAATATGCTTCGTGGTGTGGTTAAGCAGCTTTCGCAGAGTGTTAAGGACTGGCCAGGGCGACGGCGCGGTTAAATTTTAAATCGACGGCAATATGGGCTAAGTTCAGGAGGGTGTAAGTGAAAAAAATAGCCTCGGGCTAAGGAGGAGAAAGCACCGAGGCTCAAATGAAGTACGTTGTTTCTTTGTTTTAAGACTTATCTATGTAAAATGCACAGGGCATGCCATGTTTGGTGCAATTTCTAGCAAATCCTGCCTTTATGCGATTGCCACTTTTTTTTGAAGCAAATATGTCATTATTTCTCCCTATTTTCGTCTCTTTAGTAAAAATTGTAGCTGCAATAATTTCCTTGTCAAGTAGCTAGCCATGTGAAACCAGCTGATATTAAGGTGAATTTAAGCCTAATGGCGTATTTCGATAGTTAAAACCCTGAATGACCATTCTGTTATGTCAATAATAGTATTTATGAATATTTAAAGTATCTTTTTCGCGATAACACATTTCAGGCTGTTACTTTAAATTATGGTTTGATATTAAAACGATTAGTGTTGGTGCACATTTGGTAGCCTAGTTAATGGGGGGAGTGCTGTTTTAATAAGCGAATGACACTATGACTACAAAGTTTTAATACTTGTGATTGACAGTAGTAGGGGTGGATGGTAAAACAACATTCTATTGTTATCGAAAGGGTATTGTGATGGTCAAGGAACTGATTGGTAAAAAGCTTAAAAAGATGCGGTTAAATAACGATATGACGATTGAGGGTTTAGCCAACAAGTCTCAAGTGTCATCCAATATGATTTCGCGTATTGAACGTGGACTTACGACACCGTCCGTTGAAATTTTGATGAAGTTAGCCACCTCTTTTGGCATGAGCATCAGTTATTTTGTTGAGGAGGCTGAAAAAGGTTCGACAGTCGTTTATACCCCGAAAGGTAAAGGGGAGCCTATTTTCTTTTTCGAAGATAAACATCAGATTGTCAGCCTAACGCAAGGGTTGCGTGATCCTGGCTTTACCGTTTTTCACGAAACGCTTGAACCTGGTTGTAGTAGTGGTGAAGGTGATATGGTTCATGTTGGTGAGGAATTTGCGATGGTCCATGAGGGGCAAATGCAACTTATATTTGAGGGCGAGAGTTATTTGCTGTCTGAAGGAGATTCAATCTCATTTAAGGCAAATCTTCCCCATCGTTGGGTTAATACCTTTGATGGACAAACTTTGGTGATGTGGGTAGTTTCTCCAGCCCCAAGTGTCGCTCAGCAACAAGCATGAGGAGCAAGCGATGAAATTGCGCAAAATTATCGGTAAAAAACTTAAATCGATCCGTCTTGGTAGTGATTTAACAATTCAACAACTTGCCACCAGCTCAGGTGTTTCATCTAATATGATCTCACGAGTCGAGAGAGGCCTAACGATTCCATCCGTCGCGATTTTGATGAAGTTGGCGACTGTCTTTGATAAAAGTGTTGATTACTTCGTTGAAGAGGTGAACACGACCCATGAAGTTGTTTTTACTACGCAAGGACAGCGCGACGCGACGGTTTATGAAGATAGCTCAAACATGTTGACGGAATCCTTCACCTCAGGCTTACGAGATCCGCAGTTCTCGGCGTTTTATAGTACGGTGTTAAAGGGTGGGAAAAGTGGTGTTGCCCCAATGCATCATCCCGGTGATGAGCTGATTTACTTACTTGAGGGGCAACTGACAGTTGAGATTATAGATGAAGTCTATACGTTAAATCCGGGCGATAGTTTATCCTTTAAATCACACCTTCCCCATTCTTGGGTTAACAGTGGCGATGATGAAGCTAAGGTTATGTGGACACTCTCGCCGTTTACCGTAATTTAAATAATAAATTCACATAGATCACGTATTGACACAGCCTGCGAATACTGTATGTTTAAGTAGGTTAATGATGGTAGTTTGGCGTTTTATTTAAGATTCTTTTTTTATGGTCCCACACCTTGTTGGAGGTTCTATGAATAAATCTGAGTTGGTTGAAGCGTTATCATTGCAACAAGACTTGACCTACAAAAAGGCGGAGGAGATTATTAATCTAATGTTTGACACCATGACTGAGGAGTTGATTAAAGGTGGGCGCATAGAGATTCGTGGCTTCGGTAGCTTTGTGGTAAAGGATTATAGGTCTTATGTTGGCCGTAATCCAAAAACAGGTGCAGCCATTCAGGTTAAGACTAAAAAGCTTCCATTTTTCAAGGTTGGTAAAGAACTGCGTGAGCGTGTTGATGGTTGAGCACTGTATTCTTTGACCAGCAGTGTTTTAAGCTGGCGATTACAGTGCTATACGACAGTAAGAAGCATGTAGCAGATCGAAAACCGACCACTTTCTGGGATGAAACAGAGAACTCTGTCCCCCTTGTTCAGTTTGTCTGAATGAAACAGTTCTTCTAGCATTATATATATTGATGCTGCGCCGGTGTTTCCCTTAGTGGTTAAATTTGTAAACCAACGCTCATATGGGATGTGAAATCCTTTTTCAGCCATTCTTTGGTAAAGCCTATCCCTGAAATAATCTGAAGAGTAGTGGGGCACAAACCATGTGACCTCGTCCGGCTTAAGTCCGCGTTTAGTTGCAATAGGCAGCAGTGTACGGTCTACTGCTGTGGGGATAATCTCCTCATTGAGAAGTTTTACGTCCTGCTTAATCAAAAAAGCTTTTTCATCGACAGCTTGTTGCAGTGATGGAAATGTGCGCCAGCCTTTAATCTCCCCTGTTTCAGTTTTAACTGCTCCTGCGTACATACAGGTTTCAAGCTCATGCGCGCTGGAGAGTTGATCGATCCATTCTACTTTTAGTGAATGGCCCACCTCTGCTGGTGTTGGGCTGATAAATGCAGCGCCAGCACCATCTGATAACATCCAGCGTAAAAAATCGGCATCGAATGAGAGTGCCGGCTGATTTTGAAGCTCTTCTGAGCGTTTCTGCTCTACCTGACCACACATTGCAGCACGCATAAATGTTGTCACCAGCTCTGAACCTGTCGCGACAGCGTTTTTTGACTCGCCAAGGGCGACTTGCATACATGCTTGCTTTAATGCCGTAACGCCACAAAGGCAGATACCTGCAGTCGAAACAACTTCACACGGGCCGCAGGCCAATTCACCATGTACCATTGATGCATGACCCGGCATAAGCTGATCAGCAGATGAGGTGCCACAGCATAAACACTCGATCTGATCTAATTTGAAATCGGCGGTGGGGCGCAACATTCGAACTGCTTCAGCAGTCAACTCTGCATTGCTATGGGTAGGTTCAAAGGTATCGGGATCGATCGCATAATACCGTTGTAAAATTTTATTATTACGCAGAATAATACGACGTGTTCGTGACGGAATATTGTCAACCAATCCTAGAATTTTCTCCATTTCGTTGTTGCTGATGGCAGAATTGGGTAGAAAGGCGGAGATGTCGGTAATGTAGGCTTCCATGTTTGTTCCTAAATTTTAGCTTTGTTATGACATGAACGCATTAAGTCAGAATAGCGACTGTAAAAACGTTTCTCACTTAACCGTGTAGAGGTTACAGCGTTGGTCAAAGTATAGTAATCAAGATTGTGTTCACATATTTGCTGCTTCATCTGTCCATATAATTCTGTCCCAGGTAGCGGGGTTAGAATGGTTAACATTGGCAGATCGATTTGATGTGAGGTGATATAGCTTTCAAGTTGGTCAAAATCGTCATCATCATAATCGGGATCAACAATAAAGTCACCCACAACGGTGATGCCCAGCTGATTTAAAATCCGAAGAGCTTCGCTGTTTAGCGCGGTGCTCCCCTCTTTGTTCATGGCTGTCAGGCGTTTATCACTGATCTCTTCAAAGCCGATCACCACAGAACGCAAGCCAATCTTTTTCCACTCTTCTAATAACTCAGGATGGCGAACAACGGTATCGGCACGAACATCAATGAGGAACTGTTTATTGATCCCTGCATCTTCAATTGAGCGACACAGTTGCCGTGCGTGGCTAATTGAGCCAAAGGTGTTGGCATCAACGAGCCTAATAAATGGAATATTGTCAAGGCATTGTAGGTCGCGCACCACATTTTCGTTACTTTGACAGAGATATTGGCCGCCAGCTTGCCCAGCAATTGAACAAAATGAGCAGCGGTATGGGCAACCGTAAGCGGTAACGACATAGCCCATGTGTACCTGTAAATTCGGCAAGAAATAGCTGTCGCGGTACTGGGAAGTTAAATCGTAGCGTGGTGCTTTACTTTGAGAGTAGTCTTTAGTTTTGAATTTTCTCGCTGTCCACGTTAGCGGTTGTTGTCTTGATGTTTTAGCCACCCCAGCTACAACTGGTGCAGTTAGTTGTTGGTTTGTTGACTGACTAAGTAGTGTTACTAGCTCAGGTAGTGATTGTTGCCCTAAGCCGATAACTACATAATCGAACATACTCTGGTTGAAAAAATTAGGGTCGTTACTGGCGTGAATGCCACCGACAATGGTAGTGATGTTGCCGTGCTGTTTAACCTCACTCGCCAAGGCAACCACTGCGTTCGCTTCACAGGTCATCGTTGTAAATGCAACAATGTCTGGCTTGAACTCTACGAGGGTAGCGTTGAAGCTGTGCGGTTCAGCTTTTAGGTCAATTATTTTTACCTCGTGATCATCTAAGTAGCTGGCTAATACTTCCAACCCAAGAGGTTCACCGCGAAATATTTGCTTAAGAGAATCAAGGCCGTAGCGCTCTTCTGGGATGCTGCGACCGCTATTAGGTGGATTTACCAGTAGAATATTCATGAGTTAGTTTGACATATCGAGAAGAGGGCGTGTTTCGTAAACAGAAAATCGTATTGCTGCAACCATCATTTTTGCGGCTTGATTGCCAACTGTTTGCTTAATCTCGGCAACGCGTTGCTCTTTGAGTGCGCCATCGTAGTTGATCTCTTCGAGTTGCAAATAGAGTCTAACTCCTTGCCAAGCCGGTAGAAAATCAGCTTCCTTAAAGGCTATAAAAACTGCCAGCGGATTTTGGTGTAAATTTTTCAGCGAGCGATTGTCACCTAATGCTAAGATTAGTTGTCCCTCGCTTGTCATTATAGCCGAACACTTGCTTGGGTTCAGAGATAAATTTTTGCTGGTCGAAGGACATGGTAACCTTGTTGCTTGTTGGGAGTATTTCATATCGAAGTTTGAAGTGTTTTGTAATATAAATACCCATGCCATGCAACGACAATTAATCAAACGTTACATTTTCTATATTGTGGAGATCGTTAATGATGGAACACCGTACACAAATTCGCGTTCGTTATGCCGAAACAGATGCTCAGGGTATTGTTCACCATGCTGTTTATCCCGTTTGGTTTGAGGAGGGTCGATCTGATTTTTTGCGTAAAGTAGATGTGGCCTATAGTCAGTGGGAACAGCAGGGTTATTTTGTTGTGGTTGTTGATTTAGCTAGCCGCTTCGCTAAACCTGCGTATTATGAAAATAATTTGACGGTTGTGACCTGCTTAAAGCGCTTCAGAAAACGGTTGATGGAGTTCAGTTATCGCGTAGTTGATGACACTGATACTCTGATCGCTCATGGTTCAACGCGCCATCTTATTATGGATAGTGAGGGGAATCCCAGTGCGCTCTCAGACAGTTTTTATCAATTGGTTCAACAAAAGATGTCCGCAAGTGCAGAGCAATAAAAAAGGCAGGAAGGTTGCCCTTCCTGCCGTATTATGTTTTCAAGGGCTAATTAAACCGCTATGTAATCGGTTCCTTTGCTCATTGTCGAGTTGTTAAGCACACTCAGAGTAGCCACAGGAGTGACAGACACTACAGCCACCTTCGTGCTCAACTGGGCCGCCACACTCTGGACACGCGCCACCGCCAGCAATGTGTTGGTGATAATCTTCCTCTTCTGTTTGCATATGCATTTGGATCGCCTTGGCTAATGCATCGGCACAAGAGGTGATACGGTTGGCGCCAAATCCAGCTGGCTTATGACACGAAATTCCCACCAACTGCTTAACTGTTTGGCGCGCTTGTACGCCACTTCGCCATGCCATTGAAACCAAACGACCTAAGGCTTCACATTGAGATGCCGCACAACCACCAGCTTTACCCATCGTGGTAAAGACCTCGAATAAACCATGTGGATCTTCGTTGATGGTAATATATAATGGTCCACAGCCTGTTTCCATCTGGTAGGTAGCACCGTTTAATGTCCGTGGTCGATCACGTTTTCGGCCATCTTTTTTATTTTCCATCGGAATGTCTATTTCTGAGCCTTCGTCTGACTTTTTGACCGACAACACTTGGTGGTCACGTGAACCGTCACGGTAGATTGTTACCCCTTTGCAGCCACTTTGATAAGCGAGTTGGTAGACATTGGCGACATCGTCACGGGTGGCACCATTGCAAAAATTGACTGTTTTGGACACCGCATTGTCGGTGTGTTGCTGGAAGGCCGCCTGCATGCGGATGTGGTCTTCAGGGGTGATGTCATGTGCGGTAACGAAGATACGGCGAATATCTTCAGGGATCTGATCAAAATCAGCGATCGTCCCTTTTTCGGCAATCAGCTTCATCAGTTCAAGAGAGTAAAAACCACGCTCTTTGGCGATCTGTTCAAATAATGGGTTGACCTCAACAAGAATGTCGTCATCCATGACCTGACGCACATAAGAGACAGCAAACAGTGGCTCAATGCCGCTAGAGCTGTTGGCGATAATTGAAATGGTACCTGTTGGTGCAATGGTGGTGCAGGTTGCATTGCGAATCTCTGGCTCTTGGCGCTTATCAAAAGCACTGCCTTTAAAGTTAGGGAATGCGCCGCGATCTTTGGCTAACTTGCGTGAGGTAGCATGTGATTCATCGTTGATGAATTTCATCACTTTTGCACCGAGGTCGGTTGCCTCTTGTTCGCGGTATGAGATGCCTAAATGGATCAGCATGTCAGCCCAACCCATGATGCCGAGGCCAATTTTACGGTTGGCGAGGGACATCTCAGCAATTTCAGGAATTGGATAATTATTCGCCTGAATGACGTTGTCGAGAAATCGGACAGCAAGCTGTACCGTTTCCTTGAGCTTATCCCAATCAACCTGACCATTTTTGATCATTTTGGCAAGATTGATCGAGCCGAGGTTGCACGATTCGTAAGGTAGTAACGGTTGCTCACCGCACGGGTTGGTACTCTCAATCTCACCGATATGAGGTGTGGGATTGTCGCGATTTAAGCGGTCAAGGAAGATAATTCCCGGCTCGCCGTTATTCCAAGCAAGATCAATGATGTGATCAAAGACTTTCACCGCTGACATACGGTTACACACCTCTTTCGTTCGCGGGTTGATAATGTCATATTCGCTATCTGTTTTAACGGCCTCCATGAAGGCTTCCGTCATACCAACAGAGATGTTGAAGTTTGTTAGGACCGTTTGATCCCGTTTGCACATGATGAAATCCATAATGTCGGGATGATCAACACGCAGAATGCCCATGTTGGCCCCGCGGCGGGTTCCACCTTGCTTGATGGTTTCAGTCGCCGCATCAAACACTTTCATGAATGACAGTGGCCCCGATGAAACACCCTTGGTTGACAGCACAACATCATTAACTGGACGGATCTGGCTAAATGAAAAACCTGTACCGCCACCACTTTTATGGATTAGAGCGGTATTTTTGATCGCTTCGAAAATACTCTCCATTGAGTCTGCAATGGGTAGGACAAAACAGGCTGAAAGTTGACCGAGTTCACGACCGGCATTCATCAATGTTGGTGAGTTTGGTAGAAATTCAAGATTGGCCATCATGCCATAAAAATTTGTCGAAAGTTTTTTGACATCAGCTTTCTCATCAAATTCAGTTTCAGCACCGGCGATGGCTTGCGAGACACGTTCAAACATGTTGGCTGGTGTTTCTAAAACATTTCCTTTGTCGTCACGCTTTAAGTAGCGACGTTCGAGGACGGTGAGGGCATTTTTTGTGAGAGGTAGAGCTGTATTTTTCATGCTTTTTGACATGTGCGTGTCCTTTTTAAGAGGGGAACCTTTTACTACATTGTGTATAAGAGGGGATTTAAAACACAATATATCGTGGCTGTCAACGGCGTTAATGTTCATGTCTTCGCTCGCGTATTAGTCTATAATGGAATGAAGTTGCCTAAACATAAGCGGGGTGGTAGTTTCAGGAAAATCTAGAATTATTGTTCGAATTGTATTTTAATTTTTGTCATTTTTTTTAACTAAATCCTCCCCTATTGGAACACATCATGTCATTTGAGTCTGGTGAGAAAACTGTCATTTATTTCGATAATGCAGCGACCTCATTTCCCAAACCTGAATCTGTTTATCGTGCTCAAGATCATATTTCACGTACGTGTTGTGCTAACCCCGGTCGAGGAGGTCATTATTTAGCTCATCAAGCAGCTAAAATCGTTCTTAGCGCTCGGTTAGATCTGGCCCGTTTTTTCAATATTAGTGATTGTGCTCAAGTCGCCTTTAGCTTTAATGCTACAGAAGCTATCAATGTTGCTTTGTTCGGTTTGTTGCAACCGGGTGATCGCGTTGTAACGACCAGCATGGAACACAATGCTGTGGTGCGACCATTACATGAACTTCAGCAGCGTGGCGTTGAGGTTGTAAAAGTACAGGCCGACCGCCAAGGGCGAGTAACTGTTGAAGATATTAAGCAGGCATGTAGTGTTTCTACACAGCTTGTTGTGTTGAGTCACTGTTCCAACGTAACGGGGACGTTACAACCGATTGGTGAAATTGGCCCTTGGTGTCGCCAGCAGGGGATCACCTTTATGGTCGATGCAGCTCAGAGTGCTGGAGTGTTTCCCATTGATGTTGAGGCGATGGCCATTGATCTTCTCGCTGCCCCAGGACATAAGTCGTTAATGGGGCCGCAGGGTGTTGGTTTTTTGTACGTTGACGAGAAAATTCATCTTAAGCCGCTTAAATATGGTGGTACTGGCACATTTTCAAGCCAATTAACACAGCCTGAACAGATGCCAGAACATTTAGAGTGTGGTACATTAAACACCCCTGCACTGGCGGCGCTTAGTGCTGGAATCCATTTTGTTGAGCAGGTTGGTATGGCCGCTATCTGTCAGCATGAGCAAGAGTTGACAAATCGTTTACGTAACGGATTGTCTTTGCTCGATAATGTTACTCTGTATGGTCCTGTTGAAGCCGAAGGCGGTGTGGTGTCATTCAATATCGATAAAAGAGATCCTGCGGAAGTGGGTTTTTTGCTTGATCATCATTATGGTATCGGCACTCGGGTTGGGTTGCACTGCTCTCCAGACGCTCATCGCACCATTGGATCGTTTCCTCAGGGGACGATTCGCATCAGTCCAGGGTATTTTAATACGCAAGAAGAGGTCGATTGTTTGTTGACTGCAATAACTGAAATTATTGGTGACTCTTTGTCTGCAGCATCTGTTTGATTATTGACTCCAGCTGGTGAGGTATTATGACCAAAAAGTTTATCCTTGATACCAACGTGTTGTTACATGATCCTCAAGCTTATCTTAAATTTGAAGACAATGAGGTGTATATCCCCATCACAGTGATTGAGGAGATTGATACCTTTAAAAAAGATTTGAATGAAATTGGTCGCAATGCGCGTCATGTCTCTCGCATGTTGGATAAATTACGCACTAAGGGTAGCCTGACTGAGGGTGTTGCTCTTGAAAATGGTGGAACTCTGACGGTGGTACTGATTGCTGATGGTTACGTAGGGAACTTGCCTGCGGGATGAACTTTATACCGGCACCTGTGAGCGCATCGTCGCGGCGACCGATGTCGATCTATTTTATAGTCAAGGTTTTCTCGATGAAGATGAAGCTACTACGTTATTGCCCCATCAATATATCACCTTGGTCGATGAAGGTAATCCTTCCCATACCGCACTAGCACGATACGATGCGATAATGAAAAAGTTGCAGCCGCTGGTGAAAATTCCCAAAGAGGGGATATGGGGTCTGCAAGCGCGTAACCGCGAACAGCAGTTCGCTCTTGATCTGTTGTTAAATCCTGCTGTTCAACTGGTGACATTAGTGGGTAAGGCGGGCACTGGTAAAACTCTGTTAGCCATCGCTGCTGGCTTGCAAAAGTCTGCTGATGATGGCGAATATAGCCGCCTGCTGGTGTCTCGGCCGGTATTTCCTATGGGACGCGACCTTGGTTTTCTCCCCGGCGATGTCGAGGAGAAGTTGGCTCCGTGGATGCAACCTATTTTTGACAATGTTGAACTGCTGCTTGGCGCAGTAGAGGAGCGGGGTACGCGTAAACGTGGTTACCGTGAATTGGTTGATATGGGTATTCTGGAGATTGAGCCACTTACCTACATTCGTGGCCGCTCGATCCCCAATCAATATATGATTGTCGATGAGGCACAAAACTTGACACCGCATGAGATTAAAACCATTATTACTCGCGTTGGTGAGGGGACAAAAATCGTCTTAACTGGCGATCCTTACCAAATTGATAATCCATACGTCGATGCATCGAGTAATGGCCTCGCGTATATTGTCGAAAAATTTAAGGAGCAGTCGGTCTCAGGTCATGTTACCTTGACGCACGGTGAACGTTCTGGTTTGTCAGAGCTCGCCGCTAACTTGCTTTAATCTATTTAATAACAAAAAAGACTGATGCTGATACTTACTATTGAATCCTCTTGTGATGAAACCTCAGCGGCTGTCGTTCGCGATGGCCGTGAGGTTTTAAGCAATATTATTGCCTCTCAGGTTGATCTCCACGCCTGTTACGGTGGTGTGGTGCCTGAACTCGCGGCCCGTAAACACCTTGAGGCCTGTCCTGTTGTTATCGAACAGGCGTTGCAGCAAGCTGGCGTTGAACTAGCCGAGATTGAAGGGATTGCTGTCACTGCTGGCCCCGGGCTCATTGGCGCGCTGCTTGTCGGTATGTCCAATGCCAAGGCGATGGCTTACGCACTGGGGATTCCGCTGGTTGGTGTCCACCATATCGAAGGCCACATTCTGGCACCGTTTTTAGAGCATCAAATTGAATTTCCCTATCTAGCCCTTGCGGTTTCTGGCGGCCACACCCACCTGTATCGTGTTGAGGGGATTGGTCAGTATCAGATCATTGGTCAAACTTTGGATGATGCGGCAGGTGAGGCCTTTGATAAAATCGCTAAGATGTCAGGGTTAACCTACCCAGGCGGTGCCTTGATTGACCGCTTGGCGCAACAGGGCGACCCGAAATATTTTGATTTCCCACGGCCCATGTTACATCGGCCAGGTTTCGATTTTAGTTTCAGTGGTATCAAAACGTCGGTGCTGAATCAAATCAAAAAACTTGAGCATCCCCTTGAGGAGCAAACGCTGCAACATCTTGCCGCTAGTTTTCAAGAGGCTGTTGTCGATGTCTTAAGTCGCAAAACATTTAAAGCTGCGCACGAACAAGGGCTAACGCGCATTGCCGTTGCCGGTGGTGTCGCGTGTAATAGCGGCTTGCGCCAACGCTTCCAACAGTTTGGTTGTGATAAAAATATCGATGTCTTTTTTCCATCGCCACTGTTATGTGCCGATAATGCAGCGATGCTAGCCGTTGCCGGTGATGAATACTTGAGTCGTGGATTATCATCGCCGCTTGATTTAAATGCTCGGGCCAACTGGCCTCTTGATTCTGTCGACGGCCCGTTGCAGTCAGACACATGGTCAAAGCGGTAGAACACAATGTGGCGGCGATGGGGACTTATTAGACAATCTAAATTGCTGTTGTTGCGCTTGTTGCGTTTACGCGCCCAGCCCGATGAAATTGCCAAAGGATTCGCTTTGGGGGTTTTTATCGGCATGACACCTACACTTGGTTTCCAAATGTTGATTGCATTTTTTGTCGCTATGCTTTTAGGGCAGAACAAAATTGCCGCCACTGTCGGTGTGTGGATTAGCAATCCGATCACAGCACCATTAATTTATGCCGCTGAATACGAAATGGGGCGCTTTTTTCTCGGTATGGAGCACATCCATTTTCCCCATCACGTTACATCTGAGTCCATCGCTGAACTCGGCTACAATCTGCTGGTTCCCATGTGCTTAGGCAGTGTAGTTTTCGGTTTACTTCTTGGCGCTGTCTCTTATGCCGTGGTGTTACGGATGGTGCCAAGCCTTAAAACGTTACGTATCTCCCGTTGGCCTCGTCCTTTTAAGAGAGTAAAACATCAATGAGTACACTTCATCGGCCACGGAAACGATTTGGCCAAAATTTTCTAATTGATCAAAATATTATCAATCATATTATTGCCGCTGCCGAACTTTCACCTAACGATCATGTTCTTGAGATCGGCCCGGGGCAGGGGGCTTTAACGCACAAAATGTTACCGTTGATTCAGCGTCTTGATTTAATTGAAATTGACCGCGATTTGGCGCAACAATTCACTGACAATGGTGATGAAAAACTTAACGTTCATGTTGGTGATGCCCTAAAAATCGATTGGAACCAAATTCTAAAGCAACCCGATTATAAGTTGGTCGCTAATCTTCCTTACAATATTTCTAGTCAGGTATTGTTTAAGATGATCACTCACCGTCAACTTATATCGCGTATGATACTGATGTTTCAAAAGGAAGTTGGTGATCGTCTGCGGGCGCAGCCCGGCTCAAAAGAGTATGGTTCCTTGACTGTATTGTGTCAGCTATGGTTCGATATTAGCCGTGTTACCCTTGTGCCACCCAGTGCGTTCCGACCACCGCCAAAGGTGATGTCCGAAGTGCTGCGTTTCGATCGCCGTCAAACGCCGCGAGTTGAGGTTGAAGATGATGGTTTTTTCCGCCGTGTCGTTAAGGCCTCATTCGCCCAACGGCGTAAAACGTTACGCAATTGTCTCTGTGCTGCAGGATTTAGTGCCGAGGTGGTTGACATTACAGCAAAAAATGCACAACTTGATATGAAGCGACGAGGGGAAACGCTGTCGATTACTGAATTTGCACACCTTGCAAAACAATTACAAATTTTTGAACAGCGTTATTTAAACAACTAAGGAGAATTACGTGTCAGAACAAACTATTACCGTTAACGGAACACCTATCAGCCATTTTGATTTTATCAATGCGATCCAAAGCTACTCAATGGAGATGTTTCGTAAAACTGCCGAGCAGTTGACCGACGAAGAAACAGAGCAGGTGCAAGAGATCGCTGTTGAGCGCATCATTGCCCGTGAGTTGATTTACCAACAAGCGATGGCCGAGGGTGTCATTGCTGATGATGAGAAAATCAAGCAAGAAACCGTAAAAGTGATGAGTAATTTCCCAACCCCTGAGGAGTTTTATGCAACCTTAGAGAAGGCTGGAATCGATAGAGACAGTTACTATCGTATGATTCGTCAAGATCTCTCGGTTAATATGATGACTGAGAAAAAGTCTAGTGATGCAGCTGAGCCTACTGATGAAGTGATTCAGGCGTTTTATGATGCCAACCCTGAAAAAATGCGCAAGCCATCTCAGGTTCGTGCTAGCCATATCCTTATTAAGGCAACAGAGGAGGAAAATGATGAGGCAAAAGAGAAGATTGAAGGGATTCAAAAGCAGCTGCAAGCTGAAGAATTAAGTTTTGGTGCCTTAGCAAAAGAGCACTCTGCGTGCCCAAGTGGTGCTAAAGGTGGCGATCTTGGCTTCTTTGGTCCTGGTTCGATGGTCAAGGAGTTTGATGCTGTTGCTTTTGCTTTAAAAACTGGTGAAACCAGTGATGTTGTAAAAACGGCATTTGGTTATCACCTTATCCAAGTGACTGATCGTCAAGAAGAGCAATCATTAAGCTTCGATGAGATCAAGCCACAAATTTCAGCTTTCTTAAAAGAGCAAGAGGGGGCAAAGCTCCTTCACGCCTGGGTTGAAGAGCTCAAAACTAATGCTGAAATCAATTTCAGCGAACCTGCTGCTGAATAATTTACCTCAATTGTTACACTCATTCATTATGGATATATGGATAAAATAGGGTCGTTGATATTTTCTCAACATAAAAACGAACTCGACCTGCTGGCCAGATTGGCGGCAGCCGAGTCGTTACCTATTTATCTTGTTGGTGGTTGTCTTCGCGACCACCTTCTCAAGCGCGACAGTGCCGATTATGACTTTGTTTGTGCTGTTGATCCAAGCCGTATCGCTCAAGCCTTCGCTAAACAGATCAACGCTCATTGGTTTTACCTTGATCAACAACGCGGCTACAGCCGTGTTGTCATGCGTAATGCAACTAAGCTTCAATTTGATTTTGCCCCGTTTCGTGGTCCTTCGCTTGAAATTGATCTCGCTCTACGCGACTTTACTATCAATGCCATGGCGTTACCGTTGACGATACCCCTTGATACTTCGGCACTAATAGACCCCCTTAACGGCCAAGGGGATCTCGCTGCACAGCGATTGAGGATGTGTGGTGATAGCGTTATTGCCGCTGATCCGTTACGTATTCTTAAAGGGATACGCCACTGCGCCAAGCTTAATCTTGCCGTCGATAATGTTACACAACAGCAATTTATTGCCCATGCTCCACTGCTGAAACAGGTCGCCGGAGAGCGGATTCGCAGTGAATTGAGTCAGCTCTTTGCCGCGATAAACAGCGAGGCAGCACTCAGAATGCTTGTTGAGTGTGATGTTGCCGCTGCGTTGACACTGTCGTGTACCAGTGCTCAAATTGTCGAATGTCATCGCACCATTGAACACCGTATTTATCAATTGAAACAGCAACTGCAGGAGGATTGTAAGCGGCAACTAAACCTTCTATGTGGTGATGGTTTCACTGTGTCGGGTTTAGCTGTTTTTATCGCTATTATGAGATGTTGCGCTGTTAGTGGTGATAGTTTAGATGGACTTTTAAAATGGCTCCATTTTGAAAAACGGATCGCACAACTGCTCCGTTTTTTTCTTAATACCAGCGCAGCACAGTTCGATAAATACCGTCGGTTAGACTGTAGTGAGCGCGGCAAACTATTGTGGTTGCAACATCATCATGCACCACTACCCCAAGCACTTATCTTTTGCCAATTGCTCAGTAGTGGCGCTATCGACACCCAGCAATTGTTAGCGTTGCAGCACCTATGGCAACAATCTCAAACCAATGGCCGTATGCAACCATTGTTACCAGCTGAATACATTCAACAGCTGGTTCCACATTGCAAAGGGCAGCAATTAGGCCAGTGTTTAAAAGCTATCGAGCTAGCAGAAATTAATGGCATAGTAGCGAACATAGACGATGGCGAACTATATCTTGATAAATGGTGTGAATCCAATTGACAATCATGGTCACTGTTACATATACTCCTTCACCTATTGCGGGAATAACTCAGTGGTAGAGTGTCACCTTCCCAAGGTGAAGGTCGCGAGTTCGAATCTCGTTTCCCGCTCCAAGAAATTCAAGCACTTAGGTCTAATGATCTAGGTGCTTTTTTTGTTTTATGAAAAACACGAGCAAATACAGGGACAATGTGAAAGATTTTATTGCACAAGAAGAAGCATTACTTTGTCGTTCTTGCTCTTTAACCAACCTGAGAAGTTTAGACAAGAGCGTTGTTTGGTTGTCATGTTCAATCGGTCTTTATCCGATTATGTGCGGCAAACATCCGTTGATTTGCTCGGTAAAAATGTATCGATCGTTACCTTTCATTCTTGGGCTTCGCAAGCGTTGCGCTCTATGGGGGTAGATGTTCAATTCTCAACAAAGCAAGGTACGGGCTTAGGTGACATCAAAAAGAGTACCGGTCTTTATCAAGCATTAAGGGAATACGTCGATCTTTATAAGGCACCAACTGATGATTTAGCCGATTTAGGTAATTTCTATACGCAAGAAGATTTGCTGATAAAGCACTGTGCAATACGAAGCAAAATTCCACTTTTGGCAAAAGATGGTCAGCGAATACTCTCTGGTGGTGAGCCGGAATTATCTTTTGATGATGCGGGAGTGTTGCTGCACTTGCTGCAGTTACGCCATAGCGAAACGTGTCGTGACGCTGTTAATTGGTATGACCATATTTTGATCGATGAGGCTCAAGATTTATCTATTGTAGAGTTGAAATCTCTTTTAGGTGCGGCGGGGGATAAGCAAAGCATGACGATCTGTGCTGATGCCCACCAGAAAATTCTTGATTTTGTCGATGAGTCTGGATTTTCTACTTTTCAAATGGATATGCAAAAACAGGGCGTGCAGTCTGAATCGCTAGATGTCAGTTACAGATCGACATCGCAAATTATGGCACTGGCAAACCGCGTGTCAGGCCGTGCATCTGTAAAGGTGGTCAATAGTGGCCCTGATCCACGTTTTCATAACTGGGATAGCAAACAAGAGACCCTCGTACATCTTAAAAATGCCCTGTTCACCCTTATAAATAAAGAGCCCTTGAGTCTTACTGCTATCATTTGCCGCTACAAGAAAGAGGCGCAAGAGGTGTTTGCTGCACTCAAGGGGATCAAAGGGGCTCGATTACAAACTGGATCGTTGACTTTCGAGCCCGGCATTTTGATTACTAATGCCCATCAGGTTAAGGGTTTGGAGTTTAGTGGTGTTATTTTATGGAATCCAACCCAAAGAGCATATCCCGATAGTAAAATAGGTAAGAATCTTTTGTATGTTGCCCTGACAAGGGCTAGCAATCGGTTGGCGGTGTATCACTATCAGCCGTTAACCTCTTTGCTCAATT
>NBLY01000097.1 GCA_002084665.1 Desulfobacteraceae bacterium 4572_35.2 | reverse complement strand
AACAGCTAGGCGGCGGTCACAGAAACCCATTTTCTTAGCAGAAAGTAAAAGCTCAAGTCCTGCTTCTGAGGCCGACAGAACGTCTTCTTTGGCTGCGTAGAGTTCAAGCTCTTTGTTGATGATCTGCTGGATGTTGAATACAAACCAGGGATCAAATCCACTAATTCTGTAAATCTCTTCAATGGGCATCCCAATACGCAATGCATCACCAAGATACCAAACGCGATCGGAGTTAGGAACGCGCAACTTCTCGCGAATCTCTTCTGTTTCGAGTTCAGTAAGGGGACGCTTGTAATCACTTGGGCCGTCAAAAAGACGACTTTCAAAGCCATCCGAGTCGATCTCCATAGAGCGCAGGGCTTTTTGAAAACTCTCTTTGAAAGTGCGACCAATCGCCATCGCTTCGCCGACTGATTTCATTTGGGTAGTCAGGGTTGGGTCAGTGCTCGGAAATTTTTCAAAAGTGAATCGAGGAATTTTAGTAACAACATAGTCAATCGATGGCTCAAATGCGGCGTAAGTTTCACGAGTGATATCATTCTTGATTTCATCGAGAGTGTAACCAATGGAAAGCTTCGCAGCAATTTTCGCAATGGGGAAACCTGTTGCTTTTGATGCCAATGCAGATGAACGTGATACGCGTGGATTCATCTCAATAACAACAAGTCGACCATCTTTAGGGTTGATACCAAACTGGATATTTGAGCCTCCTGTTTCAACGCCGATCTCACGAATAATCTTGAGCGAAACATCACGGAGAATTTGATACTCTTTGTCGGTGAGAGTTTGTGCTGGAGCAACGGTGATCGAATCACCGGTATGAACGCCCATTGCGTCAAAGTTTTCGATAGAGCAAATAATGACAACATTATCGGCAAGGTCGCGCATCACTTCGAGCTCATACTCTTTCCAGCCAATGATTGATTCCTCAATAAGAATTTCATCAGTTGGCGAGGCATCAATGCCTGTCATCGCCATTTTTTCGTACTCTTCGCGATTATAAGCGATACCACCGCCAGTGCCACCAAGGGTAAATGAAGGGCGAATAATTGCCGGATAACCGATATCTTCAACGACTTGCATCGCTTCTTCATAGTTATGTGCTAAGCCAGAGCGAGGTACATCAACGCCAATATTATCCATGGCTTGTTTGAATAGTGTACGGTCTTCAGCTTTTTCAATAGCTGGTAACTTAGCGCCGATAAGTTCGACACCATACTTTTCAAGGGTACCGTCTTTAGCCACGGCTACCGCAGTATTGAGAGCTGTTTGGCCGCCAAGGGTTGGCAGAACAGCATCAGGACGCTCTTTTTCGATAATCTTAGCAAGAACCGCAGGTGTGACTGGCTCAATATAGGTTCTATCGGCAAAGTCAGGATCGGTCATAATTGTTGCTGGATTTGAGTTGAGTAAAACAACCTCATACCCTTCATCTTTAAGATGGACCTGCCCCAATAATTAATATTTTATTTATGTCAGTACGTTTAGGCATTTAGGTTTCCTTAGTTCACGTTTTTCTTGAAGTTATCCATCATCTCAACAAAGTGACCAAACAGATAATGTGCATCGTGTGGTCCAGGGGATGCTTCAGGGTGATATTGCACTGAGAATGCAGCAGCCGTAGCGTGACTAATCCCCTCAACGGTATCATCATTTAAGTTGATATGGGTAACCTTTACATCAGCATCAAGAGTATCCGCATCTACAGCAAAACCGTGATTTTGCGATGTTATTTCAACCTTACCATTACATTGCTGTTGTACCGGTTGATTGCCACCACGGTGACCAAACTTCAACTTATAAGTTTTACCACCCAAGGCAATGGACAGAAGTTGATGGCCTAAGCATATCCCAAACAGCGGAACCTTGCCGAGAAGCTGGCGAATATTCTTTTGAGCATATTCAATTGGTTCTGGATCACCAGGACCATTACTTAAAAAGACTCCGTCAGGATTCATTTTAAGGACTTCAGCTGCTGGCATGGTTGCCGGAACAACAATCACCTCACAGTTTGCAGCAACAAGGTTACGCAAGATATTACGCTTAATACCAAAATCGTAAGCGACAACCTTATATTGAGGCGTAGCAGTGTTCGATTGATACCCATCATTCAAATTCCAAAGCGATTCAGTCCAACTGTAAGCTTTGTCAGTCGTCACCTCCTTAACAAGATCGCGGCCGATAATAGAAGGAGCCTGTTTTGCTTTGCCAACCAAACTGTCAACATCTAGATCAGTTGAAGAGATAACACCTGTTTGGGCACCATGATCGCGAATATGTTTCACTAGGGCGCGGGTATCAATACCTTGAATTCCAACGATATTGTTGTTTTTCAAATAATCGTCAAGAGTCATTTCTGAGCGCCAGTTACTTGGGTACTCGCTACACTCTTTCACCACAAGTCCAGACAGATGGGGACGATCGGACTCCATATCTTCGGAGTTGATGCCGCAATTGCCGATAAGAGGATAAGTCATAGTAACGATCTCACCACAATATGATGGATCAGTGAGGATCTCTTGATAACCACTTAAGCTGGTGTTGAAAACGACCTCACCGAAGGTTTCACCTTCAGATCCAATATGTTGGCCGTGAAAAACTCTGCCATCTGCTAGAGCCAGAATTGCTTTCATGTTCTGGTGTTCTCCTATTCGCGTCGAATGTTCGTATGTTATGAACTGTTAATATATTAACTACGTTCGAAAGTTGTTTTTCCATCTCGCAGTGTTAGCATCGCTGCGCCCACCATTTTGCAACCTTGAAATGGGGTATTATGGGCTTTAGAATGCAGCTTATTTGTGTCGACTGTCCACTGTAGATCGGGATCAATGATAGCAATGTCGGCAGGAACTCCCACCTTTAGTGTTCCGCGAGGAATATTGAGTGCTTGTGCTGGTTTAGCTGTGAGGCAATGAATCGCTTCGCTGAGTGTCAGTATCCCCTCCTCAACAAGTCGTAAAGTCAACGGAAGTGCCGTTTCCATACCAACTAGGCCATTCGCGGCAACGCTAAATTCGACATTCTTATCGTCAATGTGGTGTGGCGCATGATCTGTCGCTATCGCATCAATGGTTCCATCTGCCAAACCTTCCTTCATGGCCGCTATGTCATCAGCGGTGCGTAACGGTGGTCCCATTTTTGCGTTAACATCATAGCCTCGGACTGCTTCTTCAGTGAGGGTAAAGTGATGAGGAGTGACCTCACAGGTAACGCGAACTCCTTTTTTCTTTGCTTCGCGGATCAGTTCAACGGCGCGACGTGTGGAGATATGGCAAACATGGAGTCGTACCCCTGTTATTTCGGCCAACATCAAGTCACGAGAAATAGTGACTGCTTCAGCAACCCAGGTATTGCCAACTAGGCCAAGCTCTGTCGACACTCGGCCCTCATTCATAACACCACCAGCTTTTATCGCTTCATCTTCAGCGTGAGTAATGATAGGCATGTCGAATCCGCTTGCATACTCCATTGCCCGGCGTAAGACTTCACCACAATCAACATTGAGGCCATCATCAGAAAAGCCAACGCAACCCGCCTGCTTTAAATCACCCATCTCGACTAAGGATTTACCTTTTTGCGATTTAGTGATGGTGCAAATAGGATAGACATTAGCACTGCCCTCAGTATTGCCTTTGTTGATCATGTAGGCCGTGAGGGCTTTGTTGTCATTGACAGGATTTGTGTTTGGCATGCATGCCAATGAAGTGAAACCACCCGCAGCTGCGCAACGTGTTCCTGTTACGATATCCTCTTTATATTCATAGCCTGGATCACGCAAATGCACATGGATGTCAATCAGTCCAGGTGTCACCAGTAAGCCGTTGGCATCAATAACTTCATCCATACCAAGTGGGTCAATGTTGTTGTCGAGTTGCGTAATACAACCCTCTTCTATCAATATATCTAAATTAGAATCAATCTCTTGTGATGGATCAATTACGCGACCATTTTTGATTAATATTCTCATGTCAAACCTCTTTACGTGTGGATAGCACTAACTCGGTTGAATTATTTACAACGCAGACGCTTTACTCTGCGTCAGTACCGCCGGCCAACAAGTATAAAAGTGCCATTCTGATTGCGACACCGTTTTCAACCTGATCAAGAATAACATTTTGATTGCCATCAGCAACATAAGATGAAATTTCAACGCCACGGTTGAGTGGCCCAGGGTGCATAACTATGGCATCAGCTTTAGCCAGCTTAATGTTCTCAGTGTTGAGAGCAAAGAATTGTGCATACTCACGTAGAGTTGGCATAAGAGTGTTACCGCCCTCTCGTTCCATTTGAATGCGCAACATAATCACCACATCAGCATCCTTAATAGCTTTATTGATGTCGGTGTATACTTCTGCCCCCATCTCTTCAAGTCCAGGTGGCAGCATGGTTGCAGGACCAGCTAAGCGAACAGTGGCTCCCATTGTTTTGAGAGCATGGAGGTCTGAACGTGCCACACGACTACGGGCTATATCTCCAATGATGGCAACAGTTAAGCCTTCAATTTTACCCTTGTGCTCCTTGATAGTCATTAGATCGAGCAGAGCTTGACTTGGATGTTCGTGAAAACCATCGCCAGCATTAATGACTGAACACGTTGTCAAGCGTTTTGCTAAATAATCAGGAGCACCTGAGCAAGAGTGGCGCATGATAATCACATCTGCATCCATCGCTTCAATATTTTTAGCGGTATCTTCAAGAGTCTCCCCTTTGGTTACCGAAGACCCTGACGCTGAAATATTGATGGTGTCAGCAGACATCCGCTTGCCAGCCAGTTCAAAAGAGGTACGAGTTCGTGTGCTATTTTCATAGAACAGATTGACAATTGTCTTACCACGCAAGGTCGGTACTTTTTTGATTTCGCGTTGGTTAATCTCTTTGAAGCTTTCTGCCGTTTCAAGGATCAGCTCAATATCCTCTTTGGATAACTGCTGAGTACCGATGATGTGCTTGTGTGCAAATTTCATGTTCTGTCCCCTCTGTGATCACCGCATTACATATGCCGGATGTATCTTTACGACAAAAATTTATGGTTTGATTAAACGAACTTTTGTTGGATACAGAGTGTCATCAAAAATCACTTCAATCTTCTCATCCCGTGATGATGGAACATTGCGGCCAACAAAATCGGGTCTGATGGGTAGTTCGCGATGACCGCGATCAATTAATACAGCCAGTTGGATACTGCTAGGTCGTCCAATATCAGTCAGTGCATCCATTGCAGCGCGTATCGTGCGGCCAGTATAAATAACTTCGTCAACGAGAATGACATGGCAATTATCCAGCGCAAAAGGGATATCTGTTTTGCCAATTGGGCGAACAACACCGCTTGATATATCGTCGCGATACATGGTGACATCTACAGCACCTTGCTTAATTTCAATCCCTTCAATATCAAAAATTCGTTGGCGTAACATTTGCGCCAAGTGGTCACCACCGGTACGAATGCCGATCAATACCAAATTTGTACAACCATTATTTTTTTCAAGAATCTCATGGGCAATACGGGTCATCGCCCGCATGATGGCGTTAGAATCGAGGAGGATAGTCTCAAGAGTATTCATTTAATTGATTCCTTGGTGGGATGTCGAAGACACACGGAGTTTAAACAAAAAAATACCTTTCCACCTATAGACTATAGGCAAAAAGGTACTTGAGTAGATGGTTTGGATGCTACGTTCATTTACATTCATAACGATCACCTTTGCAAACCTCTCGGATTCACTTAAAAGGAAAATTTCAGTGATACTACCGAAATATCCTATTTAAAGTCAAGAAAAAGTCTCGATAAAAGTAAAATATTGACGGATAAGTTATCGTGTTATATTAATGGTTACTATCATTAACAAACTGTGTGGAGTTCTT
>NBLY01000096.1 GCA_002084665.1 Desulfobacteraceae bacterium 4572_35.2 | reverse complement strand
GTTGGATTTGTTGGATTTGTTGGATTTGTTGGATTTGTTGGATTTGTTGGATTTGTTGGATTTGTTGGATTTGTTGGATTTGTTGGATTTGTTGGATTTGTTGGGGGCGCAAGTTGAGTTCGTCAGGTGCGTTCTATGTGGTTCGGGATTACCGCATTAATAGCAAAAATGGGACTGTCCCCAGCCTCACCGGGGGCTGTCCCGATCTTTTGCGGCGAGCAACCACTGGTATGATTTAATGTGGGGAGTGTCCATAATTTCTTGTCGTCAAACCGGACAAGATAGTTGACGCGAGACATAAACAGAATTGTCTTGTCGTCAAACCGGACAAGATAGTTGACGCGAGACATAAACAGAATTGATGACTGCTTTTCTGCTAAAGCAATAAAGGTCAGTCAACCGTAGACCTGACCCTTTTCATTTTTGACCCTTTTCATTTTTGTTAGAGTCATCCAAAAGGAAGCAAGAAATGACCCGCAATTGTCTTGCCCTGCGGGTACCCCCACTTCAATCGCTCTCAACGAGAAGCCCGTAAAAACTCACTACGTTCAAACAGTTTACGGGCGACCGTTCTCGTTGACGCTCATTGCGTTCGGCTGCGGCAAATGGGGATGGTGGAGCTAAATAACTAAACCTTAAAACCATTGTTGCTTTGGTTTCGGTAGGTCGGTCACTGGCCGACGGTTTTAACTTTTACTCAAAATTAATAGGGTGAGTGTCCCGAATGGCACTAAGAATGGTTCTCGCAGCAGCGTCCCTTTGGGTTCCCTGAAAGTAATTACGTGCTTGGAATTTCAATCGCAATCGGTACCCCAAGTTGAATAGCAATAGTGTTGTAAAGTTCTACTTCGACATCGGGTGTTTCAATCGAAATAATAAGGGCATAACGAGTTTCCTTGTCGCATTTATTAAGGTGTTTTCTCTCTCTCCACCAACCTATTGTTGGGTAAATAGCAATTAAGTTTGATGATGCGAGGTCTGTTGCCGAACCAGTCCATATATCAGAGTGAATTGAACCTTTGTCTCTAGCTTTTCCAATCGTCCAATAATCTGATGGACTCGATGTGTCCGCTTTTTCTCCATCATCTCTGGCAGCAGCGTTGACTCTTCGTAGAAACTGTTCGTTGTTTTCGGTTGGTGAATTAAGGTCAAACCTTAAGCCGCATGATGCGTAGCGGTATCTGTCTTTCCACCCAACTTCGCCGGGCCCCGGTTCAACGAAATAAGAAAGAGTAATTCGCATTTGAACCTGAGTATCGGTTGGAAGTGATTCTAAAATATCTTTTGGCCATGGAAGCTCATATAAATGCATATCTTTCGTTCGATAATTGCTTCCATCTTTTTCATAAGGCTGAATCTTGGCCTCGGCAACAAGTGTTAAGCTATTTTGTGCGCAGTATAGTGCTCTTTCAATATTGGGGATACCGTAGCCACATATTCTAAGAAGCCGTTTGTATGAAGTTTTACTATTGTCGTTTAAAAAACAGTCTTTAAGGGTCCTTGACCATTCTGCAGAATGGACAATAAGGGCACGTATGGTTTCGGGCCAGTACTGTGGATATTCAGCTTGAATTTTTGCTGCAAAGTTTGCTGCTTGCGCTGTTGCAGCACTTGTCATGTTAAATGGCTTAAAGTGGCTTGTTTGTGGGTCGAAATAAGTTGAAAGGATTGATAAATCATCAGCGTCAGTAACGAAATTAGTAGAGTCAATGGCAAGATTGCCGCCTTCCATTACAATCTCTGGTTTTATTGGCCACTTATCATCCCACGTGAGTGAAGTTGTGGTGAAAGGTGAAAGGCCTTCAGTTGGTGATAATGTTTTATAACCAGAAAGGGTAGGGTCTTGGATTTGGTCAAGTTCAGTATAAGCCCCTACGGTTAAGGCATTCCACGCTTGAGCGGGGTCTTGCACTGGTTTAGTCAATTGGGCTGCAGGATAAGGGGTGCTTTCATGGATTGCTGTATTGCCTGCAGAGACAATAATCAATCTATTGAAATTGTCTTGAGAACCTGAGCTAATTTGATCTAAGTGGGCAGACCACGATGAGGGTCTGCCCCTATCTAAACTGTCATCTGATGTTACAGCCATGCAAATAATTCTTTTTTTGTCAGCAGCTTGTATCTCGGCTTTGTATACGCATTGCTCAGTAATATGTCCCCAGAGTTCTGGACCATTATCGCCTGTAGGCGGAAGGAGTTTTACTGATTCCAAATTATGTTGTAATTGAACTGTTTCATTGTTGAGTAATGTCGCTTGAAGGTTCCCATATGCTGCAACCCCAGCCATCAAAGTGCCGTGGCTATGGTGGTCGTGGGTGCCCCATCCATTATCAAAGCTTTGACAGTCTTTTGCTGCAAGAATTGGTTTTAGTAATGGATGACCACAATTCACACCAGTGTCTAAAATACAGACTGATATCTCAGAATTGGGATCAACTTCTATTCTTTCTAGCAGCGATTCAATCCATTCAACTTGATGCCAATTCTCGATTTCCGTCCAAAATGACGCGGTTTGTTTAGCAAGTCGATATTCAGCAATATCATCTGAAGCCCTTGAGATTGTTTCTAATTGTGAACGACTAGCAAGTACGATTTTAACTGTGCGCTCAGGGAATTTAATGGCTCCAGATTTAGTGAGAATCTCATGCTCAATAAGAAGGGCTTCAAAACGATCAAGCGCATCATCTTTATCAGAGCTAAGCCAAACTTCACACCATTCTGGTGTGTCCTTTGGAATTAAGGTGTGAGGGTCTTGCCAAAAAGATTCTATTTCAAGGGCTTTAGTAATATTGGAGATTGATGTAGCAAGGGGGGAATTTTTTGGTTTTCCATTTACATCTTTTGTTGCGTATTCTTTAAACTTTTTAAAGAATTTCTCTTGGGATTTTTTAGGTACAAAGATGGTTGCTAATGTAGTTTCATTTTCTTTTCGTACGTTCAGGAGCCGGATGTGCTTACTCGTGTCTTTACCCGTTAAGTTTTCAAGACTCTTTGTGATAAGTTCGTAGCCTGCCTCTCCTTTGACTTCAAGATAAACACCGCTTCGAGTAGTGTGGTAGGCAATCTCATCATTATTGGCGTCCTCCCAGGCTTTCTCCAGTTTGTCATTCAACCAATTGGCATGGTCACTGCGATTTCTTTCTGGAAAGGCTGGTTGTCTACCGCCTTGTGATGGGGAAGTGAAAGTACTTAAATCATAGTTTGTAACTTGGAGGTGAGGGAGGTGTCTCTTCATTTATATTTTATCCTCTTTATTCTACATGGGCTCCTTTCTTCTCTTTGATAGATAATAGAAGGTCTGAAGCGGTTACTTTGTTCTTGTCTGATAATATTGCATTTTTTATTGTGTCTTTACACGCATCAGCGATTTCCGCGTAGCTGAGACGTTCGCTCTCAATCAAAGTTTTCTTCCACGAGAATCTTGCCTGTTTATATGTCCCCAGAACATTTTCAATTAATATTTTTCTTTGCTCTGACTTGGGATTTTCATAATACATAACATCATCAAAACGACGAAAAAGAGCTTTATCTAACAACTTTGGGTTGTTAGTTGCTGCAATAATAAGGCTGTCGGAATTATCTTGTTCTATGAATTGCAGAAAAGCATTTAAAACACGCCGCATTTCACCGATGTCATTTTCACTGGAGCGGTCTCCACCAATAGCATCAAATTCATCAAATAGATAAATTCCATGTACGTCTTGAATCATCTCAAATATTTGACGAAGTTTAGCGCTTGTCTCTCCCATGAATTTCGTGACTAAACGATCTACCTGAATTGTGTGTAATGGTATCTGCAGCTTGTTTGAGAGTATTTTGGCCGTCAAAGTTTTTCCCGTACCAGAGGGGCCAATTAAAAGTATTTTTCGTCGGTGCATCAATCCGTGTGATTTTAATTTTTCTTGCTGTCGATATTCATGGATTATTCGCTCTAATCTGTTCTGAATGTTTTGTGGGGCAACCATCGACTTAAATGGTATATTTGATTCTTCTGTTAGAATCAATTTCCGCAAATCTTTGGGGAATGAAATAACCTTTGGTCCACTTTTTTTTCGCTCAGAATCGACAATATTACGAATGTCATGCGCCAGCGCAGAATGACCTTGGCGAGCTTCATGGGCTGCAACTTGGAGAGCAATGCTCGCAAAGTGCTCCATAGCACCACCAAAGTGGGAACGTATTAAAGATTTTATTTGTTCAGCTGTTGCCATAATTCTACCTCAAGCACCCTATTGCCCTTGTTGCTGAATTGATAATAAATGATTATGTTTTTAAGTTTAAAACATAAAACTATTCAGTCTACAAGAAAGCGTAAAAATCTAATGCTTATATACCAAAATATAGAATGTATAGAAATGGAATTCTAAAATGTTCTTGAGGTTATTAATTTATTTTAGTGATATTCACAGAGCGTGTAAATAAGAATTTTTTAAAAATATACGTTCGGCGATGAACGTTGAGTCTCCTTTTATACTGCAACCTCCCGCAAAACCCCCAAAACCCGAACCATCTTATACGACAACTCAGGCACCAAAGCAGGCAGCACCGCTTTAATCGAATACGAACCCGCCATTTGCCAACGATACAAATGGCGCTTCTTAAACGGCACCATCAAATCACGCACATTATCAACACGCAGTAACAGCGCATCGGCAAGGTCAGGAAACAACTCAGCCAGTTCACGCAGCACACTTTTTTCAAACGCTTGGTTGTAGGTCAACACACACGCCTCGGCAGGTATTTCAGCAATCAACTGCTCGGCTAACTCACGGCGCGGATCAAAGTTGGCGCTGGCAGCGGCGAGATATTCATAGTGAGACGGCTCGGCCCCCGCTTGTTGCTGAATATGGAGCGAATATTGAAACGGTACCTTTTGATACGGCCGCACGCCGTCGAACGGTGGAATGGGAGTATCGAAGGTTTCAAAATCGAGATGACACAGCGGATACCACAGGCTATCGACAAATTCACGGATGGCGGGGAGGTCGGTGGTGTCCTGTTTATTGAGTGTCGCCTCGACCTGAAAGCGTTGGGCGGGGTTGAGTGCCGCTATGGGTAGCTCTTCAAGTTTAACCACCCCTTGATGGTAGTAGGCAAACTTGTTGATCCCCCTGCCACGTAGATCGAAGATCGAATTGTTGGGAATATGCTGCCAGCAGTAGGGGATGTAATCACATTCAAAGGGGGCGGTGCACCACGGGCCGATGTCGATGGTGGGTTCATCATCGAGGCGCAGGGTGTTGCGCAGCTGTTCCAGTTGTTCGGCTAGTTGCTCTTGGCGTTCGACAACTTCGGCGGTGACATCTTCACTGCGAAACAGTTGTTGCACGTCGAGTTCGCCGTGGCGTTTATAGCGGTTGTTGATGTGGGTGAGATAGGCGGCGCTGATGGTGAGGCCGCATTGGGTTAATACGTGATATTGGCTGGCGACATCATCGAGGTTGATCTCTTTGACGCTGGTGCCCATTTTCACTTCGTAGATTTGCCAACTATTAGTGAACTCATCGCGCACTAAAATATCGACCTTAACAAACACTCCACCGCGCGAAAACGAGGCTTCGTAAATCACCTTGGTGCCGTTTTCGATCAGTTGTTTGGTGCGCGCCAGTTGGGCGGCGAAGGGCAGCCCTGCGTAGGGTACTTCGATACCAGCGGGGAACAGTTGTTGGGCGAGTTCGCCCACTTCGTTACCGGCAGCAAACCTGGCTTCGAGTTCGGGGCGCGGCGGTAGGTCAAAGTCGGGTGGGTTTTTCTTTAGCCATAGAGCCTTGCGGCACTGCAACCCTTTGAGCACCAGTGACTTGCTCAGACCTGTGCTTTTGCGTTTTGTCATGGAGTGATCTCCCATACTTCAGTGCAACATAAGTGAACAACGGTCATAACGCAGGGGGAATGATGGCACAAATGGGCTTGAAGTGAAAGGGATGATTAATGATAATTGAGAGATGAATAGGTACATAGGTGGGCGGTGGGGCCGAGTTGTTCGTGGTTGTTTGTATCGTCGACTAATCTAAGGTGATCTTAATCCTATGGGGGAACGCCCATCTTCTAACGTTAACTTTCTTGACAGTGTGGTGAAAGAAACTCAGAATAAAAAAGTATACGCACACATAACTTCTGTTGTTTGCATCGCCTGAAAGGGTCCAGATGTCGAATGTTCGTGTTGATCATGAAAAAAATCGTCTGTATATCACCCTGAAAGGGGTGTTTAATTTACCGGTTGCTAAAGAGGTTAAGGGCTTGTTAGAGGATGAGATTGCAGATATCCCTGCGGGTTTTGATGTGATCACCGACCTAACTAGAGTTGAGATTGGCTATTTATGTGCGTTGCCGATATTTAAAGAGATGGTAGAAGTTTTGGCCGATAAAGAGGTGGGAACTGTTGTCCGTGTGGTCGACAAAGGGAGTACGATTCTGCAACAACTTACCAACGCTGCGGCACAATTAGGCTATTATCAACCGCAGTATGTTTCAACTGTCGATGAAGCTGAAAAGCTGCTCGATTCTCAGTCCTGAGGTCGACCTTAAGCCTACATTCTGTGGGGAAAACCTGATTGCTATGAATATGATCGTTGGGTTTTTGTCTCTTAATAGATAAAACAACAGCGGTATTGCTTGTCTTGAATAATGAAAACCAATATTACATTGTTAACGGCAAGATTATTTGCCGTAATGGTAACGGCAGGAAATAATAGTGAGTTGCTTATTGTCGACAATATAAACTAGGCGATTGGTTTCATCGATACGACGCGACCAAAATCCTGACAATGTCTCTTTGAGAGGTTCGGGTTTGCCAATGCCGCTGAATGGTGTGCGTTGGCTGTCGACAATGGGTTTGTTGATCTGTTTAAGCGTTTTCCTGTCTAGTAGATATAATTAGACTATGCGTCACGTGTCCACGCGGTAATTTCAATTATCGGTTAACCCGTGTTGTTGCGTTGTTCCGCTATGGTACTGTTCGATTGATTGGGCTAAGTGGGCCGCATTGGCGGGG
>NBLY01000095.1 GCA_002084665.1 Desulfobacteraceae bacterium 4572_35.2 | reverse complement strand
GGCACAGCCAAACGGCTTCATTTTGTTGTTATTTTATGTGATTTAAGTTGATTACGTACCACCTTCATTAGCAAAATCGGGACTGTCCCCAGCCTCACCGGGGGGCTGTCCCAGATATTTGCGGCGGAACTACACAGAATCAATTTAATGCGGGGAGTGTCCCTAATTTACCCCTGATTTGTTTAAGGTGGTCAATCAGTTGAATATAGTTAGGATCGTAGATGCTTTTCATGTCGGGTATAATCACCCGAAAACAGACATTCTCGAAAATCGAGAATGTAAGAGGTTGTAAATTGTTAGTTATAGCGCTAGAATGAGTAAATTTTATCTTTTATGTTTTTATTGAATTCTTTTTTAAAGAAGGAAATTGCAATGTTATCATTATGTTCTAAGTGTAGATTTTTAAGAGTTTCTTTCTTTGCCGGTCTACTTTTTATAATTATCCCCTCTATTTCCACGGCGGAAGACATTTTTCTGTCGGGAGAAAACACTTCTCCAATAGTCATCACTTCCCAGCTGAGTCAGCCTAATGTAACAACTGATAAAATATATGCAGACCTAGTTCAAGTCTCGCCTATTTTTGTTGGCGGTGATGCTATAGATGTTGAAAATGAGTCGCCGCATATTGTGATCGAAGTGGAAGAAGATGAGAAATGCAATGTCACTTTAGATAAAAATGCCAGCGTAATAGTTAATGCTGACGATTTTCCCTCTTATCAGCCAACGGACAAGTTGTTGTATACTTCTAATCAACCAGATGCCGCAATTTTTGCACACCACGATAATATTTCAATTACCTTAAATGACAATGCCTCAATCATTAATATCAATGACGATAGTTCCTCAGGAATTTATGTTGAGTCTACAAATGCTGATATTTCGTTGTTGTCGGGTGTTGATATTAGTTCCCAGACAACGTTGGTTTTTGGCCCAAGCAGCAATCTACGGCCTAAAGAAACTGCTTCTTCATATGGAATTAATTTTAGCAATAACATGTTGTACTATGGCATTCATAGCACCACAGGTACGGAAAATATTTACAGTAAGTTATCGTTAAATTTAACGGATGCAACTGTATCTTCGGAATCAATTTTAGACATTATCAATCAGGGCAGCGAGAACGAGAAGAATGATTTATTATATCTAAATTATTCATGTCGAAGCATTGCGTTAAGTAAAAATTCGGAGCCCATAAGTGGAGGAGGTTTAACTCGAGGATTAATGCCCAGAGTTCAACAACAAATTAATATTGAGGATATTCAGCACATATCACTTGATCATTCGTTGTTACAAAGTTATGCGAAAATAAATGGCAACAATGGGTTCGTTGGTGCTATTGGATATGACGGTAATTTCTTCTACGGTGGGCGTGTTTGTGATGAACACTATAATAACTGTAACGCTGTTTATGCCAGTGCTAATCTGAACTTTAAAATGGAGAATAATTCAAAAATTGTCAGCACAGCTGTCGGTGTCGGGAATAACCTTTTTGCGGATGCCACAGGTGTCTCAATTCATGATTTTGGTTACAATGACTACCGATCGCTATCAACTAATGTATTTACCATACATTTTTTGGCAAAAGATTCATCAATATCCACAACGGCAACAGTGACTGACGGTTCCAACTCATCTTCTAGTGCTACAGGGATCTCAGCTTATACCAAAGGAATAATGACAATAGATTTGGTTGGTTCTGAAATAACTGCACTTGCTGACGCCAAAGGGGATGATTGCCGAGCAAAGTCAACAGGTATAAACCTTAGCGGACCTTTAGCTGACATAACAGTTAATATGGTGAATTCCCGCATCAAAGCAGTTACTGCGGGGTCGGCTACAAATACATCTTACGGAATTTTTGCAAGTGATCATGTGTATTCTATTCTCGGATATAGCAATGCTGATATGGCAAATGTGGAAATCAATATTGACGCTACCTCGTCGATTTCAGGGCAATGGTCAATTTTCGGTGACAAAGGGAATTGCGAGAACGAGAAATCTGTGTGCTATTGGGATGGAAGCTGTGAATGTCGACAATGCGACAGCAATATCACGGTTAACAATAGTGGCCTACTTGATGGTCGCCTACAAGTAACACGTTTGAACAACACCTCGACTGGAAGATTAGGTGCGACCCTTTCTGGAACAAGTTCATCCAGAATTTTCAACAATATTATTGCTGATTCCGAGCCATATTTTGTCGCAAATGAGGCTGTGCTGGCAAATGGTACAATTTTTCAACTTAAATCTCCTGACCAACTTGCTCTGAACAATATCAATGACACAAGCAGCTATCGTTTGCTATATGCCCAAAGTGGGGCATGGGATATCAATAAACTTGTTTTACAGTCTGGGGTAGAATCTCCACTGCTAGAAGTGTCTTGGTCGGACTTGAGTGATGCCAACAACCTAATTGCGTCTGCTCATTTCCTAACACCACAACAGGCAGGTCTGTCCCCCAATGCGACACGTGCAACTTTAGCCGCCATAGATGCTGGAGTTTTCACCTTTGACAGCAGTCCCGAGGATTGGATCCCCAACATCAGCGGCGCAATGGTTATGGGTGCTGCATCAGGTTTAAGACATTCAACTGGCAGCGTTCATACACGTATTAATAGCATGCGCGGTATAAATAGTGGCGATGAACTCGTATTCACTCAGGGCCTATGGTATGAGGGTGGATATAGTGACGCAGATCAAAATAAGCGTGATGATATTGTTGGGTTTGCTGCGCAATCGACCCACTTAAGCCTCGGTTACGATATTGAAGTCAGTAACACTTTGCTTGGTTTAGCATACACCAACGGTAGCAGCAATATTCACAGCGATGATAGCACCCAGAAGCTCGATTCTGATGATCACCTCTTCACCCTGTATGGTCGCTATGATTTTGATAACTGGTTTGTTCAATCGATGTTCACCGTCGGTCATGGCAATATGGATTCAGTACGCTACGTTGAGGCACAACAATTAGACGCAGACATTGACTCCGAACTTTTGAGTGGGCTATTACAGTTGGGAATTAATACAACGCTGGGTGATTGGCAAATAGTTCCCATGCTCAGCTTCGAATACAGCAAACAGCATTTTGATGATTATCAGGAGTCCGAGGGATCGCTGGCATTACATGTTAATTCTCAGGACTATGAGGTATTTAACTTTGGCGGCGGCGCAGAAGTTAAACGTAACTGGATGATGGATTGGGGATCAGTCTCACCTTCAATATCAGCAATGATATACTACGACGTTATCGGCGATCAAATGCAGTCAGTATCACGCTTTACAGGAGGACAGACCAGTTTTGTCGCCAACGGTGCTGATCCTGCTCAAACAAATTGGGAACTCTCCCCATCAATAACACTGGGAACAGCAAATGACTATCCTGCCAGCTTTAAGCTCAGTTACACATATTCAGGAAAGGAAGATTTTGCTGCCAGTAGCATCAGTGGAGAGTTGCGATTCGAATTTTAAGCATAACTGATGCGGTTCGTTGCCCTCACCGCATCCTACTTGACTACGCAAGGCATATAAAAGCGAAATAAAAGACGTTGGCGACACAACGACACAAATAATCTCAGGCGCAACCGACTATCGAAGCATCGACACCATAAATTCAACCGATTGTATGCACTCAAGCTTCGGACGCAAGATAGAACAATCCAAGAAGTTGCAGGAAGAAGGAAGCAAAAGCATCCCACTTCAACAATCAAAAACAACCTTGGAACAATCAATGAAGAAGCTAGCAATCACAATAGTCTGCATCATACTGGTATCCACCTCAATTGCAGCCGCCAAAATGTATAAATACCAACAGGCCAATGGCACTTGGGCCTACTCAAACACACCAAGAGCTGACGACTCAACAGAAGTTAAACTTGCTCCAGTCAGTACACTACCTAGCCCATCCACTAGTGCTCAAACTAATCAACAACGCCGCTATGGGCAACAAAACGAAAAATACTTACTCATGTATGTCGTTCGCGGTGATGGCTAGGCTAGGCTAACATATAGCAACGAATCCGGCGGAACAGAGCAGAGAAAAGTATCGCTCCCATGGAAAAAACGTTTGTCAGTTCAAAACGGCTTTCATGCCTATATTTCCGCACAAAATATGAGTTATGGAAACATTAAAGTAAAAATCATACGCAACGGCGAGGTCATAAAGTCCAGCAAGCGTAAAGTTATTATTGTTTATATATGGTGACGGGGTTTGTCCAACCACAGGATAGATCGCAGTTCGTTCCTCACGCAATCTACCCTTATTCGTTCTGCGATTTTACACACGATCTACCCAATACTCGGGATACCTCCTGCAATGTGCAAGAGCTATAATCCAGACATACTTGTTATGGTAAGTGTAAACAATAAGATAAGGAAAACGCCGAACAAAATACCTTCGGGTGTTGTCTTTACGAACAGGCCAACACTTTGGATATTCGCTTACAATTTGAATGGAACGTTCAATTTCAGCTTCAAAATCAAGACCGAGCCCAGCAGCTTTGTCCTCGTAATATGCAACGGCATTCCAAAGTTCCACCTCCGCTTCGTGCAGGAAAGTGACATTGGTCATAAATATTTAGCCCTAATATCAGTAAATACATCAGATGCAACCCTGCCAACAGCCGAACCGTCACGCACCATTTTTAGTCGCCGCTGAATTTCGATTTCCTGAGAGGGATTTAACTCATAATTGTCAGGATTGTCGAGACTCAGGATAAGGTCGTGAGCAAGACGTTCACATGCTGATAATGCCATTATTTCATTACGAACTTCTTGAATTTTATTCATGTAGTAATTTTACCTTCACCACGCGAATATGTCAAATTGAGTAATTATCTAATGGACACTCCCCACATTCTTAAATTTAAAAAATAGGGACATTCCCCGCATTAAATTGATTCTGTGTAATTTGGCCGCAAACATCTGAGACAGACCCCCGGNNNCCCCCGGTGAGGCTGGGGACAATCCCGATTTTGCTATCGACGGCCCCTACTTTTATTATTGCCTTACGTCAATAATAAGTATCAATTCCGGCTACAAAGGACAGGCATAACCGATGCGGTTCGGTGCCCTCACCGCATTCTACGAGGAGGGTAAGCTCAACCTAACCTCACAACTTACTGTATTAAATCACTTATTTTACTACAATTCTCGACATCACAGAAGAACCAATCAGCATTCTTCTATATTTACCCGCAGTATGCGGCCCCGTAATTTTCGCAGGCAATATCTACTTTTCCCCCATAAACCAATTAGAGTAAGACACGCCGCCCCCCCCGTAACTATTCAGCACACCATCCATTGTGCTGGGAACCCCCATATCAAGGGTGTTTGTCGCCATGGACGGCGACAACAAACCCCATGGATGGGTTCATGTGTCCCTTGATATGGGGGTTGCTAGCACATTATGCTGAATAGTTACCTTCCAGCTAATTCTAAACGGATCATTTTTTATGCCATTGATGGCTTAGCACGCTTCCCTGATAGTCAAAACACAAAACGACTAACCAATCACAATTATGATTATCGCCTGAGAGTTGGCCGCTACCGTGTGTTGTTTAACTACGATGGTGAAATTAACATTGTTGCCATAATGGAGGTGAAAAAACGCGATGAACAAACATACTAAACACCAAATCATCACTGATAAAGGTGGAAACCCTGCCTTTGCCGTGATCCCATATACTGAATATTTAGCTCTCGTTGACCACGACAGCAACGATTATGATGAAGACGTATTTATCCCTCATGAGGTGGTACGTGCCTAATCCACGCAAAAGTACACTCAAAAAGATAGCATCTGCTTTAAATATTGAGTTGGCACAGTTGGACATTTAATTGTTAACCATATGCACAGGGGACAAATTAGACATTACAATCAACGACTCTACCCAAAAATGCCTTGGGAGTTGTACAAACAACCTTTGATCACAACGAATTAAGCAACTGCATATACTCTTGCATGGTTTGCAATGAGGCCATGGTGCTCTTATAAAGGAGCCAGCTAACCACCAGCACCGCAAGAGTGATCGCCACCTTGCGTATCAACGTGGTTTGTGGCCGCAACCACACTAGGGGCAACGCCAACGGGCCGACACAGGCAAGGGCCATAACGATGGTAGCAGTACGCAAATGCCACGGCTCAAGCTGACTATTCTTTTCGTGCTGGCGCGGACGATCTAAAAACTCACCACAGTGTTTGCACTTGATGGCAGCATCTTGAATCTCTTCGGCACAAAAGGGGCATTTTTTCATCGACTCGCCTCACGCTCGGCCTGACAGTTCAAACAAAAAGGGGCTTCAGGGCGCGCCTTTAGTCGACCAGGGCCGATCTCCTCTTCACAGGCAACACAAACACCGTACTCGGCACGACTTATTCGCAACAAGGCGGCCTCAATCTGCACAACACGCTGCTCGATGGCGCGTCGATTAGCCTTTGCCATACTTTGTTGCTGCATCTCGTCCATACGCGACAATCGACCAATGGGCTTATCAAGATCAACGGGTTGCACTCGCTCGGCGCTATTACGCAACAGAGCCTTGAGCTGGTCGCGTAATCGCAGTAACTGCTGATGCAACTCATGACATTGTATCGTAGTCAACTCATCCACCTCAATTACTTGCTCTTTTCCCAGTCGGCCATAAATTTAGCAATCCCGACATCGGTAAGAGGATGCTTGGCAAGCTGCTTCATCACCGAAAATGGGATGGTGCAAATATCGGCAGCAACCAACGCTGAATTGAGAATATGGAGAGGACTACGCACCGAGGCGACGATGATTTTTGTCGTATAGCCATAGTTGTCAAAAATAGTGCGGATCTGATCAACCCCTTCAAGACCGTCATGGCCAACATCATCTAAACGACCAACAAATGGAGACACATAGGTCGCTCCAGCTTTGGCCGCAAGTAATGCCTGTAACGGCGAAAAAATCAGAGTAACAT
Organism: Desulfobacteraceae bacterium 4572_35.2; assembly: GCA_002084665.1. GTDB lineage: Bacteria > Desulfobacterota > Desulfuromonadia > Desulfuromonadales > Desulfuromonadaceae > Desulfuromonas. The sequence goes on along the minus strand of NBLY01000095.1, from coordinate 985 downwards.
TGGTATTGATCCCTTCAGCGGTAAATACTCGTGTTGCCTTCAACCCCTCTTCGGTCATCGGCACCTTAATGACGATATTAGGGTGGATTTTCGCCAATTCGCGACCTTCACTCACCATACCTTCAGCATCTAAGGCAATCACCTCGGCTGAGATTGGGCCATCGACAATAGCGGTGATTTCAGTAATAACCTCTTTAAAGTCGCGACCGCTCTTAGCGATCAATGACGGGTTCGTTGTCACACCATCGACTAAACCTAGCGCATTCGCCTGACGAATCTCATCCACTTCTGCTGTATCAATAAAAAATTCCATCGTCGTCCTCCACTTAATCTACTTATAATTAATCACTATGGTCGTTTATACTTTTCAAGGCAGGTCTCATCACACAGGTAATAGACCTCACCGTGCTTTTTTTTGCGAATCGCATCCGACTGCGCTACATAGGTTCCACACTGAGCACATTGAACCATCTGATCGAGGTCGTTTTTCGTCTCCTTCGTTGACGATTGACCCCGCAACCAGCGCATTAGAGCCGAAAATATCGTGTAACCGAGAAAAAACACCAAAACAAATAAAACAATACGGGCAATCATTACCTTATTCTCCTAAGCTACCACGTTGATTCAACAAGATGAACAGCACCATCGGCACCATCGGCACCATCGGCACCATCGGCACCATCGGCACCATCGGCACCATCGGCACCATCGGATGGCAGCGATGCCAATAATGCTGCAAAGGTTTGACGTAAGACAGGATGCTGCCATGCCGGCAGCAAAGCACACAACGGCGCAAGAACAAAACGGCGCTGATGCAAGCGCGGATGAGGCAAAATCAAACGCGGCGTCTTACAAACCAGCTGACCATAAATAAGCAGGTCGAGATCAAGAGTCCGCGCCTCCCAATGTTGCAAACGCTGACGACCGGCTTGATGTTCTAATTCATGGCAGCGATTGAGCAACTGCAACGGACTCAAGGTGGTTT
>NBLY01000094.1 GCA_002084665.1 Desulfobacteraceae bacterium 4572_35.2 | reverse complement strand
TGGCATCTATCAACAAATACGCGAGTTACAAAAACTAGCCCTCGCTTGCTGTCTCGGTTACGGCCTTGTTCTCGTCATCACAGCGGTCTACCTGCTTAACCGTTGCGTTCGTTATTTTACCGATCATGCAGCTAACACAAACGACGCAGCAGATTAGCCAAGGCGACCTAGAACAGCGCGTCACATTATTGGGGCCACGCGAAATCACCACCTTGGGGCAATCCTTTAATCACATGGCCCAAAATCTTCAACACAGCATCGCCGAACAAGGTCGCCAACTTGAAATACTACAGCAAACTAACGCAGAGCTTCACCGTACACAGCAACATCTCGTGCAATCGGACCGGATGGCCTCAGTCGGCAATCTAACATCAGGAGTAGCCTTAAAAATCTCCAGTTAGATAATTTGATCTCAAACGACTTGCCTCTCGTTACAATCAACCCACATAAGCTGCAACAAGTGCTAGTCAACCTCATCCTCAATGCTCGTGATGCCACGCAAAGCGAAAATATGGCCGAAGCTGTAGAAAAGGGGCTAATCACTGTTCGAGGCAGTCACAGTGATAAAATGGTCTCAATTAGCATTGAAGATAACGGTCATGGCATGGATGAAAAACAACAACTTGCCATATTCGATCCATTTTTCACCACCAAAGAGCAGGGGAGAGGTCGCGGCCTCGGTCTTTATGTATGTTATCAGCTGATTAGCGATTGCGGTGGCCAGGTAGAGGTTAATTCAGTAATAAACAAGGGAAGTTGCTTCACCATCAATCTCCCGATCTCCCCTTCCATATCAAAGGACACCACATCATGAATTCCGTCGAGCGGTTGCTAATCATTGACGATGAAGCTGCCTTGCGTCACCTATTACGCACTATTTTAGAAGCGGAGGGCTATCAGGTTGACGAAGCAGAAAATGGCCAGCAAGGACTCGAACTTATAGCTACTAAAACATTTGATCTAATCTTGTGCGATATTCGCATGCCCGAACTTGACGGTATGAGTTTTATCAAAAAAGCCCTTGAAAGCAATCCAACACTCACCATCATCATGATGAGTGCTTACGGTTCACTGGAAACAGCCCTGCAATGCATGCAGCATGGAGCGTATGACTACATCTCCAAGCCGTTTCGCCCCGACGAAGTGATCCTGACCCTTAAAAAAGCCTTAGAACGCCTCAAGCTACAAAGTGAAAACAAGCAACTGCGCCATCAACTCCATCGCAGCCGCGCGACATCTAAAACCATCGGTAACAGTCAGGCAATACGAGATGTTTTAGATAAGGTCGACACCCTCGCCCAAGTGAAGTCTCCAGTACTGATAGGTGGCGAAACAGGCACCGGCAAAGAGCTCATCGCCCGGGCATTGCATGAAAATGGTCCGCGCAGCAATAAGCCATTTATCGCCGTTAACTGCAGTGCGATCTCCGCTCATTTGATAGAGAGTGAACTCTTTGGTCATCGTAAAGGATCATTTACTGGTGCAGATAAAGCTCACACAGGTTTATTTTCAGCAGCCAGCGGCGGCACACTATTTTTAGATGAGATAGGTGAGCTGCCACTCAATGTTCAACCAAAGCTATTGAGGGCCCTACAAGAGGGTGAGGTGCGCCCTGTCGGCGAAACAAAACCAACTAAAATTGACGTACGAATCGTTGCAGCGACAGCGTGTAATCTTAAAAACGCCATTCAAAACAATTTGTTTCGTGAAGATCTCTTTTACCGCTTAGCGGTGGTAGAACTCTCCCTCCCCGCTTTGCGTTCACGCCCCGATGATATCCCCGCCTTATGCAATCACTTCTTACACCTCATCGCCGCGCGCGAACAACGCCCAGCACCACGTACGCGAACTAGAAAACATGATGGAAAAAATCATGATTTTTCATCACGGTGAACAGATAGAAGCGAAACACTTACCCTTTGTGTTATACCAGGACTATCTATGCGAGGTAAGCGAGGCATGTTTTTAAGATTACACCTGTGTTACGCTTATTGGAAAGTAAATTCGTAAAGAACGTCCCCTCTTGATTCCCTGCGTCGGGTCTTTGACTCCGCAGCAACGAAGATAGGCGAATAACAAAATCTTCACGGTCTGTATCGTTGACAAAAATATCGCAACGGGCAACACATATGTTGCAACAGACTGGGACTATCTATGCGGGGTAAGCGAGGCATGTTTCTGAGATTACACCTGTGTTACGCTTATTGGAAAGTAAATTCGTAAAGAACGTCCCCCCGATGTTCCCCCTCGATGTTCCCTTTTCTGCAATCATCATTCAAGTTCTCCCAACTAAACTGGGAGAACTTGACCTCAAGCGACAGGCTGATCTGAGTGTTATTGTTTGTGCGATTCGATAAGGATAATCTCATCAGCAACTATTTTATTACCATCGTTCCAACCGGATACCAAGACCCGGTCTCGTGATTTTAGTTTCAGTATATCAACGCTGTTTCCATCTGTGTCGATAACACGAGTGTCCCATTTTTTGATGCCCTGCTCCATGTGGAATTTTAAGATGATTTCTTCCTCTGCAACGTTCACCATGTTCTCTTCTGGCACGATATACATAATCGATGCCCTTAATTTATAAGGTGTGCGATTTCGAGAGTCTGCACACGCAAGAGCACAATTAAGTATCAACAAAAAAAACAGCAGGACGGTTAGAGATTTGAAAAAGTATTTTTTTGAGTACATATAAAGACCTTTTTTAGAGTTAGTTTGATAAATAGTTTTTGTACAGATTTTATACCTCGCCTTACCCATGTATTTTTTGATTCAGGTAATATTCCCATCATGAAAAAATGCAATTAATCCCTATTTATCTGGCGCCAGTACATGCGTTCAACAGGGTTGGTAAAACTCGCAGGTGGAATCGGCTGCACACCAACCAAAGGCAAAGTCTTATCCTCATCTGAATACAAGGTTGTTCCTGGAGGGATGCCTGACTTACTCAATTCGAAATGGCGGTCTTCGCGATCTATTACTTCTTCATCCCCTTGATCGTTACTCTTGTTCAGATTAAATACCGCTGCTGCTGTTTTATAATTAATGGCATAGAATCGACCGGTACCGCTACTGCCAGGACTTGAGCACGGATCGTAGGTTTCGGAGTTATCTTCTTCTCCTTCTGCGGGAACAAAGGTGGTGAACATGACAACACCCATGTAAATAACCGGTGAAGATACAATTTTTTCTCCTACGGAGCTCCCGTCACTTTCGACAAAGTTTAAAAACCAGCCGCGGTTATTGCCTTTATTTAGGGCGGTGGTCACGTATGTGGCAGCATTTGTGCTTCCGCTTTGAATCAGATCATCTGTAACATCCAGCAAAAAGAGTTCCGAATCTTCAATCGGGAGGTTACCTTCGATTGCTTTTACGGTGCCTTCATCGTTTATATCGACATAAGCCTTGACAAGAGTTGGGCTGTCAGAGGACCACTGCCAGTTGTTTTTAATGGCGCATAAAATATTGACTGTTTCAGTCTCATTTGGGCGAGAACGGTCTCCTGTGCCAAAGTAAACGTACTCGCCCACGCGGTATTCTGTACGCACCTCAGCCGTGGTGCTGCCGATTTCACTGGCAGGGTAAGTAAAGGTTACAGGGACATATTCGTTAACAGCTGCAGGGGCGTACCATATTTTTTTCCCTTCAGCAGAAAATAATTTGATTTTTTGTTCCCAGACCCCATCTTCCTGACCATCATAAAGGCCTTCAAAGTCCCCTTTTTTATTGGCATCCTGATTTCGGTGAAAAATATCATCACGAAATGCAAAGAAGTTTCCATCCAAATCACCGGCATAGATGCGGGTTGATGTTTCAGTGTTTGGATTAGGATAGGCTGCAGCCGCAATGATAGAATGCGTCATGGCAGCATAGCTGGTATGGCTAAACAGACAGTTGCTAAATAGTTCTCCTGTCTGGGCATCAACGGAAAAAACGGCCCGACCTACGGCATCCTGTTCTGACGGCGTGTCTTTATCCTGATTGGTATCGTACCCGCCAGGCAGGAGAAAAACGTCTTTGGTTGTATATGTCGAATCTTGTGTCACGCCCATGGTGCACAATTGAGGTTCCCCCCAAGATTGTCCGAGAATTTCATTTTCGACGGCCAAGTGTCCTGCTTCTATGGTGTATTTGAAAGATGGCGCATTGTAGCTACTGATATCGAGAGCAGTATAGCTGTAGCCACCACGACGTTCGCCGAACAAAAGCAATTTTTTGTCTGCTGTCGTGGCGTTGTCATCATCATCATAACTGTACACGACCCCATTACCATCCACAAAGTAAACCAGGTCGTCCGGGGCATTAAGACTGCTGAGGTCCGTCAGCAGATCCTGTGGGATAAATCCCCACAGTTCTTCACCTGTGTCATCATCAAAACAGTGCAGTATGCCATCGTTACCTCCGGCAAAAATCACAGATTTATCGCCGCTACCATCGTAGTTGCCATCATTATCGATATCGTAATGTTCGACAATAGGCTGAAAATGAAGCAAGCTGCCCAAAGTCCAGTCATCGGATATCCCCCGGTGAGCAGAGATAATTGTTTCGGTTGTAAGGCCGTAACCCGGAGGATCGGCATCGGTCTCTGTCGTCAATATGCTGTTTTCTGTCGTAAAGGCATTGCTAGAATCGCTCAGTGTTGTGTTACTGCCGGTATAGGTATAAAGCATCCGGTCGCTTTGTCGCTCCTGGAGAATCTCCCCTGCTCCACCGGCCGTAACATTAGGACCATCGCCACTGGTGCTCCAAAACGATACGGCATTCTCAAAAATAGTGCCGCTGGCGTTTGACGCTACATTGCCGGTTTTATCCAGAAGTGTTCCATCACTTGAAATACCGAACTTCTTAAGATTGCCAACCCAGTTATTCTGGGTTATTGGCTGAAACAACCCTAAATAAATATAATTGCCAGAGAAGATACCGTCCGCAGTACTGACCGGCACGCTTGAGGCTGTGAACATTTCATTGTGATTGCTAATTGTTGTAAGGATATTTGACAACGATTCACCCAACTCTGCCGCACTATCTGCCGTATAGTATTCGCCGCCGCCACGCGTTGCTGTGCTTTGCAGTAAGTCCTGATCTGTCTTAAATCCGATGGTAAAGGTCGTCACAGTCTGGTCGGGAAAATCACCTGCTGATCCCATATTGGGGAGGAGATCTTGGCTGTTTAAGAATGCAGCCACGTCGTCTAAGTAGCTAGTGTTACCGTCAATGATTTCCGTCAATTTCTGGTTGTTGATATAGTTCTGGCTGGCAAATTTATCATCATCTTTAGTTGGTTCACCATCGGTGACCACAATGATATAGTTTTTTTGGCAACGGTATTCAATAGGTGTGTCATTGCTATAATCTTGGCAGTAATTATTAGAATCAGTACAGTGTACTGAATATCGACCTAATGGATAACTGGTGGAATTGGTCGTTGTACCGTTGAACCAGCTCTGCTTACCAGCAAAATAGAGGCCAGCTTCAGCTAATGTTTCAGCTAGCGGTGTGTTGGTTTGTGGGAAAAGCTTCCCAACCGACCCATAATCAGTGATTGATGACATACTCATCGTATCCCCGATCTCAAAATTACCGATAAGAGAGTCCACGGATGCACCACATTCAGCAATAATATATCCACCATTTCCGTAATAATCACTGAAACCATAAGTTGAATTACCGGTATTAAATGCCATTAGCCCGAAGTTGACATTAGCGAAGTTCTTATGGATCAGTTCGGCGACTATCTCCTTGGCTACAGCCATGCGCGAGCGCTCGCTACTACCGGTCTTTAAAAAATTGCGGTAATTACCTAATCGATATTTTTTATCACCAGAACCGCAAGTGACAATACCGTTATCTCTATTGAGCCCCCCTCGCCAATAGCCAGAAGAAAGTAACGCTTCTTTTGCTTCATCGCAGCGCCAGTCGGATGATGTGATGTCGTTAAAGTAACCAGACCACGAACTAGTCTTCTTATAAACTTTATTGGACGAGTAATCTCCTGAATAGGTTATCTCAGGGTTGTAGGCATCACCCGGGACATCTTCGGTTGACATGCTGCCGGAGTTGTCAAGGATGATTAGTACATTGGGGAGCATATCCTCTCCGATTCCGGACACACCATAGAGGTCAACATCATCTGCATACGCGCAAAATGGCGACAGTAATAAAAGGACTAGAACGATGATTCGCGTGAAGTTCATGGCAGGCTCCTGATCGGGGTGGCTATGATTTGAGGTGTTATTTCGGAAACGCACGAAATACGCCTTGCTGTAGAATAACATTGCGGTCATTGCGGGGTGAATAAGCGGTGATAGCATAGCGGCGGACATAAAAAGTTAGGAGACCGTATCCGTGTCCTACCGGTGGTTTTCCAGTATGAGACATGACTGGAATCTGATTCGCTGGGTGGTTGGCAGCGTCGTTGTTAAAGGAATCAAGATCTTCCCATGTAGCGATATCTGATTGGGGAGAGACAATCTTGCGTGCTTTGTAAATGGCAACAATTTCGCCGGAACTGTCGAGGATTTCGCTGCTGTCATCAATACCGTTCCCATTGCTGTCCGTTGCTGTTGTGCCAGGTTTGGGAAAATATGCGGAGATGGTGGAGTCGCTGGCAAATGGTCCTGTGAGCCAGTCACTGTGATTAACCAATGAGGTTGTCAATGCCATCTCCTGATTGTAAAAAACTTGTTTTGCTATACGGTCGTTTCCTGCAATCTGTAGTTCTACTGTCGTTGTATTGGTCGCTGAAATGCCGATAATTGTCAAAATAACCAGCATTAACAGCGATGTGATTAGCACAAAACCACCTTCATTATTTATATATCTTTTCTTCATTTTTACCTCACAAACCTAAATATCAACTTTGATTATTGTCATTTCAACATTTTTGCTATTGCCGTGAGGCACAACTATAACTTTTATGGTTTTAGAATCCACAACAGGAGAATCTTTTATCACAGTCCAAGAGATATCATTAACACCGTCACCATTAGTATCTTCTGCACCATCGAAATTCGGTGCATTTTCATACGATTGAGTTATTATTCGTTCTATCCGGTCAGCAGCAACATTTACTGCCTCACTAATCTGTCGCCCCTTACTGTTACCTTTGATCGAGGTAATCTGCATGGTTGCAACACCCAAAATACCAACCGCAAAAATAACCAGCGCGATCAGTAGTTC
>NBLY01000093.1 GCA_002084665.1 Desulfobacteraceae bacterium 4572_35.2 | reverse complement strand
TGCCGTGAGCGTGGCAATTTTAGCCCAGTGTTTTTTTGGTGGTGTGGATTCGTTTATACTGTTCTCCGTGGTGGACTGATTGAGGTTTTTAATGACCATTTTTTTGAGCTTTAAGCGGTTGTGGTAACGCTTGAGCGAACCAGCTGGGCGCTCGTTGCGGTCGAGGGCTACAAGTGGATCGAACAGTAGATCAATCAGGTGGACGGTGCGCGCCACAGGGCGTAAAAATTCAACGCAGCCAGCGCAGTAGGTGGTGATGAGGCGTTCTTGGCTTTGCTGAGCGCGGCGCTCGCGCCAACCAAGGGCCAGATCTTTGTCGGTTGCCATAACACAACCCCCTTCGCCGCAGCAAAGAGCTGTTTTTCCCTTGTTGGTCATCTCTTGAATTTCAAGGCCAGATTTATCGATCAGTGAACGTACCGCTTGATGGATATGGGGCTCGAAACGATTGACGCAGGGATCGTGAATTGTGATCATCCCCTGCGTTTTAGTACGCGACGGCAATTCCCCTTGATCTAGCTGCTCATATACCGTTTTAACCTTAAATTGTGGTGCATAGCGTTTAAACACTTGGTAGCAGTTTGGGCAGGCGGTGAGAACCTGTGTTATCCCTTGTTGCTGCAAGGTGTCGCATAACGAGCCGAATTGGTTGGCAAAATGGTCTTGATCACCGAGATCGTGAGACGGTTTGGTGCAGCAATCGAGCACCATACCGAGGTGGGGGATCTGGTTTTGCAAGTGGTGATATAGTTGCCATGTTTGTTGTGGTCGTGTTCCAGCTAGGGCGCAGCCGGGAAAAAAGATAGTGCTGCTTTTGGCAGGTGTTTTATGGCTGCGAAATAATTTTGAACTACCTATTTTTTCGTAGGTACGTAACCCGTTGAATCGTTTTAGTTGCGTTGGATCATGGGCGATACTGGCACGGCGCATGTTGAGAAAAAGGTCAACACAGTCGAGTTTTTCAGGGCAAATGGCTGTACATAAACCACAGAGGTTGCACTCAAACGCGATGCTGCTGTGGCTGTGGTCGTGGTAATTTTCATTGCGGGCAATAGCCCCAGGTGTGCCGTGCTTTTGTAAGAATGCACAGGGCTTGACACAAGCGCCACAGTCAGTGCAGCCGGTGTTTAATTGCTCGCGGCTGAGCTGAAGATCGCTCATTGAAAAGTTGTGGATGGTCACATTGTCCTCGTCTATTTGTTGGCTTGATAGTGGTTCCATTCGGCAGTTCCCCCTTCAAAATTGAGTGCTGGTGGTAGATCGGTGAGGCTGTGTACCATCCATGTGAATCCTGAACGGATGCCACCTGTGCAATAGTATACGATTGGCTTATCGAGGGGGACGCCATTCTCTTGCAACAGTGCTTTTAGTTGTTGACCACCAATTAGACGATGTTGGTCACCGTGATGAAATGATTTCCAGTCGATGTGGATCGCTCCGGGGATATGATTTGGTAGCCACTCTGTCCAATAGTTGCGGGTGTCAACAATGGTGTATTTTTCGGCATTGCCGGCAAGTTCTTGGGCGCTGATGTTGACGGCACTCGTCTGCTCAGTTTGATAATCGACGCAGTCATTTTCACTAACCAATGGTGGCGTGTGGTTGTTGACAGGTAACCCCGCCTGTTGCCACGCTTGAATGCCACCATCGAGCAGATAAACGGTTCCTTGGTGGCCGAGCCATGCTAAGGCCCACGCTAACCAACCTTCACCGCCCCAACTTGTATCGGCATCACCGTAGATCAGCAGTGTGCTTTGTGGATTAATTCCCATTGCGGCTAATTTTGGCGCGAACTCTTGTGCGGGTAGGGTGCGATACTTGACACCGTCGCTAGCGGTTCTGGTATAGTCCTCCCAGCTTAGTGAGAAGGCGCCGGGAAGATGGTTCTGTTGCCATTGCGCCTGTGGGCGGGCATCGAGAAGGATCATATCCTCAATTTTTGCAGAGCCGTTTTGAATATCAAGCCGTTGCAGTTGCAACGCCCAACTGGAGTGGTCAGTCATGAGTACCATCATCAATACGAGTAAAATAAGTGATCGTATGTTAACGCCGTTGTGGCGATCTGTCGCGCTATTATGTTGTGTGGTCATGGTGTGTTGTTCCTGCCTGTTTTTAAGTCAATGTTCTGATCTGCGCCAGTTTTTACCTGAATTGGTTGGTGCTAGTGCCGTGATTGTGTGTAGCATAGCTGCGTTGTGTTGGCTGCAATGGCCTGTTTCATCACGAGGGGTGTTGGCTGCCGTATTGCTTCTCGCGCTGCTGTTTCGGTTGTTGTTGATGCAACGAGTTCCCGAACTATCTGACGATCTGTTTCGTTATCTATGGGATGGCTTACAACTGCTAAAAGGGATCAATCCTTATGCAGCTGCTCCTGAAGTGATGATTCCAGTCAGTGCCGCCGAACAAGCGGTCCATCCGTTGATTAATCATCCCTATTTGGTCACCATCTATCCACCCGCAGCACAATTGTTTTTTGCCGCCAGCGGTGGAACTGTTGTTGCTTTTAAGGTGCTGTGTGTTGCTGTCGATATTGGTTCGTGCATTTTACTTGCCCTGTTACTCAAGCGCCAGCAGCGCAGCTATTGGTGGCTCACCCTGTACGCTTGGCATCCATTAGTGCTGATCGAGGGGGCTGCTTCGGCGCATATCGATATTGCGGCACTCTTTTTTGTGCTGTTCAGCCTGTGGGCTGTCACGTGGCAAGGGGCACGCTGGCAACGCCTAGCTGGACCTGTCAGTGGGGTGTCTTTAGCTACCGCAGTGATGATTAAACTGTTTCCCGTGGTGTTTGTGCCATTCTTTTATCTCTTGCTGCCCCATAATCAAAGACGCCGCTTCTTCATGGTCTTCATCTTCAGTTGTGTGGCTTATATTGTCCCTTTTTTGCCGCAGTTGAGTCATGCCATAGTAACGCTACAGACCTATGTCAATCATTGGGAGTTTTCTAGTTTTAGTTTTCGCTTGTTACGCACGTTGTTTGGCTCAGGGCAACATGCGCGGCTGATATTGGTTACCCTGTTTGGTTGTATTGTTGTCAGTCAATGGTGGAACTTACAGCAAAGCGAAGTGACGTTTGATCGGTTGGCGAAGGCCTGTGGCCGATTTTTGATGGTGTTTCTGTTGTTAACGCCAACGCTGCACCCTTGGTACGCCCTCTATCTGGTTGCTTTTATAGTCCTTGCGCCATCGGCTCCAGCACTGACATTGACTTGGTCGGTGTTGCTCAGCTATCAAGTGGTGGCGGTTGAACATTTTAGCGGCGTATGGCAAGAAAGTTCCATCATCAGTTTTTACATCTGGTTCGCACCGGTATTGGCTCTATTGTTGACGGCAGCGGCTTTTTTATATCGTAAAAAACAGCGGTGTTGAGTCCTGAGCGACACTACATTGCGGCGATCTCGCCACGTTTCTCTTGCCACAATCCATAAGATTTTTGTTCCCGCTTGAATCACCCCTGAAATCGTGCGACTGATTTTAGATTGGCCCGCAAAACGAGGAAGATAGGTGATCGGAATCTCTTGCCAACGTAACCGTTGCTGTGCTGCTTTCACCTGCATCTCAATGGTCCAACCAAAATTCTGATCAGCCATGTTTAGATCCAACAAGGCCTGCCAACGGATCACCCGCATCGGGCCGAGGTCGCGAAAATTGGTGCGCCAAATTAAGCTGACTAGGCTGGTGGCTAAACGATTACCAAACCGTTGCTGAATACTGAGAGCGCGGCGAGTTTTAGGAATGCGCTGCGCCAAAACAAGATCGAGAGTGTTGTGTTGCAGGGTGGTGATCAATTTTTCCAGTTCAGGATGGTTGTCACTGCCATCGGCATCGGCAAAAGCTACTAGGTCGGGTGGGTTACTTTGTAAGGCCGCGATACCTGCGAGGCACGCCTGACCATAGCCGCGCTGAGGCTCGCTAACAACGCGCGCTCCGAGCTGTTCAGCCAATTCCCCCGTGCCATCGGTAGAGCCGTTGTCGACGACAACAATGCTGCTGATGCATGCGGGTATCCTGGCTAAAACTGCGGGTAAGGATTCAGCCTCGTTATAGGCTGGAATGATCAGACAGATGTTCATTGCTTCGTTGCTCATGGAGATCCTGACGCGATAAGACGCTCCCAACTTATGTTGGGGTGCCATTCAATATGGTGTGTCGCTACGTTGCTAAAAAAGGGTGGCTGCTAAAGCCAGAGACCATGTCTCACCCTGAGTGGTGCTGGCACCGTATAGCTCATTGCAGTAGCTGGCTTCAAGTGCAAATTGAGAGCTGAGTTTGTAACCGCAGGTGATCTCTAGTTTACCTAAATCAATTTCGTAAGGGTTTGAATCGATCTCGGTAAGTTTTCCTTCTGGGCCGCTGTCACCGTTGCCAAAGTTAGCTGTGCCGAGGTAGAGAGCTTTGGTGATGTCAATGCCAGCTTCGACAAGATAGCGAAACTCGTCAGAATACTTTTGTGAACGCCAGCGGTATCCTGCTTCTACATTCATGTAACCCGGAATCATGGGATAGAGTGATTGACCATACTGTAATTTTAATTCGAAATCTTCCTGACCATCGCCACGTTGAATGTCAGCGGTAAAGTCTTGGTCCTCTTCATCGTAGGCTTCCCCCGTTTTGTATAGACCTTGCAGGGATAATGCACCTGAATCGGTTTTCTGATGATTTCGCGGTCTTATCAACACCTGAATCAAATGTGGTCATGACACCGTCGACCAATTTTCTGCCATTACTCTGATAAGTCCACTCGGCCTCTTTGTAGTCAACACTGCCGATGAGGGTGAGAGCGTCAAGGATGCCGTATTCTGCATAAAATGACCACGGTAGCACGGGCTAAATTGTGAATACCAATAGATAAAATTGATCGTTCATGCCGGTGGTATAGAAAATTTCTATAAGGGCGGATCAACCTAGAGTCGACCAGCTTTACATGGTATAAGCGCGGCCATGATGTCAACTATAATGAACAGTATATTGATAAGCGGTACAGTGATCCATTTTGTGAGTTTGGCAGGATTAGCTTGCTACGGTATCCATCGTTTGTGGATGCTGTACTGGTGGCGCAAGGTGTTAGGTACTAAAGATAGTGTAGTTAACGCGCCAATGCCAAAGCCGATCACTGCTGCCCCCTGTGTGACCGTTCAGTTGCCTCTCTACAATGAGCGTTTTGTCGCCGAACGGTTGCTTGATGCCGTGGCCGCCATCGATTGGCCGGCAGATCGTTTACAGATTCAAATTCTTGATGATTCCAGCGACGATACCTGCCGTATTGTTGAACAACGGGCGCAGTTTTGGCGTGATCAAGGGGTAACGATGGAGGTGATCCATCGTCAGAACCGACAGGGCTACAAAGCTGGAGCCATGGCTGAGGGGATGGCCAGTTGCCGTGGTGAGTTTATTGCCGTATTCGATGCCGATTTTATCCCGCAGGTCGATTTTCTCCAGCGCATGATCCCCCATTTTTCTTCGCCAAAAATAGCGGTGGTGCAGGCACGTTGGGGTTTCTTGAATAGCAGCCGTTCGTGGTTGACACGAATTCAAGCATTGCTTCTCGGGCCCCATTTTGGTATTGAGCATCAGGTGCGTTGTCAGCGTGGCATGTTCTTTAACTTCAACGGTACAGCGGGTATCTGGCGCAAAGATGCGATTGTTGATGCGGGTGGTTGGCAGGCCGATACGGTGACCGAGGATCTCGACCTGAGTTATCGGGCGCAACTAAAAGGCTGGCAGTTTGTCTATGTCGATGACATTGAAGTGCCATCGGAGTTACCTGAATCATTGGCCGCTTTTCGTACGCAACAGCAACGTTGGTCAAAGGGTTCTATTCAAACGGCGCGTAAGATCATCCCGCTGGTGCTGAAATCGTCGTTGCCGGTGGCGGTAAAGTTTGAAGCGCTGGCGCATCTGTTGGCGAACCTTGGTTGGATCTTTGGCGCATTAGCTGCCTTAACCGTCTTCCCTTCAGTCGTATGGCGGGTGCAACAAGGTTATAGCCTGTGGATGGTCGATATCACCCTGTTCTTTTTTGCCAGTGCTGCGATTTTGTTTTACTTTTTTATCTATGCATGGCAACGCAATGATCGTCAATTGCTGCCGTGGCTACCACTGTTGCCGCTGTTAACCCTAGGCTTAGCGCCAACGCTTGCTAAGGCGGCGATACAGGGAGTATATCAACGTGGTGGGGAGTTTGTCCGTACGCCAAAGTTGGGCGATGAAGTAACCGCTGCCTTGAAACAACGCCTAAGCAGTTATCGTTACCACTGTCCACCGCTGACCAATGGTTTGCTCGGATTGTATAGCTTGTGCCCGTTGTGGGTAGCATGGGATATTTATCACGGTTTGGGAGTGGTGTTTTTGCTCTTTTTCCCCGTTGGCTTTTTTCTCGTTTTTAGTCAGCAGATGATCGAAGCCTACGCGTGTAAGAGTTAACGCTCGGTGCTGGCGAGTAGGGTATCTAAAGGTAGCATGTCCATCATCTCTCTGTTAGTATGCTGGGTTAAATTTATTCAGCTATCCTTTGCCTTTTAGCAGATGATTGGCATCAATATCCAGCCTAGCTTTTCTGGGAGTATAGATTATGTCTAGCTCGTTTGGTACGTTATTTAAAGTTTCAACCTTTGGTGAGTCCCATTGTGCGGGTGTTGGTGCCATTGTCGATGGTGTCCCGCCGCGTATGTCGCTCACAGCTGAAGATATCCAGATTCAACTTGATCGTCGCCGTCCTGGGCAAAACAAGCTCGGTACTGACCGCAAAGAGGCCGATCAAGTGCAGATTCTTTCGGGGGTTGAATTTGATAAAACCCTCGGCTCCCCCATTGGTCTACTGGTGAAAAATAAAGATCAGCGCCCAGGTGACTATGGTGAGATGAGTACTATCCCACGGCCATCCCACGCCGATTATACCTACCGTGCGAAATATGGAACCCATGCCTCAAGTGGTGGTGGCCGAGCGAGCGCGCGCGAAACCATTGGCCGTGTTGCCGCTGGAGCGATTGCCGAAAAATTTTTGCTCGAAGAGTACGGCATTGAAATTGTTGCTTGGGTCAGTTCTGTAGGTGATATTGATGCAGGCGAAATTGATATGGTCACCATTAGCCGCGATGAGGTCGATGGCAACGATGTTCGCTGCCCCGATACTGTGGCGGCGGAGTTGATGACCGCTGAAATAATGTCAGCACGTAAAGCCAAAGATTCTGTCGGTGGGGTATTAAGTTGCGTGTGTCGCAATGTTCCCGCTGGTTGGGGCGAACCCGCTTTTGATCGTCTCGAAGCGTTAATGGCTCACGCTATGATGTCCCTGCCCGCAGCGAAAGGGTTTGAGGTCGGTTCAGGTTTTGCTGGTTCTCGTCAGCGTGGCTCACAACACAATGATCCCTATGTGATGAAGGAAAATGGCCTCGGTACATCGAGTAATCGTAGTGGTGGTGTTCAGGGGGGAATCTCCAACGGTGAACCTGTTTATTTCCGTGTTGCCTTTAAGCCCCCAGCAACCATTGGTCAACAACAACAGACTGTCGATTACGATGGCAACGATGTGACCTTGGCGGCTAAGGGACGGCATGATCCGTGCGTGGTGGCGCGTGCGGTACCCATTGTTGAAACCATGGCAGCGCTGGTGTTGGCCGATTTAGCACTCATTCAACGAATGCGTAGTTAACCCATCGAGTATGATCATTGAATAACAAAAGCGGCCCTACTCTCAAAGAGAATAGGGATGTTTTTTATTGGTAAAAATT
>NBLY01000092.1 GCA_002084665.1 Desulfobacteraceae bacterium 4572_35.2 | reverse complement strand
TTTTTGCCTTCTTTAGCGGCAACAGATCCCTTATGGTCTTGTCGCCACAACGAGAAATGGCATCCTGTGAAGACTGGCGTATTTCAGAGCGAATTACGTCCATTACTTCCTGTAGTTTTTGGTGCAAAAGATTATCGTGAGTTTCGCACCACCATTGATGAGATGGATCGTATTCTGACAACAACTGGCATTGAGCATCGAATGCTCGTGCAGCATCTCACATCATCGCAATATTATCGCTCTGATGGCTACCGACAGCGGCAGAACAAAACATTCGCATGGTTCTGCGCTACTCCATTCTGCTGGCGATTACAGGGCTTTCCTATCGGGAGCTTTCGCACCGCGTTGCCTGTCGTACCCTGATTAAAGCCATAGAGTTAATCCGAGCACAGGGGCTGAAACACCGCATCGGTGAGCCTAAAAAATTCCTGCGTGAGATGAATAAACTCTGTATCGAGATGAGTTATGGTCCGATATCGTCTATGAGTTTTTGAAATAACCACCACCCGTCAATTATGACTGCACACAACAACAGCCGATCTGCTTGCTAAGCAATCGGCTTTAGTTGTTTTAACCGTCTGGCGCTCGATCTGTTTTATAGGTTCCTTTGATCAGTTGCATCGATAACACCTTGGCGACCTCATCTTGAGGTACCGGACGGCTGTATAAATAGCCCTGTAACAGTTCACAGCCAAGGGCGGTCAAGTGCTCGGCCTGATGTTGTTCTTCAATCCCCTCTGCGACAACCTTTAATTCCAATCCATGCGCCATGGAGACGATAGAGGCGATCAATTTCTCAGCGTTGGTATCTTTACCGATATCGGTCACAAAAGATCGATCAATTTTGATACAGGACAGTGGCATGTTTTTTATGTAAGAGAAAGAGGAATAGCCAGTACCGAAATCGTCAATAGTGATCTGTATCCCCAGCTCTCTAATCTGCTCAAGAACTGCAAACGATCTATCATCAGAATCTACCAGTGAACTCTCGGTGAGTTCGATCTCCAAGAAGCGATGATCGAGATCAAATTCAGTCAGGATCTCATGGATTCGATTGGCTAGATCTGGTTGACATAGCTGAACGCCAGAGACGTTAACAGCAAGAGAGCCGATCTCAAGACCAGAATCCAACCACTCTCTGAGTTGTTTACAGGCACCGTAAATGACCCAGTAGCCGATACTGTTGATTAGTCCCGATTGTTCAGCCACAGGGATGAACTCATCTGGGTTGACAGCTCCCAATTGAGAGTTTTGCCAGCGCAGCAGAACTTCAAATGCAACAACGCGACCGCTAGAGGTTTCGACCTGTGGCTGATAATAGAGTTGAAGTTCGTTGTTTTCGATCGCCCCACGCAAGCAACTTTCAATTTTTAGTTGCCTAATGGCCATGCCGTTGATGCTCTGTGAGGCAAATATATAGCGATTGCTGCCATTGTTTTTTTTGGCATAGCTACAGGCGTTGGCTGCGCTGCTGTACAGATCTTCGACGGTTTGTCCGTCATGGGGGAAAATGCTGATGCCAATATAGGCTGATGCGTAGATCTCCTGCTCTTTAACTTCGAACGGGATTTCAAAAGCGTCTTGCAGCCGTTTGATCACCCAGGTGATATGATCAATCTGCTTTATATCGGTTAGCAGCAAGCCCAGTTCTGTTTGATTAAACATGTAGACCGATGAAAATTGTTCGTCACTGTTAATCGTTGCCAGCGTATCAACATCTTCTCGCAGCACATCGTTGATACGATCTCCGCAGGCCTTTGCCAGCTGTTCAGCGGCGCTGTGGCCGAGGGATTCGTAGACACGCTTGATGGTGTCGATGCTCATTGACAACACCACGACCATGCAATCGCTATTCTTGCGCTTTGACCGAACGATTTCGCGAAAAATCCGATCTTCAAATAGCGAGCGTGTTGGTAGTCCGGTCAGAAAATCGTGCGTTTTGTAGTGGGTAAACTCCTGAGTTCGTTTTTCCAGCAGACCCTCTAACTCTTGAATACGGCGCAGCAGGTGTACCTGATTTGTCATCGTCTCATTGTGGTTTTCGTCACCGGGAGATAGCTGTATTTGTTCAACCAGAGTTTGGGTTGTTACCTCTGTGGTGGTTGGTTCAGCAACTCCCCAGCTCACCACGCGGTTGCGTCCTCCCTCCTTTGCCGAGTAAAGAGCTTTATCGGCTTGATTAACGAGTTCATCGGGGCTGCTGGCATTCTGCACCAGAGACGAAACGCCAAGACTGAGGGTGATTTTCACCCCACCGCAGGGATTTTTTTCAATCTCTTCGCGTACCCGTTCCGCAACTTTTGTCGCTGTTTCCTGATCGCGGTCGGGTAGCACTACACAGAACTCTTCGCCACCGTAGCGACTAACTAAGTCGCTGTCGCGGGTGCAGAGGCGTAATACATCGGCTACCGCCTTGATCACTTGATCACCTGTGGCATGGCCGTAACGGTCGTTGACCGATTTGAAAAAGTCGATGTCAGCCATTAAACACGATAGCTCGGTTCCTGTGGCTTTGGCTTCGCTGAATAATTGATTTAACCTGCGGTCGAGAGCACGACGATTTAGGCAATGGGTCATTGGGTCACGGTTGGCAAGGAACTCTAATTCCTGACTTTTTTCGTTAATCTCGTCGTTGGCCAACTGTAACCGTTCGACCATGTCGCTGAGCTCAAAGTTTGATTCTTCCAGCTGGGTAATGTCGCTGAAAGTCACTAACGTACCGTGACACATCCCAGCGTTATCCGTGACTGTGATCGCCTTGACTGCCAGTTTAATTTTGCTGCCATGGCTGGTCATTAAACACAGTGAGGCTGATCTGCAATCCTGGTCTTCCTGTAGCACTTTGAGCCACGGTAACTGCTGGATCTGTTCTGGGTTTTGATACCCTAGCCAGCCTAGCTCTGAACCTTTCAAGCCGATCATGGTTTCTGGTGTCTTACCAAATAAGCTGGCCACCGATTTGTTAGCCATCACGATCTGTTCTTTTTCATCCTGAATCAGTACCCCTTCTTGAAGGACATCAAAGGCTTGCTGTACCCGTTCTGGCACCACCGCCGAAGGGTCGAGTTCGCGCAAAGTCCGTTTCATGATCAAGAAATAACACAGGAAGCTACTCACGCCGATAAACAGCAGCAAACCGCCAAAAGAATGGCTAAATCCTCCGATAAAAGTATTGACCCACAGCGGGGCAAAGCGGATCTCTACCGTCGCCCACTTCTCTCCCCGACGATAGATCGGCACATGAACGTGGGTTGGTGTCGATTTACCATCGACAGGAGCGTTCCAATAGGCAAGATGTTCACCTGCCAATG
Organism: Desulfobacteraceae bacterium 4572_35.2; assembly: GCA_002084665.1. Lineage (GTDB taxonomy): Bacteria > Desulfobacterota > Desulfuromonadia > Desulfuromonadales > Desulfuromonadaceae > Desulfuromonas. The sequence continues at coordinate 1,717 of NBLY01000092.1, read as the reverse complement.
CGAATAGTTTTCCATCTTTACCCCTGATTGCGGCAGAATGGATCGTCTCGTTGCGCTCGACAACGAGACGAAGAGTGCTTTGGATGGTCTGTAGTTCCCCTTTTTCTGCGGCAACAGAAAATTGCAGGGCTAGCGATTCACTCAACCCTTTGCGCAATTCAAGCGTTGATTCGACCTCGTTAGGAAAGAAGCCGATGATGTTGGCCAAAAAAAGCAGGTTGATGGTCAAAAGAGTCAGTGGAATGCTAAGTCGTAGTGCCGGACTTTTAAACATCATTGTTCCTCCCCATCAAAAAATGTTTCTGCTTTAGATTCACCCCCCTCTTTAGCCTTTTTGTCTTGATCTTTTTTTTGTTTTGTCTTTGTGCCGGGGAAAATAGCGATCGGATCAAAGCCGCGCCATAGAGGTACCGACGACATTAGGCTGGCAAACAGTGCTCCTGCGCGAAGAAAATAGCTGACAATACCCACAGAAAAAGATGCAGTGGTGATCGTGACCAGCTGAACCTGAGTTATCTCAGTTTCTCGTTCAGAACTGAACGACTCATCAATCTCCTTGCGTAACTGATCGTATGCGCTGGTTTCGATCTCTATGTTGAGATCAAAATTAACGTCGCTTGGTTGCGCAATGCGCGGGGCTTTTAGTTGTTCGAGGTTTTCTGCAACCGTAAAATTGGAATAGTGCTCCGCAACCAGTTGTCGATAGAGAGGCACGCTAAATGAGATGGCAGGGCCATTACGATCATGGGTTGCTGACAGCATATCTATGCTCTTTGCCTTGCCAGTAATTGGAGCCGTTGGATCTGTCTCTGTCGTTTGATCATTGACGGTAACCGCTCTTGTTGCAACCGGTTCAGAATCTGTGTTGTTGATTTGTCCGCTTGGTTCTTGAGCGCCATCTTGTTCATCGGCTGTTACGGCTACTGGAGCGATATCAACCTGAAATGGATCGTCAAGGGGGTCTGGTGCCGGGGTTTCAACAGTCGGCACGACAGCCAGAACTATTTCATCAATGTCACTAGCAGAGGCGATAGCGTTGATTGAGACATTAATAGTGAAATCTTGAATGCTGATTGCTGTCCCATCGTTGAGATGCAATGAAACACGATGATCACCACCATCAGCACTGGTCGGTGCTCCAATCAAAGAGGCTGTGCCGTCATTATGATCAATCAAGGTCAGCCAGTTGGGTAGTGTTGGTGCGCTAATCGTCAACGAGTTATTGTCGATATCGCTGGTGGTGATGGTGTAGTTGTAGGTGTCAATTTCATGTGCAGTTGTTATGGCGACGGAAGTAAAAAATGGCGCATCGTTGACCGGCGTGATATCCAGCGTTGCAGTACCGTCCACGTTGTTCGTTGCGTTGCTGATCGTATAGCTGAAAGTTACCGCCGAGTCGTCATTAGTCGTCGGGGTAAAGTTCCATGTTCCGTTGTTATTGTTGATCAACGAGCCACTGCCGCTATTAAGAATCAGGTTGGAAGCTGTCAAACTATCGCCATCACTATCCGCGGCATTGGCGAGTAGCTCATCTTGAGTAATCAGGCGCACGCCACTGTCCTCAGCGATAGCCGTCAGAGTTACCGTGCTGGTGGTCGGTGCATCGTTGACGGTGACGTTGGTGATGGGGCCGAAATTTGCGCTGGACACAGCTTCATTGGTGCCAAGGCTATCGGTGTAGGAAGCGATGACGGTGATAGTAAATCCAACGTCAGCA
>NBLY01000008.1 GCA_002084665.1 Desulfobacteraceae bacterium 4572_35.2 | reverse complement strand
CATGCAAATCCATGCGGTGTTGCTGTTGGCGAAACGATCCTTGAGGCGTATGAGCGCGCTTTTAGTACTGATCCTGAATCCTCCTTTGGCGGCATTATTGCTTTTAATCGCGAATTAGATGCACCAACAACTCAAGCGATTGTTGATCGTCAATTTGTTGAGGTGATTATTGCCCCAACGGCAGCCCGCTGATCGTTTTGAGTATAAGCGTGTTAATGGTGGTCTTTTGGTTCAGGGTGCTGATCACGCGCTGTACGATGATCTAAAAGTGGTGACCAAGCGTCAGCCGACTGAGCCCGACTGAGCAAGAGATGAAGGACTTGTTGTTTACTTGGAAAGTGGCTAAGTTTGTTAAGTCAAATGCTATTGTTTATGGCAAGGATGCCATGACAATTGGTGTTGGTGCTGGGCAGATGAGTCGTGTTAACTCCGCTCGTATTGCGGCAATTAAGGCCGAGCATGCGGGACTAGATGTAACTGGCTCGGTTATGGCTTCTGATGCATTCTTCCCGTTCCGTGATGGTTTAGATAACGCCGCTGCTGTTGGTGTCAAAGCAGTTATTCAGCCCGGTGGTTCTATTCGCGATGAAGAGGTGATTGCTGCTGCAGATGAGCATGGCATTGCCATGGTATTCACCTCAATGCGCCACTTCCGTCATTAGTAAGAACTGTGAAATCGACTGTGCAAATGACCCTCTTGGTGTGCGTAGTTTGACGCTGTCTTGTTGGTATGACAAACGCTAAAATCCCTGTTCCTTTGCGGTGGTTAGTTGCTCATTGGCTGTGCAGGACTAAGTGAAACGACAAAACGTATCCCTCTGCTATTCGCTACAGAGGGATTCCGTTTATTATGAAAAGGATAGAGTTATGAAAGTCTTGGTCGTAGGTGGCGGTGGTCGTGAACATGCTTTGGTTTGGAAAATAGCCCAATCACCAATGGTAGATAAAATCTATTGCGCCCCGGGTAACCCCGGCACTGCTGCTGCTGCTGAAAATGTCGCCTTAGCTGTTGATGATATTGATGGCCTGTGTGACTTCGCTAAAAAGAACCAGATTGATCTAACCGTTGTTGGTCCTGAACTACCGTTGACATTAGGGATGGTTGATCGCTTTAAAGCTGAAGGTTTAGCGGTGTTTGGCCCGAGCAAGGCTGCGGCTCAACTAGAGGGTAGCAAGGGGTTTTCGAAGGATTTAATGGCTAAGTACAATATTGTTACTGCCGCCTATGCTTCCTTTAGTGATCGCGATGCTGCCGTAGAATATATTCGCGCACAGGGTGCTCCAATCGTTGTTAAGGTCGATGGCTTGGCGGCTGGCAAAGGGGTTATTCTCGCGCAAACAGAGCAACAAGCTATCGATGCTGTCGATGATATTTTAGTCCGCAAGACATTTGGCGATGCTGGTGATGCGGTTGTCATTGAAGAGTTCCTCACTGGTGAGGAGGCATCGTTTTTTGCTTTCACCGATGGTAAGAATATTTTGCCCCTCGCTTCAGCGCAAGATCATAAGCAGATCTTTAATGGCGATAAGGGACCTAATACTGGTGGCATGGGCGCTTATTCGCCCGCACCCGTTGTTACCGCCTCACTTTATGAGCGCATTGTTGCCGAGGTAGTTCAGCCAACAATCGATGGTATGGCAGCAGAAGGTTGTCCTTATTGCGGAATTCTGTTTATCGGTCTGATGATCGAGGATGACGATTTTAAGGTGTTAGAATTTAATGCACGATTTGGTGACCCTGAAGCGCAACCGTTATTGTCACGAATGAAATCTGATGTGGTGCCAGTATTGCTCGATTGTGCGCGTGGTGAACTGACCACTAAAGCATTGGAGTGGTATGATCGTGCTTCGGTTTGTGTCGTCATGGCAGCAGGTGGTTATCCAGCTGATTACGCTAAAGGTGATGTGATCTCTGGTATTGATGATGCCGATGCGATCGACGGTGTTCTGGTGTTCCATGCTGGTACTGCTGAGGTTGATGGTAAGATTGTTACTGCAGGAGGTCGTGTTCTTGGGGTTACTGGCTGGGGTGATGATGTTGCTTCGGCAATCGACAAAGCCTACGAAGGCACGCAAAAGATCAGTTGGAACGGTGCTCAATTCAGAACCGATATTGGTCAAAAAGCCTTAAGTCGCTAAATTCTATATACTCAATTAAGAATAAAAGGGATGTGATCACAATGGAAAAACAACCTGTAGTTGGAATTTTGATGGGTAGCGATTCAGATTACCCGGTGATGGCAGAGGCAGCAAAGGTTCTCAAGTCGTTTGACGTTGCCTATGAGTTGATTGTAAGTAGTGCCCATCGCTCCCCGGTGCGGACTGCAGAGTATGCATCAAGCGCAGCTTCGCGTGGCATTAAGACCTTGATTGTTGGTGCCGGAGCTGCCGCTCACCTTGCTGGTGTCATTGCCGCAGAAACGACATTGCCTATTATCGGTGTTCCGATTGATAGTTCAGCACTTGCAGGTCTTGATGCGTTGTTGGCAACCGTACAGATGCCTGGTGGTGTCCCTGTTGCAACCATGGCTATTGGTAAAGCTGGCGCAAAAAATGCTGGTATTTTTGCCGTGCAACTTATGGCGATTAGCGATAAAGAGCTCGCTGGTAGACTGATTGATTCACGTAAAAAGATGGCTGAGGCCGTGGCTTTGAAGAGCGACAAACTTCAAAAGCGTTTAGCAGAAGATGGTCTGTAGTTTATCTATTTTTAAATAAAGGAGACGCGACTTGGGTGCAAAACAGCGTGGTGTGTTAGGCCGAATATGGGATTTTTTCTGTTCGTTGAAGCTGACGATATTTTCTTTGATATCTCTTGCGGTGACATCAATTATTGGTACTGTGATTCAACAGAATCTCTCTCGTCAAGAGTACTTGCGAGTTTTTAGTGAGAAAACATATAATTTATTAGATCAACTGCAATGTTTTGATATGTACCATTCATGGTGGTTTATTGGACTGCTGGTGTTGTTCTGTATCAACTTGATCTGTTGTTCTGTTAAGCGATTTCCACGAGTGTGGAAGATCGTCCACAACCCATTGTTGACGCCAAATAAACAGGTACTTAAAACTTTTTCCAATGTCGATGAGCAGGTGGTTAAGGGAGATATCGCCAGTGTGACAGCGAGGATGAAAAGCTTTCTGTCGCAAGAGTTTTCTGCTCCACGGGAAACTGAAAAAGCGGGAGAGGTTTTCCTTTATGCCGATAAGATGAAGTATGCTCGATTTGGAGTTTACGTTACCCATTTATCGATTTTAATTATCTTCTTGGGTGCCATTATCGGTAACATTTATGGTTTTAAGGGCTATGTAAATATTCCTGAAGGGGGAACAATTGATCGAATTTGGCTGCGCAATGGTCAAATTCCCTTGCCCATTGATTTTAGTGTACGTTGCGAAGATTTTTCCGTTAGTTTTTATGGTAACTCACAACGGCCAAAAGAATATCGCAGTGTATTGACTGTTATTGATAAGGGTGAGGTGGTGATTGACCGCCGGCCGATCGTTGTTAACGATCCGCTTTCGTATAAAGGGCTTACTTTTTATCAGTCTAATTATGGCTCTGCTGGTGACGAAGTGGTCTTGATTAAGGTTAAGGTGCGCGGTGAAGATAAGGTTGATGCCTTTTCGTTACGTAAGGGGGCAGTAACAGAACTAGCCAACGGTGACAAGATTGAAATCGAGGATTTTGCCGCAGCGTTTCGTAATTTCGGCCCTGCAGCTCGGCTTAAAGTGTTGCCTAAAGATGGTCAACCACGGACAGTTACTGTATTTAAAAACTTTCCTCAGTTCGATGATGAACGCCAGGGAGATTATGTCTTTACTCTCGTTGATTTTGATCAACCTTACTATACTGGGTTACAGGTCACAAAAGATCCAGGTGTTTGGGTTGTATGGCTAGGTTGTGCACTGATGATTTTGGGCTGCTTGGTGGCTTTCTTTCTCTCTCATCGCCGGATTTGGGTGGTTCTGAGTGAACAGAACGGTAAAGTTGGTGTTCGACTTGTTGGTTCGGCACATCGAAATCAACCTGGTTTTGAACTCTATTTTGATGAATTAAAAAATAAATTTCGTGATGTGTTATCAAAAGATTAGCATCATGATGAGAGGTACATATTATGAGTAGTGGTCAGTTATTTAATTTTGTTACCATTGGCTATTTTGCTGCAATGATCCTTTTTATCGGCTATTTAGCTACACATAGTGCGGTTGTTGCGAAGTTGGCAACCTTATTCGCTTATGCTGGCTTTATAGTACAGACATACGCCATTGGTTTGCGTTGGTATGAAACCTATCAGATACCAGGTGGTGCTGGCTATGCGCCACTGTCGAACCTTTATGAATCGGTGGTCTTTTTCTCATGGACTATTTTATTGATCTATCTGCTGATTGATCTGCGCCATAAGCAAAAATCTGTAGGTGCTTTCGTTGTCCCTTTTGCTTTTTTAGCGATGACGTGGGCGCAATTACGCTTAGACTCAACGATTTCACCCCTTGTCCCAGCATTACAAAGTAACTGGCTGACATACCATGTTATCACCTGCTTTCTTGGCTATGCTGCCTTTGCTGTCGCCTGTGGTGTTTCAATCATGTATCTGATCAAGGTTCGAAAAGAGGATAATCCTTCAGGTTCCCCTGCTGGCGGTATTGTCGGGATTTTCCCCAGTGCTAAAATTCTCGATGATCTAAACTACAAAGCCATTATGGTTGGTTTGCTACCTCGGTGTGAATTTGCTGCTCGCTGGGCTGCACTCCTACGGTGGTTAAAGATAGTTCTAATATGAATAAAAAAAGGGGAGCCAATGGTGCTCTCCTTTTTTTTGTAAGGAATTCGAATGGCGATGCAACAGGTTGAGTTGAAAGAGGATGAATCTGTCGATACCTTAAAAGGGGGAGCACTTAGGTTGATTCAGCATCAACAAGGTTATCGTTTCTCCGTTGATCCAGTGATGTTAGCAAATTTTGTCAGTATTGCTGAGGGGGATCGGGTGGTTGACCTCGGCTGTGGTGGCGGGATTATCGCCATGCTTATTGCCCGCTGGACGACAGCCAAAGAGATCATCGGCATCGAGATTCAGCCCGCTCAAGTTGAACGCGCTCAGCGTAATGTTGTGCTAAATGATCTCAGCGAGCGGGTTGTCATCTGTCAAGGGGATTTGCGTGAATTGACCGAGCACAGTCATGGTTTGTTTGATCGTGTGGTGTCCAATCCGCCGTTTCGCGCTCCAGAATCAGGACAGTGCTCTTTTGGTAACGAACGGGCATATTCTCGTCATGAACTTGCTGGCGGTTTGAATGATTTTTTAACGATTGGCAGTGCGTTATTACGACAGGGTGGCACCTTGAGTATGATCCATCTTTCAGAGCGCTTGGTCGATATTGTTGCTGGGATGCGTCAGGCTGATATCGAGCCAAAGCGGGTTCGCTTAATCCATAGTCGCAGCGATAGTGCTGCCCGTTTAGTATTAATCGAAGGGCGTAAACGTGGCCGACCTGGTTTAGAGATTGAACCACCGCTTTATGTTTATAATGGTATGGAATATACCGACGAGGTAACGGCTATGTATCGTTAAAGGTGGTCAGTGCCTTACGATCGGTCACGTTTATCTAGGCGGCGTTGTTTCTGCATCAGCTCATCGAGTGCTGTGCGTATCTCATCGTCTTTAATGTGCTCGGTAAGTTTATGGACCGATTCAATCTCATCAGTGTTGAGTTCGGGTAGTGCTATTGGCGGCTCAATGATTGCCGCTGGTTCCTTAGCGATTTGGCCTCTTCTTAAATACAGGTCTTTGATTGGTGTGTCACCAAGGTGTTCATTGATCTGTTTCAATAGTCGTGGTTTGAGAAGCTGTAGTTGTTGCATCCACACGGGGTGGGCCACCTTAATCTCTAAAACATCATTACGAATTTTAGATGGGATGGCGTGTTGGGCAATTTGTTCGCCAACCGCTTGTTCCCAAATAGCCCAAATTCGATGTTGCTCAATTTTGTTAGAGATGCCAAGGTTGCCGAGGATCCCTTCAATGAGGCTGCGTGTTGATTTAAGTGAGTCCGCACTGCGGCTACGTCGTGCCATCAGGGTTAACCGCGCTCATTACGTTTACGCAGTGAGCCGCCAGAAAGTTGACCGATGACGGCACAGCCGATGGTGAGGGGGATGATGTGCCAATTAAAATCGAAATAAAGTCTTAGGGCAATAATAAAAGGGATCGATAGGTGGATATAGAGAAACCACAGTGGTGAACGTTTTTTTACTCCCTGTCTAAGGTAGCCCAAAGGGGTGTTTGATAGGAGGGTAAAGAGTAGGAGTAGTGTTAGCTGGACAGGCTGATTGTTCAAAACAGTGGCGTTCCTCGGTGTGCGGTTGAGTAGCATATAAACAACAATATGCTACACCATAGCTTTTAGCAACTGGACTGTCAATCCACGCTATTTAATTGGTGATGATGTGTTTGGTTTGAGCGCGTTGTAGGAGGATGCACGATGAAAGAGAATATAGGATGAAAATGATTGATGGAGATCATTTACTGATCGTTTTTAATTCGATCCATCGCGTTATGGTGGCCGAAATGGTTTTAAAAAAGAAATTTGATATATTAGTGATGCCTGTGCCGCGAGCGATCAGTGCTGATTGCGGTATGGTGATACGTATCTCTGATAATGACTGCGCCGCGATTATTGAAGTGCTACAAACTAAAGGGTTAGCGCCCTTTTCAACCTATCGCTTAAGGGGCGAACGGTTCGAACTTGTGGGGGAATTTGCTTGACAAGGAGGAGGGGGGCCACTATATTCCCTTATTTGCGATTTTGATGACGCAGGGATTTTCATGTTTGATAACTTGACCGATAAATTTGACGCAGTATTTAAAAAGCTAAGCGGTAAAGGGCGGCTGACTGAAGCCCATGTCACTGAGGCTATGCGTGAAGTACGTCTCGTCTTACTTGAGGCCGATGTTAATTTTAAGGTTGTTAAGGACTTTATTGCCGCTGTCAGCGCACGTGCAGTAGGTTCCGATGTCCTAAAAAGTTTAACGCCTGCGCAACAAGTTATAAAGATAGTTCGCGATGAATTAGGTAAGTTGATGGGCGAGGGCGATGTAACAACCCTTGACCTTGCTGCTCAAGCTCCTGTACCCATTATGTTGTGTGGTTTGCAGGGCGCAGGTAAAACAACAACCTGTGGTAAGTTAGCTCTCCAGTTGCGTCGCGACAAACGCGATCCGTTACTGGTTCCTGCCGATATCTATCGTCCAGCAGCGATTGAACAGTTAAAAGTATTAGGTCGTCAGTTAGGTGTGGCTGTTTTCGATAGTCAGCCCGGCGATAATCCCGTTGAAATTTGTGAAAAAGCGCGTGAGTATGCCCGCCTCAACGGTCACGATACCCTGATTTTAGATACCGCTGGTCGACTTCACGTTGATGAAGAGCTGATGGAGGAGTTGGTTAAAATCAACGCCTCGTTGCAGCCACGTGAGATTTTGTTTGTCGCCGACGCTATGACAGGGCAAGATGCCGTCAACGTCGTTAAAAGTTTTGATGAAAAGTTAAATATCACTGGTGTTATCCTGACCAAGATGGATGGTGATGCCCGTGGTGGTGCAGCCTTGTCGGTGCGTGCGGTAACAGGTAAACCGATTAAGTTTGTCGGTATGGGGGAAAAGATGGATGCCCTTGAGGTGTTCCATCCCGACCGTATGGCGCAACGTATTCTCGGCATGGGCGATGTTCTGTCGCTGATCGAAAAAGCGGAAGCAGCCATTGATAAAGATGATGCCGCTAAGCTTGAAGCAACCATGCGTAAAGGTGGTTTCACCCTTGAATCGTTTCGCGACCAGCTACAAATGGTCAAAAAAATGGGTTCAATGGAATCATTACTCAAGATGATTCCGGGGGCCAATAAAGCGATGAAAAAAGCGGGTAATATGCAAATGCCCGATAAGGAGATGAAGCGTATTGAAGCGATCATCTCCTCAATGACAGTTAAAGAGCGGCAGAACCATAAAATGATCAACGGTTCACGCCGTGTCCGAATTGCCAACGGCAGTGGTACTCGCGTTCAGGATGTCAATCAACTTCTAAAACGCTTTACCGAAGCGCAGAAGATGATGAAAAAGATGCAGAAGATGGGGCCAAAAGGTCTCAAAGGGATGATGGGTGGCGGCGGTATGCCGTTTTAACCTCTGCAGGAAATTTAAAATTATTACAGTTTTGGAACACCTGATATCCAGGTGTCGTTATAGAGAGGTAAGTAGATATGTCAGTAAAAATCAGATTGGCCCGTGGTGGTGCTAAGAAGAAACCATTTTACCAGATTGTTGTAGCGGATGAGCGTTGTCCTCGTGATGGTCGTTACATTGAGAACATTGGTCAGTACAACCCTTTGGTTGAGCCACCAATGATCGCATTAAAAGAAGACCGTGCTTTGGCATGGTTGAACAAAGGAGCTCAACCTTCAGAGGTCGTGCTTCAATTGTTGCGTAAAGAAGGTGTTTGGGCAAAGTTTCAGGAAAAAACTGAAGCGTAAGGTTACCCTGAGCAATTTAGCTCATTAACACAATAATGAAACGGTAAACGTGGCAGAAGAAACGTTAGTTGAAGCAGGAACCATCGCTGGAACGCATGGATTACGCGGTGATCTTAAAGTTCGCCCTAATACCAATGGCTCGCAAGTGTTACTTGGCGCTGAATGCGTTACGCTATTTTGTAAAGATGGCCGACAATTAACGATTGATGTGGTTAAAACTTCAATGCATAAGCAAATTATTTTGCTTGTCCTTGCAGGGTATGATCATATCGATAAAGTGGCAGGGTTTCTTGGTGCCAAGGTGTTTATGGCCTACGAACAATTCCCTCAACTTGAAGATGGTTGCCATTACTGGCATCAACTGCAAGGGTTGCAGGTCGTCGATAGTCAACTAGGCGACTTAGGTTCACTAACTTCTGTTCTCGAAACCAGTGGTCACGATGTTTATGTGGCCGAAGGGGTTCACGGTGAGGTGATGTTTCCAGCCGTTGAAGCGTTTATTGATGAAATAGATCTTGAACAAGGGCAAATGAGAGTGACTTTGCCCGATGGACTGATTGAACTGAACGGATGAATTTTGATGTCGTAACCTTATTTCCGGAGATGATTGAATCTCCCTTTGCTGGTAGCATTATCGGCAAAGCGGTTTCGAAAGAGCTGATACATATCACCGCTCATAATTTACGAAACTGGGCTGAAGGTCGTCATCTGGTGACGGATGATACACCCTATGGCGGCGGAGCTGGCATGGTGATGAAACCTGAGCCAATTTGTCGTGCGATTGAACACCTGAAGCATCAACGCCCGGGGGCAAAAGTTATAATGATGACTCCTCAAGGCAAGACCTTCAACCAGCACGCGGCAGAAACACTCTCTGCTGAAGCTGGATTGATTTTTATTTGTGGTCGCTACGAAGGGTTTGATGAACGCATTCGTTCCTATGTTGATGCAGAATACTCCATTGGTGACTTTGTCCTCACTGGAGGCGAGTTACCCGCAATGGTGATGATCGATGCGATAGCACGGTTACTGCCGGGAGTGTTAGGAAGTGCTGGGAGTGCCGAAGCCGATTCTTTTTCGGATGGGCTGTTGGAGCATCCACACTATACGCGGCCTGCTGAATTCATGGGGCAACAGGTTCCTGATGTTTTGTTGTCCGGTAATCATGCTCGGATAGCAGCATGGAGGCGGAGCCAACAATTGCAACGGACGTTGCAACGGCGACCCGACTTATTGGATAAAGTACAATTAACGGATGAAGATCTTGCAGAGCTAATGCGGTTACGGCAAATCCTCTGATCTCATTCACGTAGTGATAAATTAAGCTTTTTAAAGATAAATAAGGAGGCAATGATGAACATTGTTGATGAAATTGGTAATGAGCAGATGAAAACAGATCTTCCTGTGTTTAAAGCAGGGGACACACTGCGCGTTCACGCAAAAATTGTTGAAGGTGACAAACAGCGGATTCAGGTTTTTCAAGGTGTTTGCATCAAGCGGGTAAACCGTGGTATCGGTTCCACCTTTACCGTACGTAAAATCTCTGGTGGCATTGGTGTTGAGCGGATCTTCCCTCTTCACTCACCCCTAGTTGATAAAATTGAAGTACTTATGGTTGGTCGCGTACGTCGTGCGAAGCTTTACTACTTGCGTCAATTGCAAGGTAAGTCTGCACGTATTCGCGAGAAGCGTCAGTACTAAGCAAATTGATACCCCGCAGCATGTTATGTTGCGGGGTGTTTTTTGCTCCCCTTCAAGGTTTACCCCGATTTAATCCTTAGTGGTTTTCGTCTGTCTGACTTATACTGACTGGTGTTTTGTGTTTACCGTGTTGGTGTGGGCTGAATAATGATCATTCGACACAGCAATGAATAATGATCATTCGACACAGCAATGGCTAAGGAGTTCTGAACGTGTCAACAACCCCGACTGCGCTTACAAGGTGTGACCCTCATCGCTGGAATTGATGAAGCTGGCCGTGGCCCGCTGGCCGGCCCTGTTGTCGCGGCAGCCGTTATTTTACCCGAACACTTTGACCTGCTAGGTTTGACCGATTCCAAAAAACTCAGTGCTAAAAAGAGGGAACAGCTCTTCGGCCCGATCCGTCAACAGGCGTTGGCTGTAGGTGTTGGGTTTGTCCATGCTGAAGAGGTTGATGAGATCAATATACTTCAAGCGACGCTGAGATCGATGTGTCAGGCCGTGTCACGCCTAAAAATTGAACCTCAGTATCTGCTCATCGATGGTATCACCCCTGTGCCGTTATCACATCCGCAGCAAACAATTAAAAAAGGTGATTCCCGTTCGTTGTCGATCGCTGCCGCATCGGTGATCGCTAAAGTGGTTCGTGATCGGATGATGGTGGTTTATGATCGCCACTATCCACAATACGGTTTTGCCGGCCACAAAGGCTATGGTAGTGCCAAACATCGTGCTTTAATTGCCGAACATGGCCCATGCCCGCTGCACCGTAAAAGTTTTGCCGGTGTGAAGGAACACGTGTGACCGAGCAGCGCCTGAGCCTCGGACGATGGGGGGAACAGCAGGCAGTTCGCTATTTGAAACGGCGACTGTACCGGATTGTTGAAACCAATTATCGCGCTCCCACCGGTGAGATCGACATTATCGCTCGCCGTGGCAAAATATTAGCATTTGTCGAAGTGAAAACCCGTAGTGGTACGCAATGTGGTGAAGCTGTTGAAGCCGTTAACGAGCGCAAACAACGACAAATTATCCGTACGGCGCAATGGTACTTGGCGAAACAAGACCAATCGAGCCTACAACCACGTTTCGACGTGATTGCAATTCAGGCCGATGAAACCAGCCATGACCTGAAACATTTGAAGGATGCTTTTAGCCTGTAACCTCTCCATTGGAATGCCACAATCGTCTGTAATCGTGTTAGAAACGATTTGACTGCTTGGTGTCCCCAAGAGGTTGTCGCAATATTGTAATTGCTTTTAGATCAGGGATTATGTATGTTTTGATCAATACACCCGCCATGCCTCTTGTCGTTCGCGATTATGCACACTTTGGTGGGTTTTTTATTATTTGGAGTGTTTAGGTGTGAATCAATTCACAAAATCCCCACTTTCAATTAATGATCAGCTTATACTGTGGCGTAATCGTGGACTAACGATTAACGATGAAGCGCGCGCTTTTCGCTATCTCTCAGTGATTAGCTACTATCGTCTTAGTGCGTATTGCCTGCCGTTTCAAATAGCGGGTTCGGCACATCACTTTATCCCGAATGTCGCCTTCGATGATATTCTAGGGCTCTATGTCTTTGATCGTGAAATTCGTTTATTAATTCTCGACGCCATTGAACGAATTGAGGTCGCTTTTAGAGCGCGTATGACTCAGGTGTTAAGTGAACACCACGGTTCGCATGCCTATACAGATGCAACTGTTTTTAATGATAGTTATGATCATGACTGGTTAGTGAAGCAAGTTAGGTCAAAGTGTCATGATAGAAATGCCGAACCGTTTATCAAACATTACTGTTCAAAATACGGTGATCCAAAGTTGCCCCCCATCTGGATGGTGATGGAAATACTGACTTTTAAAGAAGTGTCAGTTTTGTTTTCGCAATTACGTTTGAAAGCGGATAAACAAGAAATTTCTCTGTTTTTTGGAGTCCCAGATATCGTATTACGTTCTTGGTTTCGGTCATTATCTGATTTGCGTAATATCTGTGCACACCATTCTAGAACATGGAATCGAGAGTTTGGTAGTCGTCCATGTGTGCTTAAAAAAAACACCATCTGCTTGGCCTCAATTAACGCCACTTGAACAGACCGGAATTGATCCAACGCGGCGGCTTTATTATTTTTTAGTCGTTATTGAGTGTTTGCTCAAGCAGATCAACCCAGGATCAACGTGGAATCAGCGACTTTTCGACTTATTGAAGAAGTATCCACAAGTGAGTAAGGAGCATATGGGGATTCCTGTCAGTTGGGACAAAGAACCTTTTTGGCAGATACCGAACATGGTAGAGCTATGATAATAATGTTCGTTCGTAAGTAGGGCTAACGTTAAGTTGTTAATTTTGATAGAGGTAGAATAATTGATATGACACTCAATCAGCGTTTGAAATTTGGTTATTATCGTCTTGCTGTGGCCTCGGTGGCCCATCGCGTCGCCGATATTGCATATAATATTGAGCAGATGAAACAGGTTATTCATTCCGCTCACTCTTGTGGTTGTGACTGCCTTGTCTTTCCCGAGTTGGCGGTGACGGGTTACACCTGTGGCGATCTGTTTTTTCAATCGCTGTTGATTGAAAAAACTGAGCAAGGGTTGATCGAACTTGCTGAGTTCAGTGCTGAATTATCAACTTTGCTAGTAGTTGGCGCACCTATTGCTCAAGGTGGGCGACTATTTAATTGCGCGGTGTTGATTAGTGATGGCGAGATTGTTGGCATTGTACCGAAAAACTTTCTGCCAAACAGTCAAGAGTTTTACGAGGAGCGGTGGTTTTCGGCTGCGCCAGATCGTAGTGCTGATGAGGTGGTGATTGGCGGTCAACCGATCCCCTTTGGTGATGATCTGCTATTTCAAGATCTAAATCGTCCCGCATGTGTCATCGGTGTTGAGATCTGTGAAGATGGCTGGGTTGCCAATCCACCCAGTGGCCAGATGGCTGTTGCTGGTGCGACAGTGTTGCTCAATCTGTCTGCCAGCCCTGAGGTGTTAGGTAAGCAACAGTATCGCCAACAACTGGTGCGCTCACAATCGGCGCGTTGTTTAGCCGCTTATGCTTACGCTTCAGCAGGGGCAGGGGAGTCGAGTACCGATCTGGTTTTTTCAGGCCATTCGCTCATTGCCGAAAACGGAACCATTCTCAGTGAGTCTGAACGATTCTCTTTCGAGAGTCAGTGGGTGTGCGCCGATATCGACTTGAATCGTTTGATGAACGAACGGCACAAAAATAATAGTTTTGCCGCCAGTCGTGCCGAGGGTGATTATCGTCTCATCGAGATCTCCAATGCCTTGGCCGTTGCCACAGAGGAGCATGGCGATCTCAAGCGTCAGGTGAATCGTCACCCCTTTGTTCCCAGCAATAACGCAGAGCGCAACCAACATTGTGAAGAGATTTTTGCCTTACAAACCACTGCCCTCGCGCGGCGGTTAAAGCATGTCGGTACGAAAAATGTGGTTATTGGTCTCTCTGGTGGTCTCGATTCCACTTTGGCCCTATTGGTGGTGATTAAAGCATTTGATCTGTTGCAGCTCGACCGTAAAGGGATCGAGGCGGTAACGATGCCCGGCTTTGGTACAACTGAACGGACTCGGGGTAACGCGGAAAAATTGATCGAACTGCTCGGAACCAGTAGCAGGGTGATCTCTATTGATGCCGCTGTCCGTCAGCACTTTAGCGATATTGGTCATGATGAAACTCAGCACGATATCACCTACGAAAACAGCCAAGCGCGTGAGCGGACCCAGTTATTGATGGATATCGCCAATCAGGTGGGCGGCATTGTTATTGGTACCGGTGATCTATCGGAGTTGGCCCTCGGTTGGTGTACTTACAATGCCGATCATATGTCGATGTATGGGGTGAATTGCGGTGTGCCGAAAACCCTCGTGCGTTATCTGGTATCGTGGTGTGCTGAGAGCGCCTATTGTGGTGAAACAAGTGTTGTGCTGGATGATGTATGTGAAACACCCGTATCGCCCGAGCTGTTACCACCCGATGGCGCAGGCCAGATCAGTCAAGTCACCGAAGATCATGTTGGCCCCTACGAGTTGCACGATTTCTTCCTGTTTCAGGTGGTGCGTTATCAATTTGAACCGAAAAAAGTGTTGTTCTTAGCCCAGCAGGCCTTTGGCACTGACTATGATGCGGCAACAATATTACGCTGGTTGAAGGTGTTTTATCAGCGCTTCTTTTCGCAACAATTTAAACGCTCATGTTTACCAGATGGGCCGAAGGTGGGTAGTGTCGCCCTGTCACCGCGAGGTGATTGGCGCATGCCTAGTGATGCCTGTGTCAGTTTGTGGTTAAAAGAGTTAGAGCACGGCGAGTTGATGCAGGGGGAGTTAAACCATGACTGATTCAGCGCAGTGGGGAACTCTGTACGTGGTTGCGACCCCCATTGGTAATTTAGAAGATATCACCTTTCGCGCCATCCGCATCCTCAAAGAGGTCGATCTGGTTGCCGCAGAGGATACCCGCCATAGCCGTAAGCTGTTTAACCATTTTGGTATCGAAACCAATTTAACCTCCTGTTACGAGCACAACGAATCACAGAAGATGGATTATCTTCTCGGTTTGTTGCAACAAGGGCAGTCCATCGCCCTGATTAGCGATGCCGGTACACCGGCGATCTCCGATCCGGGTAATGTGTTGAACGAATCACAGAAGATGGATTATCTTCTCGGTTTGTTGCAACAAGGGCAGTCCATCGCCCTGATTAGCGATGCCGGTACACCGGCGATCTCCGATCCGGGTAACGTGCTGGTTCAACACTGCCGCAATGGCGGAGTAACGGTGTTGTCCGTACCAGGACCGAGTGCCTGTATCTCAGCCTTATCTGTCGCAGGGCTGCCAACTGATCGTTTTTGTTTTGATGGTTTCTTGCCGCCCAAGACCGTCGCCCGCTGCCGTGCTTTGCAGCCTTACTTGACTCAAAAACGGACGGTGGCCATCGCCCGTGAATTAACCAAATTGCACGAGGAGTTGTTTCGTGGCACGGTGACAGAGGCCATCGATCATTTTTCCCAAGCACGAGTTCGTGGTGAAATTGTTTTATTGCTCGCTCCTGCGGTCGAGGCCGCGCCAACGGAAACCGTTCGTGAGGCATTGGAGCGCTTGAGTCTGGAGGGTGACCTACCCATGAAAGCCATCGTTAAACAGGTGGCGAAAACGCACGGAATCAGTGGTAGTGATGTCTATCAGGAGAGTTTGCGTTTGCAGGGTAAGTGCGATTGATCTGTGTTGTTGGTACTTAAATCGTGAACAAAGAATCACGCATTGGTTTCAATGCCAAGATAGTGGTGTTCCTTTCTTGACGGATGCGATGAACGAGCATTGCGTTAATTTATTTAGTCAGTTAACCCCTAAAATAACTTCTGCTGAGCAAATAAGTGAGTTAGATGTGCCTTATCAGGCCTCACTTTCAACTTCATGGGGTAGTATTCCCTTTCCCCCAGTTGATAATCCAAGTTTTTCCTTTATTGACCTTTTTTCAGGAATTGGTGGGTTTAGAATTGCCATGCAGGGAATCGGGGGGAAGTGTGTATTCTCAAGTGAATGGGATTCCCATGCGAAAAAAACATATGAAGCAAACTTTGGAGAAGTTCCCTATGGCGATATTCGAAAAATACCTGAGGAATCGATTCCTGATCACGATGTTTTGTGTGCAGGATTCCCTTGCCAGCCTTTTAGTCTCGCTGGCGTTTCCTCTCGAAATTCTCTTAATATTTCACACGGTTTTGCTTGTGAAACCCAAGGGACTTTGTTTTTCGATATTGCTAGAATTATAAAGGTAAAAAAACCAAAAATAGTCTTTCTAGAGAATGTGAGAAATTTAGTTCGGCACGATGGTGGTAAAACATTTGATGTTGTGAAAAATACAATTGAGTCTCTTGGGTATAGCTTTTCATTTCAAGTTATTGATTCAAGTCCATTAGTCCCTCAGAAGCGTGTGCGATGTTATATGGTGTGTATCCGTGGTGGTGGAGATTTTACCTTCCCACAAGTGCAGGGTGATCCCTTGCCCCTTAAGGGTATTCTTGAAGATGAGGTTGATGATTCTTTTACGATTTCAACGAAACTTTGGGAAGGGCATCAGCGGCGAACTGAACGCAATATTGCAAGGGGCACAGGGTTTACAGCTCATTGTGCAGATATAGAAAAACCATCAAATACAATTGTTGCTCGCTATGGAAAAGACGGGAAAGAATGCCTTATCCCGCAAGAAAATAAAAACCCTAGAATGCTTTCACCTCGTGAATGTGCTCGATTACAAGGTTTTCCAGAGTCCTTTATTATTCCTGTTGCAAAAACAGCAGCTTACCGCCAATTTGGAAATTCAGTAGCGCTGCCTGTTATAAAAAAGATTGCAGAAACACTTATTCCTTATATTTAATTGGTAACTGGGGAGAGTTTATGAAGTTTGGGAAAATGCAGACAAGAAGGTTTGATACTGGTGATGGTGCGTACTCGATTGTAACCGAAAGAGAATATTATGATTCACAAATAACATTAGCTGATTATGAAGCCGATCTTGTTCTCTCATACTTTGGAAAGTCACAGATTCATGTTGGACCGGTAAAGCTAAACCCAGCTATGGCATTGAAATCATTCAAACTGTTCCCTGATGGCGCGGAAGTTAAGCTTAACATTGTGTATCCAAAACCCGAGAAGCAGGAACTTCGATTATATATTTCAGTAAGAGCTGGATTTAAACCTGCATCTGGCTCAGTGTTGTTTATGTTTGTCAAAGATGGGGCTCTTTGGCTTGGACAAATGCCTGAAAATATATGGAGGCTTGAATCTTCTGAGCTCAAATTGGATGAATATGATGATGTCTATCAACGAGAAGTGGATGCGCCCGGTATTATAAAAACAACGAGACATAAAGAACGTGATTCTTTTTCTCGTGATCGTAAGGTTGCATTGGAAAGATTGGAGCTTTCAAGATACTCATGTGAATTTGATTCGAAACATAATCTTTTTCTTTCTCGTTTTAGCCGAAAACCATACCTTGAAGTACATCACCTGATTCCCATTAGTTTGCAGGGAGAATTTCCCCAACCTTTAGATACTATTCATAATGTATTCTGTCTTTGTCCCTATTGTCACCGAGCTGTTCATCATGCCGAGGAATCAGTAGCATTCTGTCTTTGTCCCTATTGTCACCGAGCTGTTCATCATGCCGAGGAATCAGTAGCGCGGGGTATTTTATCAAAATTAGCTGAAATTCGGCCAGTTTTGGATGGTTATTCACTTAGCGTTCCGGAACTTTTTAATTTATATGCGGTTGAATCAATTTGCTAGGATGTACATGTAAGGTTTAGGTATGGTTTAGGTATGCAAAGATGGCTGTTCTGAATGGGAGTAGAATCTGGTTTGTAGCTAACCTATTGAGAGGACCAGCTTAACTCACAATATTAAATGTATCGAATTCACCAGTATGGGGCTGCTGTACTACTTCAATATGATCTACATGGGCCAGCTGTGGCCCTTGGTGACACCGTTCAATCACTCTAGCTATCGCCTTTTCCTCCCCTTCAAGTAGTGCCACTACATTGCCGTTGATACGGTTTTTAACCCAGCCAGTAATGCCCGCAGCTTGGGCGGTTTGTTGGGTGAAATAGCGGTAACATACCCCTTGCACTCGACCGCTTATCTCAAGCTGTACCCTTGTTTTTGCCATCGTTAGCCACCAATCAGTTCTAGATATTGTTGCTCTGTTAACACCTCAACCCCTTTGGCTTGCGCTGAGTTGAGCTTACTCGCGCCCACTTTTTCTCCAGTAATCAGGTAGTCGGTCTTCCCTGATACCGAACTGCCGACTTTCGCGCCCATTTTTTTGGCGTTGGCTTGCATATCAGAGCGGCTGCCTTGCGTCATGGAATTTCTGCAGTGCGCTCAGCAAACCCTTCAATTGCAATGATCTGCTCAATGGTTAAGGTGAAAATGTCTTGCAGTTTGTGGTGGCTTAGTAAACGCTCGCAGTTGCCGCCACCCATGCGGAAGATGCCAAAAGCCGCGAGAAAACGCCAATCCTCAATCTGTTCACTACGGCTGCGCTGTAGTTGAGCGACGAGATTTTCAGATTGCTTGGGGCCGAAACCGATCCCCTCAAAATCAAAAGCACTTTGGTTGTAAATTTCAGGCAATGTACGAACATTGCTGGTGTAGAGTTTTTCGATGGTGGCAGGGCCAAAACCATCGATATTGCCTAAGGTGCGGAAAAAATGCTCAATGGTATGAGCGATTTGGGCGGGGCACTGACTGTTGTTGGTGCAAAACAGGTAGTCGTTGTCCCACGTAAGTTCACCGCCACAGCTCGGACAACTTTCAGGTAGTTGGGCCTCGCTTGGCTTGATAACGCGGAGTATTTTAGGGATCACCTCACCGCTGCGGGTTAACTCGATGATTGCTTGAGGGCCGATGTTGTTACTTTTAACCATGCCGTAGTGATGCGCCGTTGCCCGTTGAATCAGTGCGCCGCTGAGGCGGGTTGGTTCCACTTCAACTACCGGATTAACACGACCCGAGCGAGAGGTTTGCGGATGTACAGCAATTACATTGACCTCGGCGGTTTCAACGTTCTCCTTTAAGGCAATTTGCCAGCGATGATGGTGACGTGTCGCGCCCATGTACTTTTTTAACTCGTCATCAATAATCTCGAAAATTACACCATCGACATCATAGTCAACGGCACT
This sequence comes from Desulfobacteraceae bacterium 4572_35.2, assembly GCA_002084665.1. GTDB lineage: Bacteria > Desulfobacterota > Desulfuromonadia > Desulfuromonadales > Desulfuromonadaceae > Desulfuromonas. The sequence continues at coordinate 24,298 of NBLY01000008.1, read as the reverse complement.
GAGTTGTTGCTTGAAAATTGTTTCAAGCTGGTGCTCAAGTTGTTCAGCCGAACCGCTCCAGCTCGGTAATAATTGAAACGGATAAAAAACGGCAGCCTGAACCTTAATCGCTTCTGCTGCAGGGGGGGCGAGCTCCTTCTCTTTCACCACGCTGGCTTGAAAATTTCGAGAGTTTTCAAAATGCTCGGCGAGGTGTTGGTTGAAATAACTGGTGCTAACCACGATCTCTCCGGCACCAAGGCCACGCTGGCCACCCTCTGCAACCACTAAACCGCGTTGCATAACTCGGCTAATGTCAGTGCCGCGTTTACCATCACCGCGGGTGTATAGGTGCTGGCCATCATCATAGGCGGCAAAACCATCAAGTTTAGGTGTCGCCTTAAATATCAGTTTGGCAAACGGCTTATTGAGGTCGGTAGCGGCTTTTTTGATCCGCTCTAGCCAGCGTAACATATCTTCGACAGTGTAGGCTTTGTCTGTTGATAACATCCGCACTGGTAGTTCCACGGTTTTGGCTGTTGTTATAGCCTCGGGTTCAACTTCAGTGAGAAAGGGATGTTTTGGCTGGCGTTGCTTTAATTCGGCCAAAAATAAAAAGTCGTAGTCAGCATCGGAGATTAACCGGTCGCCACTGCGATATAGGGCGTTGGCAATGGTTAGAAATTCTAGCAATTCGTCATCGCTGAGGTCGCTAGCTTCAATCTGGTGCTGGCACAGGGCGCTAATGCTCAGCTCGGATAAAGCGTTGAGTTGAATGGCTGCAAGGGCCAGAAGTTTTTTATGGTTTTCGCTTAGCATGGATGTGCCTTTATTGAACGAATCTGTGAATATTTTTAGACGATTTGATCGTCCATATCCTCAAGGTAATAGCTAGTATTGTCAACAATTATCCACTGGCTGTTGGCTGACGTGCTTGTTAATTGTGTTTCGTAATTGTGTGAGCTAGTATGGGCCCTGAATTTGGATGAAATGATGGTGTGATTTGTTGCAATGAGGAAGTTATGACTGAAGATCAATGGTGTCAACTGTTCGTGATGGGGTGTTTGTTTTTGTTGTCTGGTTTTTTTTCCGGCTCCGAAACCGCACTGCTGTCGATAGATCGCTTACGTGTTAAATATCTCGTAGAGAAGCAGCGCCGTGGTGCCAAGACCCTAGAGAACTTACTTGATAATCCTGAATGGTTGCTTGGCGGCATCCTTGTCGGTAATAACTTCGTCAATATTGCTTTGTCTGTCCTCGCCACCACTTTTTTTGTTGAAATTTTTGGTGCGCGCGGTGATCTGATGACTATCGCTATTCTGACTCCCTTGTTATTAGTTTTTTCTGAGGTCTGCCCCAAAACCTATGCCGCCCGGCGAGCTGAGGTGGTCTCTTTTCGGGTATTAAAACCAATCCGTTTTGTGCTGTGGGTGTTAACTCCAATCATCTGGTTGGTCACAGGCTTATCTGGTTTGATTACCCGCATGTTTAAAGTCGATAATTCTAGTTCTGGTCTCTCTGCCGATGAGATTAAAACTATGATCTCCCTTGGCGCACAGTCGGGTTCTCTCGCTGGTAGCCAGAAAAATATGTTGCATGGGGTCTTCGAGCTGTCGCAATTGCGGGTGCGGGAGTTGATGGTTCCGCGTACAGAAGTAGCTGGAGTTGATGTGGAGTCTCCCTTTGCTGTTCTTCTTGATCAGGTCAAACGCTCAACCCATTCACGTTTCCCAGTTTACCGTGAAACCCTGGACGATGTGGTCGGTATCATCCATTCAAAAGATGTGCTGCGCTTTGTAGATGATCCCGAGAAATTTCGTATTAGAGATGTGATGCGCGATCCCTATTTTGTCCCCGAGGCCAAGCAAGTTGAATCGTTGTTGCTCGCCTTTCGTAAGCGGCGCGTCCATCTCGCCGTGGTTCTCGATGAATACGGTGGTGTCGAAGGGATCGTCACCCTAGAGGATGTCCTCGAAGAGATTGTCGGTGAAATTCAAGATGAATATGATGACGAAGAGCAAGGTGTTATTCCGTTAGGGTCAGGGTGCTTCCTTATTGATGGTGGTTTCACCATTCGGGCATTGAATCGCCGTTTTGAGTTCGATTTTTTAGAGGAAGATGCCACCACTCTTGCCGGTTTAATGCTCAGTCAGTTTGGTCATATCCCTGCTGCTGGAGAGCAGTGTGTGATTAATGGCGTGGCGTTGACGGTGAGGAACGTAGTGCAGCAGCGGATTGAGCGGATTGAGTTGAGGTTACCTGAACGCTAGGTGGGTGATTGACAGATTGTATGTTGGCAATTCGGTTAGAAAAAGCATTAGAACAGCAGCTTGATCTGCTGGTTAAAATTAAAGGAAGTAATCGCAGCACTGTTGTGCGCGAAGCAATTATTCGTTATTTAGAAGATAACGAAGATTTAGAACTAGCGCAGCATGCATTAACTGAAATGAGCGGATCAAAATCACTCAATGACCTAAGGAAAGATCTTGGCTTGGACAATTGAAGTCAGCGACATTGCTGAAAGACAATTGAGGAAGCTGGATCGACCTGTACAAAAAAGACTCATCGATTGGCTCGATGATCGGATTAGCGGTTGCAAGAACCCAAGACATTTTGGGGAATCATTGCGTGGTGAACTGAGTGGGCTATGGCGCTATCGTGTTGGAGATTACCGTATTATTTGCCAGATTGAAGAGAAACAGTTAGTCGTTGTGGCCTTGTCGATTGGTCATCGTCGTGAAGTTTATTTGCGCTCTAAGTAGAGCCCTGTTTTTTAAGAATTAATGCGAAATTGTTACATTGTCGGCAGACCAGATGCTGTCTGGCGGCCTTTTCTTTTGATTCAAAGCGAGTAGTTATTGCTGCTCTGGAGGTTGCCACTCTTTTGATGGTGGACAATGTCCATCCAAATCTGATTGAGCGTTAGAGGGTGGTTTTGGCCCTCAACTCGACTGACTTCTCTCTCGAGTTGCTCCGTGGTAAGGTTGGCGAGTTTGTGCATCCCGGGGAAGAACGGGTCGATTGGAGCGTCATGGTGGCCGTAGATTTGGTGACCAAAATCAGATAAATCGATTTTATCATTAAGTTGCTGTTTGAGTTTTCTGTTGCGGCTGATTAGCTCGTAAACTTTATCCCAATCGCTGTGCGGCAAGGCATTGCGGATTTCGTTGGGCATACTGGTTGTTTGTATCTGCATTTTTTAAGCTCTACCGGCAGGAGAAAGCTGTGGCTGCAGATAGTGGTGAGCTCGACGGATATACTCATCGCGATAGAGGGTGTCGGATTCTGCCAGTTTGATAAGCTTTGGCAGCAGGTTGGAAATGTCGGCTGATTTTCTGTGACCATATTCCATGTGTGCCTCACTTTCGTATTATTTGATTTACCCCAGAAGTCACTGATTCAAGTAAGAAAAACTGTCTCCGCATCGCTATAAATGAATCTATAAATCATAGCGCGTTTTTTTATCAATAGAACTGACGCTGAAAAAAAAGAGCCGAAAGCTCGTTTGACGGATTGTGGAGATTGTTCCCACGAATATGGAGCCGTACTTTATTGAGTGCGGCTTTTTTTCGTTTTTTTTATCCGTTAATGAAAAGCACAGGAGTTTTTCTGGTTTTATTTTGACTTAACTCCTTGTAAGTATTGGCTTTTTTCTGTTGTGGTGGGTTGCTTTGTCTTGATGCCAAAAAGGGGGGAAGCTCTTGACATAAATGTTGTGCTGAGGTTATATTTCCCAATACGTGTATTTAAGTGTTAAATAAGCACATATCCACAGCAGTTGAGGCCAAATGGGTTTTTCTGGAACATTCATCAATAGCATCGATCCAAAAGGACGCTTGAGCATCCCTGCGAAGTTACGCAGCTTGCTTGCGGATACCTATGGTGATGAGCTATTGGTGGTCACCCGACGTAAAGATGCTTTGGTGGCTTACCCTGCTTCTGAGTGGGAAAAAACCAAGGCTCGTGTTGATGCGATGCCAAACGGTAACGAAAAAGATTTGATCTACCGTAGTCGTATTAGTCCTGCGGTGGAGTGTTCATTCGATCGTCAGGGGCGTATTGCCATTCCCGCTTCATTGCGGATTATTGCAAAATTTGACAAAGAGATCGTGATTGTGGCGATGGCGGGGAAAATCGAAATGTGGAGTCAGATTTTGTTCGATGAGCAGCTAGAAGCAGCAGAGCAGCAGCTTGAGACTATGAAGGCTGAACTCGGAAACTTAGGCTTCTAAGATGGATACTGCAAATTTCAAACACCTATCGGTGCTGCCTAACGAGGTCTTGGCTTTACTTGATGTGCAACCCGGCGCAACTGTTCTCGATGGAACGCTTGGCGCAGGTGGACATTCAAGCCTAATCCTTCAAGCGTCGGCCCCTGATGGGGTGCTGATCGGTTTAGATCGTGATCAGGATGCCTTGAAGAAAGCGGCTGAAGTGTTGGCCCCCTATGGTGACCGCGCTATTTTGCGCCATGCTAATTTCTCTGACGCTGGTCAGGTATTAGAGGAACTTGGTGTTGATGGTTTAGATGGCATGTTGCTCGATTTAGGCGTGTCATCCTATCAGTTAGATGAAGTTGAGCGTGGTTTCTCTTTCCGCTTTGACGCGCCGCTTGATATGCGTATGAATCGTCAATCGGGCATCACCGCCGCTGAAGTGGTCAATGAGGAGAGTGTTGAAGAGCTGACGCTGATCTTTAAAAAATATGGTGAAGAGCGCTGGTCTAAACGTATTGCACGAAAAATTGAGCGTGTGCGTGAGACTGAACCCATTGAAACAACATTGCAGTTAGCAACATTGATTCAAGAAACGGTTCCCGGTGGTATGATTCCTGGTCGTCTACATCCGGCAACACGCGTGTTTCAGGCACTAAGGATTCGCGTTAATGATGAGTTGGAGCATGTGGCAAAAGGGGTTGAACAGGGAATTGAACTTCTTAAGCCCGGTGGTATTTTGGCCGTCATCAGTTTTCACTCGCTTGAAGATCGAATTGTGAAAAATATTTTTAAACATCGCGCAAATCCTTGTACCTGCCCACCACGGCTGCCAATGTGCGCCTGTGGTCTGGTCGCTGATGTTGAAGTATTAACCCGACGAGGTGTCCGCGCTACACCAGAAGAGGTGGATGGAAATCCTCGTTCACGTAGTGCCATTTTGCGGGCAGTTAAACGGCTGGTTTAGACGCAAGAGGGATAATTTATATGATGGAAAATACCTGGCCCTCTGGAGGGCTAAGCATTGTAAGTGTGAAGGTGACATCGGTCCTTGCTGCCATTGTGCTGTTGTTAGTGATTGGGCTGTTTCATGTGTGGGTTCGTATTGAAGTGACTCAATGTGAGTACGATGTGTCGCGGCTGGAAAAAAAGATTAGACAAGCAGAGTATGATCAAAAGAGCTTAACCGTGTCGATTGCGCAGTTGACGAACCCGCGCTATATCGAAAAAGTTGCCATAACACGATTAGGTTTGAGAGCTCCACGAGCGGAACAGGTAATTACAGTTCGCTAGAGCTTGAATGACTTGGGTGGTCACAACACAGGTAAGAAGTAACAGGAAGTAAGGGGGCGCATTATGGTAAACCGAGATTATGCTGAAAAACAGGATTTATGGTCAGAGATGAACGAGCTGTGGGTAAACCGTCAGTTACGTCGCCGCAAGTTGCGGTTGAGTGCTTTGGCCATGGTATCTGTGCTATTGATGGCTGGCGCTTTTTTATACAAAGCATCCATCGCTCCACAGGACCCTCTCTATCTACAGGTGCAGGGGCAAGCGTTAGAGGTTGAAACTTCTGTGAAAAATAGCCCAGCAGCGCGACTTGATCAGAGGGATGATGTCATTGAAACCACGGAAACACTCTCTATCTGATAAAGCCTCAGCGCGAAAACTGCCGAATCCAAAACAGAAAGTGCACGGAGTCCGTGTGCGTATTTTGCTGATAGGGATTTGTTTTGTCTTGGCTTACATTGCTTTAGTGAGCCGGGTTTACTACCTTCAGGTCTACAGTGCGTCAAAATGGCAATCACTTGCCGCACGGCAGCATAAAAAGAAAATTACTCTGACCCCTCAACGAGGGGCGATTTTTGATCGAAACGGCGAGGCGTTGGCGGTGAGTCTGGTCGCGGATTCCGTTTATATCAATCCTACTGAATTAAGAGATCTAATTGCGGAGGCTGAGGTTGAGGCCAAACGTGATGCGGCCAAGAAAAATTCTGAGTCATCCTCAAAAGAATCCGAAATAATTGTCCATAGTGTTGAGTCTGTTGCCACAGCACTCTCGAAGGGGCTAAGTTTAAAATACCCCGTAGTGTTGGCCAAGCTGCAAAAAGATAAAAAATTTATCTGGCTGAAGAGAAGAATTACCGACGGCGAGAGTCGAATGTTGAAAGCTCAAGCGTTGCCTGGGGTTCATTTTATTCCTGAACACGAACGCTGGTATCCTAATGGACGTGTTGCTGGGCAAATTATTGGATTCTCTGGTACTGACAATGACGGTTTAGAAGGGATCGAACGGCGGTATAACGGGGTCTTAGCTGGCGATGTTAGTTATCTGATCATGCAACGTGACGGTGGTTCGCGTAGTATCGGTAGTGGTCGTCAGGTGATTAAAGGGCAACTAGGTAAAGATGTAACCCTTACCATTGATAAACAGCTTCAATATATCGTTGAAAAGGAGCTGGCCGTTGCGGTACGCGATTCAAATTCTAAAAGTGGTAGCGTTGTTGTTCTCGATCCGTTTAGTGGTCAAGTGTTGGCGATGGCCAGTTTCCCCGATTATGATCCCAACGCTTTCGGATCATTTTCTGCGGCTGAGCGGCGGAATCGTGTTGTGTGTGATACCTATGAGCCGGGCTCAACGTTTAAGCTGTTTTTACTTGCGGCTGCCCTTGATGCGAATGTGATCAAGGTTGATGATGTCATTGATTGCGGCCGCGGATCGTATCGTATTGGTGGCAAAGTTATTCACGACCATGCGGAGTTGGGACGGCTGAATATTAGTGATGTTCTCAAGTATAGTTCAAATATTGGCTGCGCCAAGATCGCACAAAAACTTGGCAAAGAGACGTTTTACTCCTATCTTACTCAGTTTGGTTTTGCCCAAAAAACAGAAGTTGATTTCGATGGTGAGGGGAGAGGGTTGCTACGTCAACCTCATAAATGGTTTGAGATAGATTTGGCAGCGATCTCGTTTGGCCAAGGACTGTCTGTCACCTCGTTGCAGTTGGCTGCTGCAGCAAGTGCCATTGTTAACGGTGGTGAGTTGTATCGGCCTTATTTGGTTAAAAAAATTACCAACCCAGTGAATGGTGTTACTGACGAGCAAACGCCACAATTGGTTCGTCGAGTGATCGGTCGTGATATTGCTCATGAACTTAAGCAGATGATGGTTACGGTAACCGATGTCGATGGCACCGGGTCACGCGCGCGCGTTGCTGGATTCGAGGTCGGCGGTAAGACGGGAACGGCACAAAAAGTTGATCCAGTGACGCGCACCTACTCGGTGGACAAGCGAGTGTCATCATTTATTGGCTTTGCTCCAGCTGAAGCGCCAAAGATGGTGATTCTTGTGGTGTTAGATGAACCAAAGGTACAACAGACTTATGGTGGATTGTTGGCAGCACCTGTTTTTTCACGTATCGCTGAACAAGGGTTACGCTACCTTCATGTGCCAGCACTACACAGAAAAACCATGGTAATTGACACTGATATGCCGATAAGAGCAGATATCCCCGCATTGAGTTCGGTTACCGTTGATCCAGGCACCGAGGTGATGCCAGACTGTAAGGGCTTAAGTTCACGCCAAATGCTGCGTTTAATGGCGAAAAGTGGCTTGAATATCATGATCAAAGGGGTTGGCCGAGTGGTCGATCAATACCCTTTAGCAGGGGAGAGTGTTAACATCGATAGTGCCGTATGGGTGCAATTACAACCACCGAATTAAGGCGAGGGTTATGAAACTCCACCAAATAATAGTCGATGTCTGCTGTTTGAACGATTTGCATGATACGGTGCAGGAGATTGCCGCACTGTATTATGATTCGCGTTGTGTACGTCAAGGGGGGCTGTTCTTCGCCCTACCCGGTGATGTGGTGGATGGTCATGACTATATTGACGCGGCTATTCAGAATGGTGCGGTGGCCGTTGTTGCACAGCGCGAGGTTCCGCTGCCTGAGTCGGTACAGTTAATTGTTGTTGCTGATGCACGGCACAGTATGGCGAAGATGGCTGCTGCGTTTTATGGTTATCCAGCGCGTGAACTAATGACCGTTGGTATCACTGGTACCAATGGTAAAACTACCATGACCTATCTGGTTGAATCGTTGCTAGTTCAGGCGGGTTATAAACCAGCTGTAGTTGGTACCATAAGTAATCGCTTTGGCCGTTATGATATCGAAGCGTGCCACACTACTCCTGAGTCGTTGGATTTACAGCGCATGCTTGCTGATTTTCGTCAGCGTGGTGCCGATGCGTTAGTGATCGAGGTCTCATCGCATGCGTTGAAGCAGTCGCGCGTGTGCGGGTTGGAGTTTAAGGCAACGGTATTTACCAACCTGACACCAGAGCATCTTGATTATCATAAGACGATGGATAGTTATTTTGCCGCAAAATCGTTGATGTTTACCGATCCCTCTGTCGCGGGCAATAGCCGTGCCGTCGTGAATGCCGATGATCCGTATGGTGCCAAGTTATTGACCTTGGTTGATGGAGCGATCAGTGTTGGTTTGCAAAACTATGCCGCAGTAAGGGTGGATAAGTTTAGTCAGTCCTTGGCTGGTATTGAAGCACAGCTTCATACCCCCTATGGCGATGTTCAACTCCATTCGGCATTAATTGGTCGATTTAATATGGAAAACCTCGCCTGTGCTGTTGGCGTTGGTGTGGCATTAGAATTGCCAGTTAACACCATTGAGCAAGGCTTGATTCGTGCCCACACGGCTCCGGGACGCTTGGAACGGGTAGATAACGAATTGAAAGCGTTGATTCTTGTTGACTATGCCCATACCGGTGATGCATTGGAGAAGGCTTTGCAGGCGGTAAATGCGCTTAAACCGCAACGGATTTTCACGGTGTTTGGCTGTGGTGGTGATCGCGATAGCGCAAAACGTCCTGTTATGGCATCTGTTGCGGCGCGTTATTCGACGTTGAGTATTGTTACTTCCGATAATCCGCGCACAGAAGATCCGCAAACTATTTTAGCTGATGTGTGTCGTGGTTTCGATGAGTGTTGTTTGCGTTATGATCAGGGCGATATGGAGTCGTTACTGGCGCAGCCGCCAGTGTTCAATATTGCACAATACTGTGTTATTGAAAATCGTGCCCAGGCCATTGAAATAGCTATCGCTTTATTGCAAGCCGGTGATCTGCTGTTGATTGCAGGTAAGGGTCATGAAGATTATCAGATTTTTGGAACTGATAAGATCCATTTTGATGACCGTGAACAGGTAAAGATCGCTCTCGCAGCTCGACAATCATGTGATCAATCAGGGAATTAAAATTATAATGAAGTTTACCACTGAAGAGATCGCGCAAATTGTCGGCGGCAGTCTGCTGCCAGCAACAGTAGGTGCTACGGTAACGGGAGTATCGACTGACAGTCGGTCTTTGCAACCCGGTGACCTGTTTGTACCGTTGCATGGGCCAAACTATGATGGTCACGACTATCTACGCCATGCTGTCGAGCATGGTGCTGCGGCCTGTTTAAGCGAAGAGGTCGTTGGTGGTTTGCCTGTGCCTGTTATTCAGGTTGATGATGCACTAAAATGTTTGGGCGAGCTTGCGGGCTATTTACGTCAAAACTTTGTTGGGCCAGTGTTTGCTATAACTGGAACAACAGGTAAAACATCGACCAAGGAGATGTTGGCATCAATTTTAGCTCAACAGGATCAGGGGCTGAAAACTGAAGGTAATTTCAATAATTTAATTGGCCTGCCGTTAACCCTGTCACACTTAAGTGAAGAACATCGGTGGATGGTGTTAGAGCTTGGTATGAGTCAGAGCGGTGAAATTTCTCGCCTCGCTCAGATTGCCCAACCAACGGTGGCGTTGATCACTAATGTCGGTGCTGGTCATCTTGCTGGCGTTGGTGATATTGCTGGCGTTGCTCAAGCAAAAGGGGAACTGTTCGAAAGTTTAAAGTTTGGTTCGATTGCCATTGTTAATAATGATGATCCTTTGGTGGTTGCATTGCCACTGCCAGCTGGAGTTAAGCGAGTCAGTTTTGCTATTGAGAATGAGGCCGATGTATGGGCTTCAGATCTCAACTGTGGTCGTGAAACACATTTCACTTTGCATCTTGATGGTGAACAGCATGTGGTGACTCTACCTCTTCCTGGGCAACATCAAGTGTCAAATGCGTTAGCTGCTGCGGCTGCTGCACACAGCGCCGGTGTTGCGCTAACACATATTGTTGCTGGCTTATCCGTTGTTAAAATGGCTGCGGCGCGCTTAGAAGTGCGTGAGCTAGAATCAGGCGTGACGTTGTTAGATGATAGCTACAATGCTAATCCGCAGTCGATGAAGGCCGCACTTAAAGCACTGGGAGATTGGCCCTGTTTAGGGCGAAAAATTGCGGTGTTGTCAGATATGCTTGAACTTGGTGATGTGGCAGCGGAGTGTCATCGCGATCTTGGTGCCTATGTTGCTAGCCGTGCGGACTGTTTAATTACCATGGGTGCGTGGGCTAATCATATTGTGCAGGGGGCTCAGGGGGCAAACATAGATGAGAACCTTGAGATTGTTTTACCGCCTTATACCAATCACGATGAGGTTGTGGCATGGCTTGTAAAAAATTTAGCCGTCGAAGATTGTGTGTTGATAAAAGGTAGCTTAATGACAAAGTGGAGCAGCTTGAATTGGTTGCCCCACAACAGCAAATGTAAATTAGGTTGAATATACCTCAACCAGTACGCTAGGGGGCCTCGATGCTGTACCATCTCCTTTATCCACTTCATACTGAATTTTCAGCACTGTATGTATTTCGATTTATCACCTTTCGAACCATCTACGCGACCATTACGGCGCTGGTCATCTCATTTTTACTTGGACCATGGGTGATTGAGCGGCTGTCATCACTGCAAATTGGTCAAACAATTCGCAAGTGTGGGCCCGAATCACATTTTATCAAAGAGGGAACACCGACCATGGGTGGCACTCTAATTTTGATAGCTATTGTGCTGCCGACATTAATGTGGGCCGATCTGACCAATGGCTATATCTGGGTGGTACTGTTGGTGACCGTTGGCTACGGCGCCATCGGCTTTGTTGATGATTATAGAAAAGTTAAGCTAAAGAGCAGCGACGGTTTATCAGCGCGTTATAAAATGTTGTGGCAAATTGTAATCGCTTTGATTGCGGCAGCAGTGTTGTTTCAAATAACAAATTTTGAGCCAGTATTGTCGGTACCATTCTTCAAAGGTGTCAATCCGTGGTTGGGCTGGTTTTATATTCCACTGATATTACTGGTTATTGTTGGCAGTGGTAATGCTGTCAATTTGACTGATGGCTTGGATGGCCTTGCCATCGGGCCAATGATTATCGCTTCGGGAGCGTATTTACTCTTTGCCTACCTTGCTGGAAATGCACGCCTGTCCTCTTATCTACAAATCACCGGTGTTCCGGGTGCTGGCGAGTTGGCGATTATTTGCGGTGCAATGGTTGGCGCTGGCTTAGGCTTCTTGTGGTTTAATACCTATCCAGCTCAAGTTTTTATGGGTGATGTTGGTAGCTTGTCGCTTGGCGGGGCGCTGGGAGCCATTGCCATTATTGTCAAGCAAGAGTTGGTTTTGGTGATTGTTGGCGGTATCTTTGTCGTTGAGGCATTATCTGTCATCGTTCAGGTGCTGTCATTTCGTTTTCTCGGACGGCGGGTGTTTCGCATGGCACCGATCCATCATCATTTTGAGTTAAAGGGTTGGCCTGAGCCGAAGATTATTGTCCGTTTTTGGATCATCAGTATTGTGTTAGCACTGGTGGCTCTATCCACCCTTAAATTGAGATAGTTGTATGGAATTAAAGGGGAAAAATATTGTCGTTGTTGGTGCTGGTCGCAGTGGCCTAGCCGTGTGTCGTTATGCTCTTGATTGCGGAGCGCAGGTGGTGCTGAGTGACCGTCGCAGTATTGATCAAATTCTGGCAACCGATGATGGTTCTTTTGCTGCGCTACGCTCGGAACTAACCCTCGATTTGGACGGTCATAGCCAAGAACCTTTTATTGTTGCCGATCTGATTGTCATCAGCCCCGGGGTGCCATTAACGATTGCCGCTCTTCAGGCCGCACAACAAGCGGGAGTCGAGATCATTGGTGAAATTGAGTTGGCTAGTCGCCAATTGCGTTGCCCTATTCTGGCGATCACTGGCACCAATGGTAAATCGACGACAACGGAACTGCTCGGGGTGATGCTCCAGCACTGTGGCCAGCAGGTGTTCGTTGGCGGTAATCTCGGTACACCGTTAATTAGTGCCAACGCTTGTCAGCCACAGTCTATCGCTGATTATGCGGTGGTCGAACTGTCATCGTTTCAACTCGAAAGTGTTGACCAGTTTAAGCCTCGTTATGCCGCTGTGCTTAATATCTCCCTTGATCATTTAGATCGCTATCCTGACATGGAGAGCTATATCGCTGCCAAGGGGGCGATTTTCAACAATCAAACCGCAGACGATGTGGCGATTCTCAATGGTGATGATGCTGAAGTGTTGCGTATTTCGGAGCACTGTCGCGCGCAGAAAGTGTTATTTTCCTCGCAGCAACGACTTGACCAAGGGATGAGTTACGCTAACGGTATCATTGAATGGCGGGGGTATGGGCCAACATTGCAATTTAATACCTGCGAGTTATGTTTACGTGGGATACATAATGTCGAAAACGTGATGGCCGCCATGATTGCGCCATTGCTGGAGGGGTTTGACCCGCAACAGCTCTGGCAAGCCGCTTGTGCGTTTAAGGGCTTACCGCATCGAATGGTGTTAGTTCGTGAGTTAGATGGAGTTCGTTGGTATAACGATTCGAAGGGGACCAACCCCGGCAGTGTTATGAAAAGTGTTGCAGGGTTACAGCAACCAGTAACGTTAATCGCCGGAGGTAAAGATAAGGGCGGCGATTATTGTGAACTGCGTGATTGTTTCAGTGGTCGGGTGACACAATTTATATTAATTGGTCAAGCTGCCGATAAGATGGAACAAGCGTGGCGAGATATCGCGCCTATCTATCGGGCCGACAATATGCAGCAGGCGGTGACCTATGCATACGATGTCACCGACACCGGTGGGTCGGTGTTGTTGTCGCCCGGCTGTTCAAGTTTCGATATGTTTGACAGCTTTGAGCAGCGTGGTGAAATCTTTTCTGCCGCAGTGATGGCGTTAACCGATCACTCATGTGTTAGTAGTGGGCATCTGGATGTTGAGGGTTAAATGGGGAAGCGCCAGTACGATTCGACAATTTTAATTTTAACGGTAGCGTTGGCCTGCTTTGGGGTGTTAATGGTTTACTCCTCCTCCTCAATTATGGCTGACAGAAGATATCACGATAGCTTTTTCTTTTTGAAACGCCAAGGGCTGTTTGCGGCGTTAGGCTTGTTTATTTTAGCTGTAACAATGCGAATCGATTATCATTGGTGGCGGAAACTTTCGGTACCATTTTTAGTGATATGTACATTACTGATGGCCGCCGTTTTTATCCCCGGTATTGGTCATCAGGCGGGTGGTGCAAGTCGGTGGATTAAGATGCCGGGCTTTACCTTTCAGCCTTCGGAAGCTGCAAAGTTAGCGTTGATCTTTTATCTTGCCCATTCGGCGACCAAAAAAGAGGATCGGCTAAAAGAATTTAAATATGGTTTTGTCCCCTACATGGTGGTGCTGCTGGTGTTGCTCTGTCTTATGGTCGCCCAGCGCGATCTTGGTGGTTCGGCAACCATGGCGATTGTAACAGGTATGATGCTATTGGTTGCGGGAACCAAGTGTCGCTATTTAACGTTCAGTGTGTTGACCGCCACCCCGACCATAGTGTGGTTGATTATGCACGAAAAATATCGTATTCAACGCATTATGGCCTTTTGGGATCCATGGAAAGATCCAAGAGATACTGGTTTTCAAATTATCCAAAGTTGGATGGGGTTTGGTGTTGGTGGACTTACTGGGCAGGGACTCGGTGAGGGCAAACAAAAACTATTCTTTTTGCCTGAAGCACATACTGATTTTATTTTTTCAGTGGTCGGAGAGGAACTTGGTTTTGTTGCAGTGGTGATTGTGATTACCATGTTTCTTGGTGTGGTATTACTCGGCTTACGAGTGGCGAGTCAATCTGATGATGGCTTTGGACGTTTGACGGCCTTCGGCATTAGTTTGTTGTTTGGTTTACAGGCGTTTGCCAATATGGCAGTTGTTACTGGCCTAGTGCCAAATAAGGGTCTCGCCTTGCCGCTGTTATCCTATGGTGGGACCAGCTTGTTGTGTACCTTGTTTTCAATTGGGGTGCTACTCAATATCTCGGCTTCAGTAGAAAAGGTTCAGCGATGAGATATCTATTTACTGGCGGTGGCACTGGCGGCCATATTTTCCCCGCTTTAGCAATGGCTCAACAGGCTCGGCAACAGGATCAACAAGCGGAAATTTTGTTTGTTGGCACCCCGCAGGGGATTGAGAGTCGGGTGGTTGAACCGCAAGGCTTCGAACTTGAAACGGTTGAATTTTGTGGTTTCGCGGGTCAATCGTTATCGCGAAAAACAATGGTACTGGTAAAGTTGGTAAGCAGTACTCGTGAGGCACTCAGAATTTTAAGACAATTTAAACCTGATGTGGTGATTGGGGTTGGTGGCTATGCCTCTTTGCCAACATTAGTTGCTGCTGGGTTGACACGCGTTCCGGTGGTATTGCATGAACAAAATGCCATCCCCGGTTTGGCCAATCGCGTCGCATCATTGTGGGCGGGGCGAATCTGTCTATCGATGGTCCAGGGGGCTAAAGGTTTTGGTCGCAAAGCGGTGGTGTTAACTGGCAACCCTGTTCGTCAGCAGATGTTTAACTGTCGTCCTTGGCATGGCGAGACACCGCAACTGTTAGTTTTTGGTGGCAGTCAGGGGGCGAGGGCTATCAATGAAGCGATGGTTGCAGCGTTGCCGCAGGTGATGGAAGTGTTTCCAACACTGAAAGTGATTCATCAGACTGGCCGTGATGTGATGGCTGATGTGGTAACTGATTACAATGATCGTGGTTTGAATCAGGTTGAAGTTGTCGAATTTATTGATGATATGACCACGGCCTATGTGCAGAGTAAGTTAGTTGTCTGCCGTTCAGGAGCTACCACTGTGGCAGAACTGGCTGCCTGTGGCCGACCGTCGGTGTTGATCCCATTTCCGCAAGCTGCAGCGGATCATCAAACCTGTAATGCGCAAGCTTTTGTGGATGCTGGGGCGGCGCGGTTAATACCGCAATGTGAATTGGATGGTGAGAGATTAGCGCACACTATTATCGATTTGCTCAACGATCAACAGCGGTTGGATGCAATGGGCAAGCAGGCTCGTTTGCTTGGGGCAAAAGGGGCCGCAGATCTCATTCTTCATGAGTGCCAAATGCTGGTGCAGAAACGGAAATAAGCTATGTACGGGAAAATTCGTCGAATCCATTTTGTTGGCATTGGTGGTATTGGTATGAGTGGTATCGCCGAGGTGCTGCTTAATCTTAACTATCAGGTGTCGGGTTCTGATCTCAGGGCCAGTGATTTAACTCGTCGTCTTGAGCAACTCGGTGGCACAATCTATTCTGGTCATGCCGCAGAGAATGTCACTGACGCGCAGGTGGTGGTTACCAGTACCGCCGTCGCGGCTGATAATCCAGAAGTTGTCGAAGCGCAGCGGTTGCATGTCCCTGTCATTCCGCGCGCGGAGATGCTCGCTGAATTGATGCGGATGAAGTACGGTATTGCCATTGCTGGTACCCATGGTAAGACAACGACTACCAGTATGGTTGCCACTCTGTTGTCGCATGGTGGCATTGATCCGACAGCTGTTGTCGGCGGCCGCCTTAATGCGCTGGGCTCAAACGCTAAGTTGGGCCAAGGGCAGTTTATGGTGGTGGAGGCCGATGAATCCGATGGCTCTTTTTTGAAATTATCGCCTAGTATTGCCGTGGTCACTAATATTGATATTGATCACCTGGATTATTATTCAGGACTGGATGAAATTCAGTCGGTGTTTATCGATTTTATCAATAAAATTCCATTCTATGGTTTAGCCGTTCTATGTCTCGACGATTGCAATATCCAAGCAATTCTGCCGCAAGTTGAAAAACGTTATGTGACTTATGGTGTAACACCGCAGGCTGATTATCGGGCAACAGATATTCAGTACAGTGGTGGCGGCACCGAGTTTCAGGTGAGTTATCGTAATCAGGATCTTGGTCGGATGCGAATTGAGATGCCCGGTGAGCATAATGTGCTGAATGCGCTGGCTTCGTTGGCGGTAGCCCGTGAGTTAGAGCTTGATGTTGAAACGATCCAACACGGATTTGCCGACTTTGCTGGCGTTCAGCGTCGTTTTCAGATTAAGCATGATGATGATGTTATGGTAGTGGACGATTATGGTCATCATCCAACAGAGATAACGTCAACTCTAGCCGCCGCTCGTAATGGCTGGGATCGACGGATTGTTGCAGTTTTTCAACCACATCGCTACAGTCGAACCAAGGCGTTGTTTGATGATTTTGTTACCGCATTTTTTCAAGCCGATTGTCTGATCGTTATGGATGTTTACGCTGCAGGTGAGGAGAAGATCGCTGGCATAGATAGTCAGGTGTTAGTCCAAGCCATTTCGGAGCATGGCCATCGTAATGTTCACTACTGCGGTGAAGCACAGCAGGTTCTTGAACAGCTGAATAAAGAGCTGACGACAGGTGATATGGTGATCACATTTGGTGCCGGTTCGGTGTGGCAAGTGGGTGAACAGCTTATTGAAACGTTAGTAAAATGATCAATGTTGATTGGCGTAAGGAATTAACTCAAGGAAGTTGGGCGATACGGGGGGAGTGTTTGATCGACGAACCCTTGAAAAACCTCAACTCGTGGCGAGTTGGTGGCCCAGCTGATCTTCTAGTGCGTCCGCTTGATGTTGAGGATGTTCATACTGTTTTTGCCTTTATCCGTCATCATCGTGTGCCGTGGCGGGTGTTAGGTGGCGGCAGTAACCTGCTCATTGCCGATAAAGGGGTGCGGGGGCTAGTGATTCAGTTGTCAGATATGAATCGGATCAGCCAGTCGGGCGCGTGTCAATTAACTGTTGGAGCAGGGTGTCCGCTAAGTCATCTTGTGCAAGAGGCGGTACGCTTAGGTTATGCTGGATTTGAATCGCTCGCTGGAATACCCGGTACGGTAGGTGGCGCTGTCGCTGGTAATGCTGGGGCGTTGGGGCAACAGATTGCTGATTGCCTTCAGTCAGCATTGGTGGCAGAAAATGCTGCTGTGGAACGTTGGGTGTGTGATGAGTTTCATTTTGGTTATCGCAGCAGTGCCATCGGCGACAAACATATGGTGCTAGAGGTGGTCTTTGCCTGTGAACGCAGTGAGCCAGAGTTGTTACGCGAAAAGGTAGCAGCCGCGCGTGAACATCGTTGTCAAGCCCATGCCGTGATCGGTGCAACAGCAGGCTCGGTATTTAAAAATCCACCTGAAACTCAGGCGTGGAAATTGATCGATCAGTGTGGCTTGCGCGGCAAAAGTATTGGCGACGCACAGGTTTCTGAGCAGCATACGAATTTTATCGTAAACCGTGGCAGTGCAACTGCCGATGAGATTGCACAATTGATGGCATTGGTACAGCAAACTGTTATGGATCAGACAGGCGTATGCTTAAGCCCTGAAGTACATAAGATGGGTGATTTTGATGAACTGTTGAGCCGCCCTGACAAACATTTACTCTGGGACGAGGAGAGGCGATGAACGTGGGTGATGCAATCAAGTCAAAACGGATCGCGGTAATCATGGGTGGTGATTCTGCTGAACGCGATGTTTCGTTGCGTACCGGTGGTGCTGTTTATGAGGCGTTAATCCAGCGTGGTTACGATGCTGTGGTGATTGATTCTGCTTCACGATTAACCCAGCAACTGATTGAGTCGGGCGCAGAGATAGCATTTATTGCTGTCCATGGTCGTCATGGTGAAGATGGTACCCTGCAAGGGTTGCTGGAGATGATGCAGATTCCCTATACTGGCAGTGGTGTCCTTGCTTCCGCAATTGCTATCGATAAAGATGTAACAAAAAGAATGGTGGCCAGTCAGCTCACCACCGCAGACTCTTTTTTGGTCGATGAACACAGTGATATTGAAACACTTTGTGCTAATTGTAATGACTACCCTCAGGTTGTTAAGCCTGTTCGTGAAGGCTCAACCCTTGGTATTACAATTGTCAAAAATCGACAAGAGCTCTATCAGGCAATTATCTTTGCACAAACGTTTGATCGCCGAGTTTTAGTTGAGCAATTTATCTCTGGGCGTGAAGTCACCGTGTCGGTATTGTTGGGCAAAGCCTTACCGGTGATTGAGGTGGTTGCTGCTGATGGCTTTTACGATTATGCGGCAAAATACACCGCTGGAACAACACAATATATTGTACCAGCACAATTTTCAGACGAGCAATACAATGAACTACAACTGGCTGCAGTGGCGAGTTGCGACAGTATCGGTTGTCGCGGTGCTGCACGGGTTGATTTTATTGTTACTGAAGATCAATGTTACTTTCTCGAAGTGAATACCATCCCTGGGATGACTAAAACTAGCCTATTGCCCAAAGCGGCAGCATGTGACGGTATAGATTTTGCAGCGTTGGTTGAAAGTATTGTTAGAGATGCGTCACTTGATCGTTGAAATTTAGGGCCATCTGAAAATTATGCGTGATTTGAAAAAGGTAGCAGCAACGCAAAAAACTAAGGTTAAACGGCTTAATCGAAATGTTCGTTATCCGTCGAGTCGTAATTGGAAACAACTGATATCCCGCTGTACGCGTGGCGCTATGCTTATTGCTTGTGCTGGACTTGTCATAGTTGGCGTGGTGTTGTTGATCGACCTAGTGGTGAACTCGGAACATTTTCAAGTTCAATCCATCACGGTTCAAGGTAACTATCGCTTAAGCGATCAAGATGTCATCGATCTGTCAGATATTCGACAGGGGGTAAGAACTTTTGACTTAGACCTTGAAAGTATCGGTGAAAAGATCGCTGAAAATGATTGGATTCGTTCTGCTCGTATTATGCGTAAACTGCCGCAGGGAATTATCGTAGATATTACCGAGCGTGAAGTGTGTTACATCATTAAGCTTGAATATCTCTATTACGTTGATCGTGATGGTGAGATATTCAAGGTACTACGCGACGGCGATGATCTCGACTATCCGTTAGTAACGGGTCTAGATCGCCAGCAATTGCTTGATCATATTGACGTGAGCCAACAGCGCTTGCGACAGATTGCTGCAATGCTCAGTGATTTGCAATCAAGAGAGCTGTTTAATGTTGCGAGTGTGGCGCAAATTGATATAAACCCACAAGAGGGTTTTGTTCTCTACAGTGATCCTTTTGGGGTGCCAATTTATGTTGGCAATCAACACTTTAGTGAAAAAATCGATCTACTCGAACACATTTATGTAGATATTGAAAAACGATTACCAGTGTTGCAATACATCGATCTAAACGTACCCGATAAAGTAATTGTTAAATAGGTTCTAGTTGTTGATGAAAACAGTTAGGCTTAACTGGTTTTAACTAACTTAGATTTAAATTGATTCTAGCTTACAGTCTATTATGGAACTGTAGAGTAGGGTCGTAGCGGTAGAATACGTTACGATCGGGAACTGTGGGAAGGATAGGAATGAGCAACCGCAAGGAAAACCTTATTGTCGGCCTTGATATTGGTACCACAAAGATTTGTACCATTATTGGAAGTATGACGGAATCGGGACTTGAAATTGTAGGTATTGGCACCAGCGTATCCAAAGGGTTACGTAAAGGGGTTGTTATCAATATTGAAAGCACGGTTCAGTCAATTCTCAAGGCGCTCCAAGAGGCTGAATTGATGGCGGGGTGCGAGATCAACTCGGTCTTTGCTGGTATCGCAGGTGCTCATATCACTGGTTTTAATTCGCAGGGTGTGATTGCGATAAAGAATCGTGAAGTGACTACCGAAGATATACAGCGGGTGATTGATGCGGCAAAGGCGATTGCTATCCCGATGGATCGTGAAGTGATCCATGTGTTGCCGCAGGAATATATTATTGACGATCAAGATGGAATCAAGGAACCGCTTGGAATGAGTGGTGTTCGCCTTGAGGCTAAAGTACATATCGTCACGGGTGCAGTTGCTAGCGCGCAAAATATTATTAAGAGCTGCAATAAAGCCAATGTCAATGTTGCTGATATTGTTTTAGAGCCGTTGGCTTCATCTGAAGCGGTGTTATCGTCAGATGAAAAAGAGCTTGGGGTGGCCATTGTTGATATTGGTGGTGGTACTACTGATTTAGCTATCTTTGTTGATGGTGCCATTAAGCATACCTCGGTGTTGGCTTTGGGGGGTAATCACCTCACCAATGATATCGCTGTAGGGTTGCGTACCCCGATGGCAGAAGCGGAACGGATCAAGCGTACCTATGGTAGCTGTCTTACCAGTGATATCGCTTCGGATGAAACAATTGAGGTGCCGTCGGTAGGTGGCCGTGAACCACGGATTTTATCGCGCCAACTCTTAGCTGAGATTCTTGAGCCTCGTGTTGAAGAGATGTTCACTTTGGTGAATCGAGAGATTGTCCGCAGTGGTTATGAGGACCTAATTGCCTCAGGTGTTGTTATTACTGGTGGAACCAGTATCTTGCCAGGAATGCCAGAACTTGCCGAACAAATTTTCAACTTACCCGTTCGTCGTGGGTCACCGCAAGGGGTGGGTGGTTTAATTGATGTTGTTAATTCACCAATTTATGCAACTGGTGTTGGTCTTGTGATTTATGGTAGCAAAAATCAACAGTGTGAAAATTTCTCAATTGGTGAGGAAAAAGTATTTGATCGTGTTATGCGCCGGATGAAAGAGTGGTTTGGCGAGTTTTTTTAAAGGCTAAAGCAATCATCGTTGTTAATACAATAGCGATGAAGCGAATAAACACACCCGTATCTGTTTACGGAGAAAATATGTACGGGATATTCACATGCAGGGGGAGTCATGTTTGAATTTGATGAATCGTTAGACCAAACGGCAAAGATTAAAGTGATCGGTGTCGGTGGAGGCGGCAGCAACGTCGTTGACGCGATGATAAATGCCGATATCACTGGCGTTGAATTTATTGTTGCCAATACCGATGCTCAAGCATTGAAGCGTAGCGTAGCAACCATGAAGGTTCAGATTGGTACTAAGTTGACCAAAGGCTTAGGTGCTGGTGCGAACCCAGATACTGGACGTGAAGCTGCCATGGAAGATCGTGCTCGAATCAGTGAGCTTCTAACCGGAGCTGACATGGTTTTTGTTGCCTGCGGTCTTGGTGGTGGCACTGGAACAGGTGCTGCCCCTGTTATTGCTGAAGCAGCACGCGAGGTTGGTGCATTAACTGTTGGTGTGGTCACCAAACCTTTTACCCGCGAAGGACGTCAACGGTTGATTAAGGCTGAGGGTGGCGTTGAGGAACTAAAAAAAGTGGTTGATTCACTTATTGTGATCCCCAATGATCGTCTTGTTGGCCTCGCTGGCAAAAATATGAGTATTCTCGATGCATTTAGGCCGGCAGATGATGTTCTGCGTCAAGCGGTTCAAGGAATCTCAGATCTGATCACCACCAGCGGCTTGATGAACGTTGACTTCGCTGATGTGAAATCGGTGATGAGTGAGCGTGGCATGGCGATGATGGGTATCGGTATCGCTGAAGGTGAGAAGCGTTCAAGCGAAGCGGCACAGCAAGCGATTAGTAGCCCGTTGCTGGAAGATATTGATATCTCAGGTGCCAAAGGGGTGTTGGTTAATATCTCTGGTTCAAGCAGTATGACGATGGAAGAGTTCGATGAAGCGTCACGCATTGTTCACGAAAAAGTTCACGAAGATGCCAATATTATTGTTGGTTTGGTCATCAACGAAGAGCTGGGTGAAAAAATCAAAATTACCGCGATTGCGACAGGTTTTGGTGATTCGTTTGAAAAGGATAAGCGCCACTTGAAAAACCTTAAGAGCGACGCCTCAAAACGGATTGGCTCAAAGGTTGATCTTGATGTGCCAACGATCATTCGCAACCAACAACGCGAAGCGACTCGTTCTATGCGTTCTAAGGGTAATGAGGATGACGAATATGATATCCCCACCTTCTTGCGTAAGCGTCAGGACTAGGAGGTTGTCGGACAGCCCTCTAAATACTCCAGACATCACCATGAATTTACTGCGTATCATTTATAGGTAGATTTGGTGCTAAAGTTATCCAGCAAGCGGTCTCCGTCCGCAGTGCTGGATAGGTTGTACTGACAGGTGTCATGTATAACTCCCTCAGATCGGGGACCTTTATGGTCCCCGTTTCTTTTTTTGGAAAATAGGTGAGTCATGCCCCATCATTTGCGTGAAAAGCGGCAACAGCGTCTGGCTGATGAGATCGGCTGTCAACCCAAGCCGTGGGGTGGACGACTCACAGTCGCGTTAGTTTATCCCAACACCTATTACCATGCTATGAGTAACCTCGGTTTTCAGGCTGTTTACCAGCTTATTCAGCAGCGCGATGATTGCCTGTGCGAGCGTTTTTTTCTGCCAGATAGCGAAGACCTTGAACGTCACCATAAAATCAATACACCTATTGTGTCACTTGAAACAGGGCGCACAGTCGACTCATTTGATGTCATCGCTTTTTCGCTGTCGTTTGAAAATGATTATATCAATTTTCCCATTCTCTTTGACTTGTTTCGTTTGCCATTATGGCGGCAGCAACGTAATCACGAGCATCCTCTAGTTATCGCCGGCGGTATTTGTGCTCTATTGAATCCGGAGCCTATTGCCGAGTTTGTCGATCTTTTTGTTGTTGGCGAAGCCGAAGTACTGCTAAATCCCCTGCTCGATCAAATATTGCTTAGTGATGAGCGCAGTGAGTGCTTAGCGGCCCTTGGCCAACAAGCTGGTTATTATGTGCCGAATTTGTATCACGTCGACTACCGTGAAGATGGAACACTTGCTTCTATCACGGCCAAGGATTACAGCTGTTTGCCTGTTCAGAGGCAGTGGGTAACAGATCTGAATACCACTCAGTGTCAAAGTTTGATCAAAACTCCGCATACCGCCTTTG
The DNA here is from genome assembly GCA_002084665.1 of Desulfobacteraceae bacterium 4572_35.2. GTDB lineage: Bacteria > Desulfobacterota > Desulfuromonadia > Desulfuromonadales > Desulfuromonadaceae > Desulfuromonas. Next base: position 1,057 of record NBLY01000008.1, on the reverse strand, counting down.
GCACGATGGATCTTATCGAGGTGTCGCGCGGTTGTTCGCGCGGTTGTCGCTTTTGTGCCACAGGGTTTGCTTACCTGCCGCCACGTGAAAAAACAGCACAATGTGTGATGGAGCAATTGACCCCTTGTTTGTGTGATAGCAGTACCGCGACCGCTGGCTTAGTTGGAGCAGCGGTGTCGGATTATTCCTCTCTCGACGAGGTGACTGAGCAGGTTATTGACAGCGGGGCCGAGGTGTCTGTTGCTAGTCTACGTATTGATACTATGACCAGTGATCAAGTGAGAATATTAAAGCAGTCAGGGCAAAAAACCCTTGCTTTAGCCCCTGAAGCGGGGAGTCAGCGCTTGCGAGATTTGGTCAATAAACACCTCACTGAAGAGCAAATTGTAGGCGCGGTAAAAATTTTAGCCGATGAGGGGATCTTAAATTTGAAATTATATTTTTTGATCGGCTTACCCACTGAAACAAGTGACGATAATGAAGAACTCATTGCATTGGTCAGTAAAATTCGTGCCATTTGGGTCGAAGCTCAGCGGCCTCTCGGTCGTCTGGGAACGATCACGTTATCAGTCAATCCCTTTATCCCAAAACCGATGACACCGTTTCAGTGGGCTGGTATGGCTCCCATTCCAGAATTGAAACGTACTATTGCTTATTTACGTAAACAGATTAATCGCATGCCCAACATGAAATTACAGGTTGAATCCGTTCGTAGTGGTGCTTGTCGTGGCGAGGGGATTGATCCCAGTTTTTACGCCCAACGCCAACGGACCCAGTTCGAAATACTACCCTGGGATGTGATTAGCGCAGGAGTTGATAAAGTGTATTTGTGGCGCGAATATCAAGCTGGACTTACGGCAACGCTTTCGCGACCATGCCAAAAAGGATGTGACCGTTGTGGAGTGTGTTGAGAGAGAGTTAATTGAGGTATAACACTTAGTATGAAGGACATGAGATGAAAAAATCACTCGGTGCCAAGCCGATTGTCTATCCGACACCAGTATTTTTAGTTGGTAGTTACGACGATAAGGGGATTGCAAACATGATGAATGCCGCT
>NBLY01000091.1 GCA_002084665.1 Desulfobacteraceae bacterium 4572_35.2 | reverse complement strand
CTTTCAATAATATTAGCAATTTACCACACTAACGTTTTTAATATTACCATATACTTTAATGTAGTTCTCTTATTGTTTTTTTTCTAAGTTAATAGTATACATATTGCAACTGGTAGCTCTATTGGGCTGTTAATTAAGCCAATAGCGAACGCTTCACGTTGCTTAAAGATTCTCCATTATCCAGCTAACTGACTATTTAAGGAAACCACCTCTTCACAATAAATATCTATGGAGTCCCTACATGCTTGAATTGACCACCTTTGATCAAGTCATCATCATCAGTTATCTTACCTGCGTATTAGCTCTTGGAGTTTGGGCAGGACGACGGGTTAAAGGCTTAGAGGAATATGCTGTTGCTGGGCGCAACTACAATGCTCTGATTATTGCAGCAACCCTCTCTGCTTCATTTATTGGTGGCGGCTTCACCATGGGCAACGCCGAAAAGGTGTTTACCATTGGTATAGTTAATATTGTGGTTCTGTGGGGTTTCAGTCTCAAGGAGATCCTTGTAGCTAAATATATTGCCCCCAATGCTGGGCGCTTCCCCAACGCCATCTCGGTTGGCGATGTCATGGAGGTCGATTACGGTAAAACAGGTAAAGTGATCACAGGGATTTTTTCAGTGCTGTTGTGTGCGGGAATCCTTGGCGCACAGATCGGTGGCATGGGTTATCTGTTCAACCTTTTTCTTGGCCTCTCGATCCCTACAGGGATCATGATCGGCATGGGGATCATCATCATTTACGACACCATCGGTGGTATGAGGGCGGTGGTAGCAACAGACGTATTACAGTTTGTCGTGTTATCAATTGGCATGCCCCTCGCCCTCATTATGGGCATCTACCACCTCGGTGGTGTTGAACAAACGGTCGCCACTATCCCTGATAGCCATTTTTCTCTGTTTAGCAATATAACCCCGATTCAATTCGGTTCGCTGTTCCTCACATTTTTACTTGGCGAGACTCTCGTTCCCCCCTATGTCCGCCGGCTGTTTATTTGTCAGGATGTGAAACAACTTAGTCGCGGCACACTGTGGAGTGGTCTCTATTCCATCCCATTTTTTGCTATTTCGGGTGCCATTGGTATAGTCGCGCTGTCGATGAAGCCAGACTTAAACCCCAACCTAGCCATCCCCTATGTCGTGCAATCGTCTCTACCTATCGGTCTACGCGGGTTGGTCATTGCTGGAATTATTGCGGTGGTGATGTCATCGGCTGACTCGTTCCTTAACAGTGCTTCGGTGGCCTTTGTCAACGATATCGTCAATCCGTTACGCAAAGTGAAGCTCAGCGATCGTAAAGGGTTAATCTGGGCGCGCTATGCAACATTGATCACGGGTACGTTGGCGATTATTTTTGCCATTCGTATTCAAAGCCTGCTCGATATCCTAATTTACGCTTATAACTTCTGGTCACCAATTATTCTTGTGCCATTAGCCGCCACCCTACTCGGTATTAAGTCAACGAAGTTGGCGTTTATTTGTGGAGCAACCTCTGGTATTATCGCCATATTCATCTGGAATCGTCTCCTCGGCACGCCAGGTGGATTTGACGGCATGGTGATCGGTGTATTCGCAAACTTTATCGTCTTCAGTTTGGTAAATCGGTTCAGCAAAACCAACCAATAAGCAAACGAAATAAACACGACAACAATAGATAGGAGTCGCATTGTGAAACGCTTAATCGTTGCAACACTGATCATCGCTCTGAGTGCAACTACCATTGCCATCACGACGGCAACAGCAGGTGAAGTATTACATCAAGTATCAACAATTGATGCGCTGCTTGCTGGCCTTTACGATGGTGTGATCCCCGTGAGTAAACTTAAACAGCAGGGAGATTTTGGCATTGGCACCTTCGACAGCCTCGATGGTGAGATGATCGTTGTCGACGGTCAGGTATTGCGCGTTTCAGCCGATGGCCGCGCACGTGTTGTCGCCGATAATGAGACAACCCCGTTCGCCAGTGTCACTCACTTTGATGCCGAACAACAACTTCAGCTGCCAGCCGATACTACGTTAACCAGCTTGAAAACGCTGATTGCCAAAACAGGACTATCGCCAAACCTCTTTCACGCCTTTCATCTTAAGGGTAGCTTTAACTCGGTTGCCACCCGTAGTGTACCGCGCCAAGTAAAGCCCTATACACCGCTGGTTGAGGTGGTCAAAAGCCAACCATTGTTCAATTTTGAGCAGGTTGAAGGGGTGATGGTGGGCTTTTATTGTCCCGCATATGTGAAGGGGATCAATGTGCCGGGCTACCATCTCCACTTCCTTACCGCCGACCATAGTGCTGGCGGTCATGTGCTCAGCTTTAGCACTAACCAGGTAACGCTGGAGATCGACACCCTGCCCCGTTTTGACCTACAACTACCCATGACGCAACAGTTTGCTCAAGTTGATTTAAAGCGCGATCGCCAGCATGAATTAAAGAAAGTGGAGCAGTAACAAGTGTTACGCCAAACACATTCGAATATTTCTAACTGGCACTATGACTTCATCATGACAAAGATGGTGATGGCTCTTTTCATGACGCTCTGGCTAGTTAGTTGTGCCAGCAACTCCTCTTCGGACAAAACAACTATCACCCTGTTGCATACCAACGATACCCACAGCCACCTCGAAAGTTTCGCCCCGTTAGGTGAACCAGAACAGGGCGGCGTGGCACGAAGAAAAACCATGATAGAAACCATTCGTGATGAGGTCGGTTTCGATCAGGTATTACTTGTTGATGCGGGTGATTTTTTTCAAGGAACCACTTTTTACAATGCTTGGCATGGCTCTGCCGATATCATGGCACTCAACGCGTTAGGCTACGATGCGGTCACGTTGGGCAATCACGAATTTGATCGTGGTCCAATTGCTCTCGCTCGGGCCATCAACGGCGAGGCCATCGACATCGCTGACAGCAGCTACCCAACGGAACCGTTACAAATCCCCATTGTCTCTACCAATTTAGATTTCAGCGCTGAACCGGCATTGTTCGGTAAAATTCAACGCAGTATTGTTGTCGAAAAAAGTGGGGAACAGATCGCTATTATTGGGGCGATCACCCCGTTACTAGCCGATATCTCTTTGTGTGGGCCAACCATAACGGTGGATAACTACCTGCTGAGTATTCAAGCAGAGATCGACCGCTTGAGCGCGCAGGGGATCAATAAAATTGTCTTGCTTTCCCATGCAGGCTACGATGTCGATATCACCATGATCAGCCAACTTGCAGATGTTGATGTGGTGGTCTGTGGTCATGATCATCCTCTTCTGCTACCTGAATCGGCCTACAGCCCTGGTGCGCCATTGCATTACTTAGCCGAGAGAGTTGTCGCAGATTACCCGAGTGTCACAAGCGATATTCAAGGCAACACGGTACTGGTTGTTGGCGCGTACGAATGGGGTAAACTGTTAGGCCGCCTTGATGTCACTTTTGACCGCGCAGGTCACATTGTCGATTGGTCAGGGGAGCCTATCGCCATAAACGCTGAGATCGATGCCGATGGCGAACTGGCAGAACAGGTTGCTAACTATAAAGAACCGATCACCGAATTCAGCTCTGTCATCATTGGTGAGGCCGGTGTGTATTTCAATGGCGACCGCAATCCCGGTGTGCGCAGTCAAGAGATGCCCCTTGGTAATTTAGTCAGCGATGCCGTACTCAAAGTGGGCTCCACCTACGATAGCGCCGTGGCATCAATCATCAACAGCGGTGGACTGCGCTCTAGCCTCCCTGTCGACATTAACCCTGACACCAACTTACCACCCTACGCGGTAACCTTTGGCGATGCCATGGCGGTGCTACCGTTCGGCAACACCATTAGCACCATTGATGTGAGCGGTTATGAGCTTATCAGCGCCTTAGATAACGGCCTGACGTGGGCCTTTGACTACCAGACCATGTCAACACGATCATCTGGTGCCTTTCCGCAGGTTTCAGGATTACAACTCACCTATTGCGCCGCCACCGTTGACGATATGCGCTCAGGTGTTGAACTGCCCACACCTTGCCCTACGGCTCTTATTGCTGGCGGTGTCGTCACCTCACTACAGGTTGCTGGCTCAGCCGTTGATTTTTCATCAACCTATCGCATTGCAACAATCAATTTTCTCGCCAACGGTGGTGATTACTATCAATCGCTACAACAAGCCTGCAATCGTCCCAATGGCTACTGTGTCGATAGTGGCATTCTCGCTTTAGATGCCCTAATTGATGAATTTGATCTAACCGAAGCCGTCATCCGAAATGATGAAGATAGAATTATTGCCGAGTGATTTTCGGGCGATTTACGCTGAACTATCTTGCAATGCAGAGCTACCAAAAAAACGTAAAAACAGCATCCATTATTCTTTCGCGACAATACTCTTTAAAATCCCGCTGTTTCAAAAGATCTTCCTGCTGTTAAATCAAGGCGTATTAGCACTAGAGCAATCAACGCAAGCTGGCACCAGCATGGTTTTTGGCTATCTTGGTGGTGGGCCACTGCCGTTTGTGGAACCCTTTGCTGGCAGTGCCTATATTTTAGCTTTTCGCGGTCTACCGCTGGTGTTGTTGATCAGCGCCCTGTCGTCCCTGTTGTTTTATTGGCGTATCCTGCCGCGCATCGTTAACGGCGTGTCCCTATACGCCACAATTCTAAGTGCTGTGATCCCCGATATTACCGGTCACATTCTCACAGCATCACTGATTAGTGCGCCAGCGGCAATTGTTATTGCCAAAATCATGATCCCTGAAACAGAAGAGAAAACAGGTGGCCAATGGAAAGCCGATAGCAACATCAGCAGCAGTATGGATGCTATAGTCCAAGGAACTGTTCAAGGGCTACAGCTGCTGATCAACATTATTGCAATGATTATTGTCATGGTCGCCCTTGTCCACCTGTGTAATATGATTCTGGCACTGATCCCCACCGCCAACGGACCAATCAGCTTACAGCAAATTATGGCAGTGTTCCTGGCCCCTGTCACATGGTTGATGGGTATCCCATGGCATGAAGCACAGACCGCTGGTAAACTGTTTGGCACCAAAACCATTATCAATGAATTTATCGCCTACCTCAACATGGCACAATTGCCAACAGATGCGTTAAGCGAACGCAGTTTACGTATTATGAGTTATGCACTATGTGGTTTCGCCAACCCCGGCAGTGTTGGAATTATGATTGGCGGCTTAAGAGCCATGGCTCCTGAGCGGGGTCACGAGATTGTTGCTCTTGGCTTGCGCTCGCTACTGGCGGGTACCTTAGCAACCAGCATGACCGCAGCGGTCGCCAGTCTGCTGCTGTAGCTGGCAACAGCAGTGGTAATATTCAATCCTTTAAACCACAAAGGGGATCAACCATGCGCCAACCAGAGTTTCATCTACGCTTACCCGATTGGCTGATTCAGCACCTCAATGAACCGCTGCCTGCACTCATCAGCGATGAGCAAAAAATGGCATGGGTCATTGAACTATCGCGACTCAATATTGCCAACGATGGCGGCCCCTTTGGTGCTGCTGTATTCGACATCTCAACCAATCAACTCATCTCGGCTGGAGTCAATCTGGTTATCTCAACAAATTGTTCGGTGATGCATGCTGAGATTGTTGCCATCATCATGGCTCAACAACAAACAGCTCACACTCTTCACCAATCAACCAGTGAACACAGCTATGAACTGTTTAGCACCACTGAACCGTGTGCCATGTGTATGGGGGCTATCCCGTGGGCAGGAATTTCTCGTTTAGTGTCGATGAAGGGGATAAACCCGACGATTGGCTGAAAAACTATGCTAAACGTAACATCAGCGTGGTGCGCGACCTATGTCGTCATCAAGCAGCTCAAGTTCTCGAACAATACGCTCAACAACAGGGGACAATCTATTAATGTCCCATGTTACAAAACACGGAGACACAATGAAAAAGCTCATTGATAGATATGGCTTAATCCCCCACCCTGAAGGGGGCTTTTACAAAGAGGTGTACCGTTCAGCACAAACGGTTTCATCCCATGCGGTGCAAGGCGAACGGCAAGCGGTTACCCATATCTATTTTCTCCTGACCAAAGGGCAAGTCAGCCGCTTCCATAAAGTGTGTCACGACGAAATCTGGAACTTCTATACCGGCGCGCCCCTACGCTTACTGACACTCAATGAAGGGGAAGTAAGAGAACAACAACTCGGTTCGGAAAACGGCAACTATGTCGCAATTATCCACGGTGATTGCTATCAAGCCGCAGAAACAACAGGTGACTATAGCTTGATTGGCTGTAGCGTCGCACCGGGTTTTGATTTTAACGATTTCAGCTTTTTAAGTGATGATTCGCAACAGCAGGCGATGATAGCGAGTAGCGCACCAGAGCTAAAACGCTTCATCTAAACAATTTTGATTAATTTAAAGGACGAGGGGATAGGATGGATATTTTTTTAGCTGCGGCCATCGACGAAGCAAAAAAAGGGTTAAACGAGGGCGGAATCCCTATTGGCTCGGTGCTTGTTATTGACAATAAGATCGTTGGCCGAGGCCATAATCGTCGCGTGCAAAAAAACAGCGCAATTCTACACGCTGAGATGGACTGCCTTGAAAATGCTGGCCGCCTAACGGCCAAAGACTACCAACGCGCGACCCTCTACTCAACCCTCTCACCGTGCGACATGTGCAGCGGTGCGGTGCTACTCTATGGAATTCCCAAGGTGGTTATTGGTGAAAACAAAACGTTTCAAGGCCCCGAGGAATACTTAAAGTCGCGGGGAGTCGAGGTCTCACTCTGCACCAGTTCAGAGTGCATTGAGTTGATGGAGTCGTTCATTGCAACACAGCCACAACTGTGGAATGAAGATATTGGTGAGTAAAACTTGAAAATACTTAAACCAGCATAAAGTCCTAACCAAAGTTCTCTTGTTGATTAATCTTAGGATGTGCTATGTAATCACAGTACGTAGTTTAATGCTTTTGGATTTCACGCATATTTATCACTTGCAGCCCTTACCCCACCACAACAGGAACAGATCATGGCTAACGCTCCACGATTTCTCGACA
>NBLY01000090.1 GCA_002084665.1 Desulfobacteraceae bacterium 4572_35.2 | reverse complement strand
GCAATCAGTGCAATCTGTTTCCAATCCATGAGTGATTCAGGCTTGAGTAGTGCGTTCAAGTCACAAATCTCAAGGACAACGCAGGCTACCAAACCACCAATTTGAGCTAAAACAGAAACGCGCCACTGTTTTCGGAATAACAAAATCCCGACATACACGAGAACAATAACAACAGTGAAAGAAGAGAGGGCTAATTGTGCCATAGATGAAAAACCTCAAAAAAATACAGGTTGAATTTCACTGCCCTGCCAAATTAAATTTAACAATATATTTTATGGATACGACCACAATCAATCTCATATAATCATTGTGGCAATACCGCCTTGATGTGCGGATAAAAATCCTCAAGAAACTTCTCGCCTCGTTTTAGAGCGCCAACATCACCCTCTCGATGCGATTTTCTGAAATAATGTGCCAGCCACTACCGGGAAGACAATGTTTCGGTGAATGAATCGAGCCACTCTTTGGCCCCCCGCCATGGTAACCAAGATAAAGTGAAACAGCACGTTGATCCTCTCCAGAATAGACACGGTAAAGATAATCTGTTGGCCGTAGTTGCTCAAGAATCGCTGCGCTAAAGCGGGTTTCGTCGATCATCGACCACCCTGTAAGGTGTTGTGGAATATCAGAGAGAGGTTTAACCACTGGCTCATAAACATCCTCATGAAACGCAACAAAAAGGGCTGTAAAGGCAAGGGCAATATAAACAAAATAAAATCGCATCCTCTTCATAGCGTCTTAACCTTAGTCAAAATCGCACCAAGCAAAAAAAGTAGAATCATCGCTATGGCAAAAACGGTTATCCCAGCAAATTCATGAAAAAAACCTTCAGCTGCTGCCGCCCCATAATGCTGGGCAAGCACACCTGTCACGATCACCCTAAACATGTTTGTAACGATGGCAATAGGAACCGCTGACAACACGATAATGATGCGTTTGATATGCGAGGTATGGGAGAAAGCTGCATAGGCCACAGCCAATGCAATAAGAGACATGAGAGAGCGTAGCCCACTGCATGCATCGGCAACCTCCAATACGGTTTGGGGAAACATGATGATGTTCCCTTCACGCAGCACAGCAATACCCATGAGCTTAAGAGATATGACAGAAAACTTCGCCACCAATAGCTTAAGAGGAAACGCCAGCGCATCGTAAACAATATACGGCAGCGGCACCATAAATAGGAGAAACGCCAGAGGAAACAACAGCGCCCTAAAAACAACCCAGCCAAACCATAAAATAACAATACTAGCCAACAAAAAAACCAGCGATACTCGCATGGTGAAATATTCAGTACCAGCGAACCCTAAGATCAATAAAACCAGACTACCTATTACAGCTAAAAATCCGCTATTATTTGGTTGCACAGCTAAACTCTTCAACTCTGGCCATTTTTGACAAATCATATAACCGGAGATTAATGGCACTAAAAAACCGTGGGAATAATTAGGATCGTTATTCCAGTCGGAAACCATCCCCGACACGATCGACCAGTAGGTCAACACCAGTAGCGGAATTAACCCCAGCAGGTACCAGCGATTATCCTTTAGGGCGTCTTGAAACATCCTTTTTCTTAGCCTCCGTAACTTCGCTCAGGGACAGTAAAATGCCAATTTTGAACTCCTGGTTTAAATTTTATCGTTTAAGTAAACGATACCTAATCATCAGTAGTTGAGATCAAAACCTTTATGATTCGTTCGGCAGACTTGCCATCCCACTTATCGGGAACGTTCCTTTTGGAACTTACGCCATCCAAAATCTTAAAGGCCTCACGTAAGATCTTCTCCTTACTGTTGCCAACCATAATATTCGAGCCAACCTCACAGGTGATCGGTCGCTCGGTATTCGGCCGCATGGTAATACAGGGGACGCCGAGCACCGTTGTCTCCTCCTGCAAACCACCACTATCGGTAAGGAGCAATTTGGCATTCATATTCAAATTCAGAAATTCAAGATATCCTAAAGGTTCAGTAATCCAGATCCCTTCGACCTTGTCACCGTTATTAAAAAAATGAGATAGACCAAACTGATCAGCCATTTTTTTGGTTCTGGGATGAATCGGAAAAACGATCGGCACACATTTGGATATCTCCTTTAATGCTTCAAGAATACCTTGCAAAATCTGCTTGTTATCAACATTTCCGGGGCGGTGCATGGTCAAGGTGGCATACTCGCCACACGTTAATCCTAACTGTTCGCCAAATGCAGATTTAGCAGCCATCGCACGATGTTTCATCAGCGTATCGATCATGACATTGCCGACAAAAAATACCTTATCGTCACTGATCCCTTCAGCAACTAAATTTTCATCAGCGAAGTGATCCGTGGTAAACAAATAATCACAAAGGACATCAGTACACAGACGATTGATCTCCTCTGGCATCGACATATCACGTGAGCGGAGTCCCGCTTCAACATGAGCAACCTTGATTCCCAGCTTCTTCGCTGTAATTGTGCAGGCCATGGTTGAATTCACATCGCCAACAACAATCACGAGATCAGGATTTTCTTGCAGACAGACCTTTTCGAAAGCAATCATAATTTTGGCGGTTTGTTCAGCATGAGAACCAGAACCAAAAATCCCTCCAGAGTAATTTAATCGGCACATCAGCAACATTAATCTAATGAAATAAAAGTATATCAAACAATATTTGATCTACAATTGCACACACATTGTTAAAACACGCTAAACATGTTAAATCTATAGTTGTATCCTATCAAGCTATTTCGTAGTAGGTCCATGTTGAGTCCGACAGCCTGCTATACAGCCAATGAAGGAAGTATTCTCGCCATGCTGGAAACGACCCCAAATAGCAGATTTCTGATTATATTGATCCTGCTTTATAGTGCCTTGCTTATTTACGCCAGCCTGATGCCATTTACATGGGTCGAATCGATCAATTTTCAACAAACATTTCACCATGATTTTTGGTCAGATTGGCCGTTCAATTCTCATAGAAGAATAAGCGGTTCAGACTTTGTCAGTAACTTAGCCTTATACATGCCATTGGGTTTCCTGTTGGCAACACAAATCACCCTATCAAACAGAACATCGCGTAAGACAACAATCATTCTCGTGCTCATATTTTGTGGCGGTTTGAGCCTGGGGATTGAATGTTTACAAACTTTTATTGTAAACAGGGTACCCAGTGCCTCGGATTGGCTTCTAAACAGTATAAGCGGATTGGTCGGGGCCATAGCTGGCATCATCTTTGGCCATAAATATTTTTACCGTGTTACGGCATGGTTAACTGATCGGTGGCAGCATTGGCCGCTCGATATCTTTACCCTGTTGCTGTTAATGCTGCTATGTGCCGATGCCCTATCACCATTTCTACCGACAATTAAGCTATCTCAGGTTTGGCGAAGTCTGAAACGATCACATTTTGATTTAGTGGACGGTTTTTCTCAGCACCCGTGGCATTGGTGGATCATGGTCAAGATACAAACGTTTCACCTCATCAGCCTCATGCTATCCTTTTGGAATGGGGCCAAACAGCATCAGCGCCACTGGGTTAAATTCGCCTGCATCACCGTTCTTTTAGCACTGGGCATGGAACTGATGAAGCCGATGATCGCAAGCCGTACCATCAACGTAGCCAATGTTATTGCAAGCAATTTAGGCTCTTTTTTAGTTGTGATAACCGGCCCATTGCTGATCACCCGCATTTCAAGAAAATCTATTTTAACCCTCGCGATTCTCTCCATCCTTAGTTATCTACTTTACCTTGGCTGGACCCCTTTCAATTTCAACTGGGAGCTGCAATCAGCAAAACAAAAACTGCCAAACAACCTAAAAGAACTGCTCCCCCTCTACCATTACGCTATGGGAGCAACCATGGAGCACGCCCGTCTCTTTGTGCAGAACATCACCTTGTCAGCAATTTTAGTTTACCTACTCCGTTTACGTTACGACAGCTTCAATAGCCATGAAAATGGAATTTACTTTGCCTTACTAACAGGCTTAATCGTGGGAATACTTCAAGAAGGTGGCCAATTTTTTCTGGTCAACAGAACCCCCTCAATGACCGATATTTATTGCTTCTTAATAGGTGGTTACCTCGGAACTAAAATCCCAAGAAATGACAAATTGAGATATGACTCTTCAAAAAACGAATAAACGGATCAAGATTGCAGTCGTTGGCGACCTACTGCTCACAGCAAAGCCGGGTAGCGATGAACCGCAACGGGGGCTTGAAGCGCTATCAGGTGAGATACGAGAACTCTTTGCTGGCGCAGATATTGTTTTAGCAAATCTCGAATGTACCCTACCAAGCGAGGACAATGTTGACACAGAACCTCGTGTTTTCAGCTCTAAAGAACAGATCCGCAGCATCAAAGAGAGTGGCATCAACTTGGTCACACTGGGTAATAATCACTGTTTTGATGGTAAGGATGAAGGATTTTTGAAATTAACGTCGCTACTAAACGATATCGAAATCCCTTATTTTGGTGCAGGATTAAACCTCAATGATGCCTCACAACCAGCCATTTTAAAAATCAATGGCATCACCATTGCGTTTCTCTCTGCGGTAGATACCTCAAGCGGCATGTACCGATTTGCCACCGATAAATCAAGTGGTGTCGTAAAATTAGATCAAGCTGCGCTGTGTCAGCAAATTTCGGCGTTAAAAAAACAGTATGACCACGTCATCATTACACCACATTGGGGTGAAGAGCGTTTTCGTATCCCCTCTCTTACCCAGAGAAGTCAAGCTCAGCACTTCATTGATGCTGGGGCCGCAATGGTCGCGGGTCATCACCCTCATGTTCTTCAAGGTATAGAACACTATAGAGATGCTCCGATCATCTATTCTCTCGGCAATTTTTGCGCAAATAACGTCTATTGGGATAATGGTGATTGCTTAACTTGGAATCAATTTGAAAGAACTGGCTGTATATTGATGTGCGATTTAGATAAAAAAGGAATTAGCAACAAAGAACAAATAACCGTCTATGACAATGGTGCCACATTAGAAATCGCGAAGAGCAGACAAATAAAACGCTACATCAACAAAGCTAACGCATTACTAAGAAACAACGTAACAACCAAATGCTATCAACAAGAAACCTTCAGAGTCCGCGCATTACTGCCGATTCTCAACCAATTGCGTTGGCATAAAATAAAAGAAATTCGCCTTAATCATCTCCGCAAAGCGATAAAAATTATCTCATCCACTAAAAATGGTGGATAGTGCAACAATGGCTTATCACTTTTCCCTGTTAAGAAGATAAAGTCTAAATAAGATCCACACCAATGCCAACACCACTATTGTTGTGACAACAAAAAAGACAATCACACCCTGAGTCGTTGCACCATTTGAAGTTGAATCAAATTCATCTGCTTGAGTCGCGACGATTGAGGGTGGGGCTACATTCTCTGAAATATGAGAGAGAACATCGATATCACTAAAGTCATTTATCACCCGCCAAGGTTGATACGCTAACGGTCCAGCACGATTATTCAATGGATTATCACCTACAACACCAATTTGACCATCCAAATCCCTTTCGATAATCACCTGCATATCAAAAAGCCCATCAACCTCAGAAGTTGGCAATTCTGAATCAATATCTCGTTTTGAGCTACTCCAAATATTTTCACTGAACAAAAAACTTTTTCGATCTGTTCCGCGACCAATATTGAAAATAGATTTTATACCATCATAAGTAATGACAATATTTTTACTAAAAACACCACCAGAGCATGGAGAAAATTGAGGGTTCCGAGTTTCTTGCAAAATCCTGCCAAGCCATTTTACCGGGAGATAAAAAAGGTTATGATCAACAGTACTGTTTAAAGCTGTTACGAAAGCAATTTGTGCTTCTCCACCAACAAAAACATTTCCAGAAACACGAATATCCTTGGCTTCATAATATGTTGCCAATGGTCTAAAATACTGTTTACCCGTTAAGCCACCAATTTGAACCGTTCTAAAGCCAGAATCTTCAAAATAATTACTTTGCACCAGAACCGAGTGCGAACCACCCTTTACCTGAATACCATTTCCAGTTCGATAACCAACTTTACCAAGATAACAAGAACCTTCTATGACTCCGTTATGACATCCGACTAAATCAGTCCCAGAACCACCCCAACCTTCGAAGCGACAATTACGCACAATAAAGTGATCAACACCCGACATTTTTAAAGCATCATGGTTCCCTTTTGAACCAATATTTAAAATGGAGATATTGTCGAAAATTAGGTGATGTGATGGCTGATCTATTTTTCCACTATCGTCAACGTTAATCCCATTCGTAGTAAAACCTTTAAATATTATATTTTTGAATTTTATATACGAACAACTACTGACTTTTAAACCCTCACCTCGACCTTCAAAAACTGGAGGATTATCAGGGTTAGAGCCCTTGATGATAATAGGGTTATCAGGTGAGCCATGAAAATTCGCTAAACGAAAACCACGATTATAATAGCCTGATTCTAGGATAATCGTGGTTCCGGGCGTTATATTCTCAACACTTGAACGTAATTCACCAATAGTCGAAACGAGAATATTTTTCCGTCCATCGAACTCACCAATTGAGCGATTTGATGTTGAAAAACAAACCAATGGGCAACACAACATAATAAAGACAACAAATAGAATTAGCCGATATTTTTTGTTTATGATTTGCATCATAGTTCCTCTTAGTTTGAAAAAGGCTTATGCGGTTTCACTATTTGATTTGTCAATATTTGTATTCTCAGATTTTTAAGTTTTTTTGACCAATGAGAACCTGTTGCCAAACCTTTATTTATTGCGGCAAGCGCAGATTTTTTATCGCCCATCAAGACATAAGCCTCAGCTAAATAAAACCAGACTTTACCATCCTTCGGCTCTTTTCTCAAAAAAGCAAAATAATCTCTAGTAGCACTCCGCATGTCATTCATCGCCATAAAACAATCGGCTCGAAAACGAATAGCATGGGGAAATTCTTTCATTCTAGCAAAACGGGATAATTCTGGAATCGCAGCAGAATACATACCAGCACGACCTAAAATAAGGGCACGTTGATAATATAGTTGTTGGTTCCGAGGCTGCAGCTTAATCGCTTTATTGATATAGCTTATCGCCAATTGACTCTTGTTTTTTTGACGACTGTATTGCTGGGCTTTTGACACCAACGTCTGAACATTCTGCGCTTCCGAAACGCCCCAAGCAAAACCAGACAATGCCCCACAAACAACTAAGGATAAAGTCGTTATTTTCATCCACTTCAAGAAACAATTCATCATGTATTCCTTTTCGCTTCTCAGCATTCAGGA